>JBHPGL010000195.1:0-2018 GCA_042570655.1 Nanobdellota archaeon | reverse complement strand
GATTATAATAAAATTTGCTTGAATAAGAATAAACAATTACATGAAAAAATAATTAAGGAGAGTACTTTGGTGGAATAATGGCAAAAATGAGAAGTGCTAAGGAAATTGCAATGGCACCATTAGTATACGGTATATTATTTCAAAATCATGATAAAGGTCTTTGTTATTATGATATCCGAGAAAAAGAAATGTATCCATTAGGATACAGTGATAATCAGATTATATCATATGCGTCGTCAGATGAGGAAGTATATTATGCTTATTATGAAAAAAAATATGTTTCATCATTGTTCAAAACTTATGGGATAGAGAAAGATGGAATGTTATTGAAAGGTCCAGAAAGAGATGGGAAAGTTATGGGCGTAAAATATATTAATGAAACATTATATGATTATGGAGAATATGGTGTATTTGATTCTATTAAGAATGAAAAGGTTGTAGATATTAGTGTATTTCTTCCAATGAGTGGTCCAATTAAAGAAATTTTAGATTCAATGGAACCTAGTATTGAACATGTTAATGATATTATAATCCATGATAAAATTTTTCCAATTTGCTTATATGATGAAAATTATTATTTATTTGAACAAGGTGAAGAAGTTACTAAATATGGCGGAAAATTAGAAAAGAATGTTGATTACGAAAAACATCCTGTTAAAGCAATTAAAATAAATTATAGAAATCTTTTAAATTTTGATTTTTCTTTAATTACAAATTGTAAAGCAGATTGTTTGACATTTAATGAAATAAATATTAAAGGCATTGATGAAGGCGAGATTTTTTCATTTAAATTAATTGAAGAAAAGGATTTTATTATCGAATTAATGTACAGTGCAGAATCTCATGGAGTAAAAAATGTCAATATTGACCTTAAATTATGCGAAGTAATTGAAAAGAAAGAAGTTGTACCATTTGATTATGGGGCATTTGATGATTTTGAACCAATTATGAGTTATAATTTACACAAGAAAATATTAGATTATGGAAATGATAATTTAGATATTATGGAGAATATATAATGGCTAAGATGAGAACAGCTGAGGAAATTGCAAGAGATTTTCAATACGGGTTATTATATACAGATGGAAATGATATTTGCTATTATGATTTTGAAGATAAAGAAAGTTATGATGTATATCATAATGATGGGTTAATAATTAAAATGATAGATTATAAAGATGACATTTATATTAACAGTCATTCTGGGGAAAAAACAATATTTGGAAATAAAACTTTAAAATCAGGTGACAATTTTTTTATTTACAAAAATCAATTATATTCTCATAACAATGTGAAGATCTTCAAATTAGAAGAAGAATTATTTTCTCTAGAAAATGGAAAGATTAAATGTATAAAAAGTTATAAAGATAAACTTTTTGGTATGGTTCACATTGAAGACGAACCTGTTTCAATCTGTTCAATTGATTTGGAAAAACAAAAACTTGAAAATATTATTTATTCTTGTAAATGGAATCCACATATGTTTCAATATTTTGATGTAATAGATGAAAAAACTTTTATTTCAACTTTATATGAAAGAATGCTAGATATTAATAATGAATATGTTAAAGGATCGATTAGAGGATCTAATTATGGAAATCTAAATATTATCAATAATATAAACAATAAATTATTTATCGTTTATTCTCATTGGCATAAAGGTATTTTTTCTGCAATAGTTGATTTAAAAGAAAAGGAATTGGAAGAGGAAAATTTTATTGTTAAACCTAAAGCTCAAATTTATGGGGCAATTCACATAAATGATATTCATATGCGTAATAAAATATTAAAGTATTGTGAGGAAAAACATGGCTAGGATGAAAACTGCGGATGAAATAGCACATTCAAACTTTTGCTATGGATTCTTATTTAATGAGAGAGAAATATTTAAATATTATGATTTAAATAAAAATAAAACCCACCATGTTAAAAAAACAGATGAATGGGTTAATAGGTCTTGTGTTTTTGAAAATGAGATATATTATGTTGATAAAGGTAATTTGAAGACAATATTAAAT
>JBHPGL010000194.1:0-2045 GCA_042570655.1 Nanobdellota archaeon | reverse complement strand
GGAAGATAAAATGAAAAAGATTTTTACATTTTTACTAATAATTGGTGTAGTTCTTATGATAATGGGTTGTGATGGTGGAGGAGATGAGCCAACAGTTAGAACACCTTATCAAGGTGGATCAGAAGGATTAGAGGTTGATTTTGAATACATTTCAAGTTTAAGTAATGGAATGCCGACTGTTTACGAGGATCAAGGATTTCCTATTGAATTAAAAATTCAAAATAAAGGAGAATTTGAAATCCCTTCAAACGATATTAAATTTCAAGTAATTGGAATTGCTAACAATTTATTTTCAGGATTAGATACAGGTGAAGTATCATATGGTAATGATTTAAATGAAAAAACAAGAGATTATGACGGTGGTGAAGCAATTATTTCGTTTGGTGGCAATGTTGAATATATACCAGAATTAACAAAAGAGTTTTATGTTCAAACATTTACAATTGAATATGAATATCCATATGAAACTTATGCAACAATTCCAAGAGTTTGTTACAAATATGATGTAAGAGATGAAAGAATTTGTGATATGGGTGGTAGTCAATCATTGTTTGTATCTGGTGCTCCAATCCAAATTAGTAGCGCTGTTCAAGAAAGAGTTGGACAAGGAATATTTGCATTATCCTTTGATATAGTGAATGCAGGCGGTGGTCAAGTTACATCAGATGATTATATAGCAACTTTAAATGCTGCAGATAGAGATACAAAAGATTATCATAGTGTTTTTGGATATGTAGACTATGAAATTACTCCAGCAGATGATTTTGTATGCAGATCAATTGGACCTGGTGAAGGTATTGCGAGATTGGAAAATAATCGAGCAACAGTTAGATGTACTTTAAAAAATGATGTAATTGCAGACGGTGCAACACCATTTACAAAACCAATTGATATTAAGTTAAACTATAAATATAGAGATTATGTAGATCAATCTGTTATGGTTGAAAAACAAATCTAATTTTTTCTTTTTTTCTTAAATTTTTATAAATCATTTATTTAATAAATTTTGAAGATATAATTATTTTTAATTAATATTGAAAGAATAATATTATTGATCAATTTGTCCTGCAGCTGTAAATTGTGCAAGTAAAGCTTCTAATTGTAAGTATTCGTCTGAACCTTCTACCATTCTAAACTCAATTTCACCGCATTTATCAATTAACATGACTTTTTGTTTTGATTCAATGTCAAGGTTCCATATTTCCCTTTGAATTTGTTTTATTAAGTCTAATCCTGATAAACCATATTCTAACATTAAATTTAATAGATTGTTTCTTGCTTCAATAAATTTGCCGTTGAAAGCTAATTGTAAGGTTTCTTTTAACTTTTCAGGTTTTGCAGTTGATGCTAATGAAAATATTAGTTCATCTGTAATATTATCTTCTACAGCTGCACAACTTTGAAGAATGTTTTCTGCCCTTCTACAATCTCCTTCACAGACTTCAAACAAAGCTTCCTTTGCCTTTTCATCAATAGTTAAATTTTCCTGTTTAGCAATTTTGTCGATTATCTCGTAAATATCTTCTTTTTTCAAAGGTTTAAACCTGAATATTGTACATCTTGATTGAATTGGATCAATTATTTTACTGCTATAATTGCAGGATAGAATAAATCTGCATGTTTGAGTATAGTTTTCCATTGTTCTTCTTAATGCTTGCTGTGCTTCTTTTGTTAAAGCGTCACATTCGTCAAGATAGATTATTTTAAATGGAACATCTCCAATTGCTTTAGTTCGTGCAAAATCTTTTACTTTGTTTCTAATAATGTCAATTCCTCTTTCATCAGAAGCGTTAAGTTCAAGAAAATTAGTTTGCCAAGAATCTTTAAATAATTGTCGGGCAATAATTAATGATAAAGTAGTTTTACCTATACCTGCTGGACCTGAGAAGAGTAAATGAGGCATATTTTGTTGTTCTACAAAAGCAACTATTCTATTCACAATTTCTTTTTGACCTTTCATGTCTGAGAAGTTTTTTGGCCTATATTTTTCTGTCCAAATTTCAGTCATATTTTCCCCTACTATAATTATGTATTAATAAAATAAA
>JBHPGL010000193.1:0-2049 GCA_042570655.1 Nanobdellota archaeon | reverse complement strand
GATGTAGAAATTTAGGTTTGGATAATAGTGTTGTCCAGGAAGAATTAGATCAAAACTCATATTAACACCTATAAACTCAATAATATTTAAATATTTATATAATAGAACTACTCCTCTTCTAACCTGGAATCTTCTTCATCAAAATCATCAAGTTCGAGGTCAATTTCCTCTTCTTTTTGATTTACCATAATCTTTCACCTATCAAATAATAATATGAAGTTATATTTATATCTATGCTTTTTCGGAAATTATTATTTGCCACTGCCAAGCATTAACAACCCCTCAACTTCGGTCATGTAAACATAACCTCAGGTCAACTTGTTTCTTCTGTGAAACAAGTCACTCATGCAATATAGGCAGTGGCAATATTAATAATATTATTTATCTTTTCCACCATAACAATCCTTATAAACTGAAATAATTTTATAATCCTTATGACAGAATTCAAAGAAATCTCAGAATTAATGGGTAATAAAGATGAACCAGAAGAACCAATTAAAAACGAAGAGTTCGCATTCTCAGTAGATGAAAAAGACATGCTTTCATATTTAAATAATAAAGTAAATCAAATCAATCAAGCAATTGATGCAGCTTCATTTGTAAAAATTGAAGCTAAATTCGATAAAATCATAATTAGCGGTATGGGCGCTTCTGCAATTGCAGGAGATTTAATGAAACTATATGTCAAAACTATTCCAATATTAATTAACAAATCATATACTTTACCAAAATTCGTTGACAAAAACACTTTGTTAATATCAATCTCATATTCTGGTGATACAGAAGAAACAATTAGCTGTTTCAGAAAAGGATTAAGGATAGGGTGTCCAATGTTAGCAATCACTTCTGGCGGAAAATTGTTAGAACTATGCGAAAGAACAAAAACACCTTTTATTAAAATCCCTGATAATCACACTCCAAGATCAGCAATTTGCCATCTATTCTTTTCAATGCTATCAGCTTTGCAAAATAATAAAATTATTTCAGACAAATCAGAAGATATTCAAAAAACTATTAAAGTATTAAAAAATGATTATACAGAGAAAGCAAAAGTACTTGCAACAAAGATTGCAAATAAAATTCCAATAATATATACTTCAAATAAACTTCAACCAGTAGGATTAAGATGGAAAGAACAATTTAATGAAAATGCAAAAACAATGGCATTCAACAATGTTTTTCCTGAACTTGACCATAATGAAATAGTTGGTTATGATAATGTAATTGGAGACTATTTTGTAATAATTCTAAAAGATGAAGAAGACATGGGTAAAATCATTTCTAGGATGAATATAACTAAAAAAATAATTAAAGATAAAGGAGTTAATATAACAGAAATCCAACTAAAAGGCGATAATAAACTTGCAAGAATGTTTACTGCTATCCAGATTGGCGATCTTACATCTTATTATCTTGCATTATTATATGGAATAGACCCAACTCCTACTAGAAGTATTGATGAGATTAAGAAAAATACTATTTAAATCTCAAGAACAAAAGCTTTATGATCTGAAATATTTGAACCTATGCATTTAAATGATTTTATCTTGATCTTTTTAGGAATTAAAAAATAATCAAGTGTAATATTTTCAGAAGGATAAGATACATACTTTTTTATTTCAGTTGAAATTATATAATCGCCATCAATTAATTCTGAAATAGTATGGGGATCTTTTATATTAAAATCTCCAATAATTAAAGGTTTAATCTTTTTAGCATAATCTAATGTCTCTTGCAAATGTAATCTGCTAAATAAATCATCAGGTGAGTAATGAACAATAAAAATATTAATATTATCAAACTTAACAGATAAAATTGCTCTTGAATATTTATCTTCAGAATGCTTTTTTAATTTTATCCTTTTATAATTAATAATTGGAACATTGGATAACACTGCAAGACCTTCATAACAGCTTGGATTATTTGTTTTATTAACTTTATTTACATCCATTGTTTTTATAAAGTGGCAATGTTTATACCCTAAAATTTTATTTAATTGATTTGCTTGATTATTACCTTTCTTATTATATCTTAGATCATCTCTAACTT
>JBHPGL010000192.1:0-2076 GCA_042570655.1 Nanobdellota archaeon | reverse complement strand
ATTTCTTGAGAGGAGTATCTTGATTGCAATCTTTAGTTAAAATAATCAATAATATCTTCTAATTTGTTTGGAAGAATGTAACCTAACTTAATTGGACTATCTTGCGGAAGTGAGAATGAATAGTTTTTAGTTGGAATTTGATAATATTCTCTTGCTGTATATGATTTTCCATTTGGGAATATTTCTTTATTTAAAATGATTTGATCTAACATCCCATACCTTAATGTACAATCTTGAATATGGCCTTTTTCACATACATAATTTCGTTTATTCCAAATGTTTTCAATTGTTTTCTTGTTTACTAAATAGAATTTGTTTATGTTCATATTTTTTCTTAATCTATTTTTTACTTGTCTTGTTGTTAATCCACTTAACTCTGTCATAGATCTTTCAAAATTATGAAATCCTATTATGTAAATAACAGGTTTTATCTTTTCATAGGGTTTAAATGCATCAATTTGATATTGTTTTAGATGTGCTGCATAATCATGCTTGTCAAAAGCTACTTTTGCTTCTGCATAGAATAATTCGTGTTCAAAATCAGGAACTAAATTTTTATCGTCACCAATATATTTTAGTTCTGGATATTTTTCTTGAAGAATATCTTCAAACCTTTTTCCTATTAATGTTGATATCGACGGCATTAGTATATAGAATAATTGTCGTTTTATAATGATTGTTGAGGTGGAAAATATTATTTCCTATATAGACTATATAGAAAATATTTTATTATATAGACTATAATGACTAATTATTTATATGATCATTGCATTATTATTCTAAATTACCAAAAAGTTTATAAATAAGTTAAACTTAGTTTAACTAAGGTGATGTAAATGGTACAAGCTTTAGTTGAATTAAATGAAAACACTAATAGGGTGTTAAATATTATTAAGGCAAAATTTTCATTAAAAGACAAAGGAGAAGCAATTGAATTTATTGTAAGTGAATATATTGAAGAAAAGAATGAACCTGAGTTAAGACCTGAGTTTATTAAGAAAATTGAGAAAATTAAGAAACAAAAAAGCATCCGTGTAGATGATTTTGCCAAAAAATATGGTCTAAAGAATGTATGATTTATATGTTAAACCTGAAGCAGATAAAATCTTTGAAAAATTAGCAAAGAAAAATCAGAAACAACTTTTTATTATTCATAAAAAGATTCTAGAAATAAGACAAAATCCGAATCATAAATATAAATTCTTAAGAAAACCTATACAATCTTTTAATAGAATTCATGTTGATAAACATTTTGTTTTAATATTTAAAATTGATCATGATAGAAAATTTGTTGATATTTATTATTTTAATCATCATGATAATGTTTATGATTGGCGACCTTGATTCTCCTACATTTATTTTTCCCATCTAAAGAATTCTAAATCAAATTCATTTCCTTTAATAATTACTTTTGGAATTAAATAATTGCCTTTTTCATCTTTTGGATTAAAACAATTAAAATCTGAATCTAACATCCCTCTTAATTTTCCTCCTTTAGGACCACACCATAAAATATCATCCGGGAATATCTCAGGTGCTTCTGGATCATATAATCTGTCAGGCAATATTTCAAAATCATCAAAATCATCGTAATGTATTACATCCCCTTCCAAAGTCATTTTTTTCATTGTTAATTTGCCATAACTTGTATATGATAATAAAATACTTTCATACATTCTGTTACCATTTGTATCTGCATTAACACAGTGTACAAATGGTTTCATTGTGAATGTGTAGTTTTGCCAATATGCTAACTTTTCTGTGCCGCAATAGAATGCTCCTGGTTCTAACTGATGATTTGTTATATAGTCTTTTGGTTTTGCTTGCAAATCTTCTCTTGCTTGATACATAATATAACCTGTAAATCCAACTGTAATTCCTAAAGCTAATACTAATCCAGTAGTTCTGGCATTATTATGGCCTCTAAAAAAAGCATGTCTAATTCTTCGTTTAAATTTTTTCATTAATGTATCATCATATTCGTACATGTTTAACATTAGACTAGAGTTGTATTTAAAGATTGTTATGTTACAAAATAAGGATATATGTTAAATTATTAATTGATTAACTTTATAT
>JBHPGL010000191.1:0-2087 GCA_042570655.1 Nanobdellota archaeon | reverse complement strand
AAATAAACCTTTTGTAATATGTTTTGTTGGAGTGAATGGTTCTGGTAAAACTACTTCAATAGCAAAGTTTGCTCACATGTTAAAAGAAAATAATTTTAAATCTACAATAGCTGCATCTGATACGTTTAGAGCTGCTGCAATTCAACAATTGGAAGAACATGGTAAAAATTTAGGGATTAAGGTAATTAAACATGATTATGGTTCAGATGCTGCTGCTGTTGCATTTGATGCTGTCAAATATGCTGAAGCTAAAGAACTTGATGTGGTTTTAATTGATACTGCAGGAAGATTGCATAGCAATGTTAATTTAATGGATGAAATGAAAAAGATTGTTAGAGTTGCACAACCTGATTTTAAAATATTTGTTGGTGAAAGTATAACTGGAAACGATTGTGTAGAGCAAGCTAAGAAATTTAATGAAGCATCTGAATTGAATGGTATTATATTATCTAAAGCTGATATTGATGAGAAAGGGGGAGCTGCTATTTCTATAAGTTATGTTACTGGTAAACCTATTCTTTATTTGGGTGTAGGACAAGAATATGGAGATCTTGAACCATTTGATAAAGATAAGTTGTTGGAAAGTATTTTTAGTTGAAATTTTTCTAAAAAGTAAATATTATAATAAACTTTAAATATAAATGTAAAATATATAATTAATATGATATATACTCCATCAGATCATCCTACTGAAGCATTTGTATTAATTAGTATAATTGTTGTTGTAGGAATAGTTGGAACATTAACATGGAGCAATTTCTTTTTATTATTTGCCTTAATATTTTGGATTCATTACACTGCGATTTTATCTTATTTGCAGTTTGCTAAGAAAAAAGGGGAAAAGAAGAAAAAGAAAGGGTTTACTGAATTTTTATTAAATCCTCAAGTAAGGTTCTTTATTTTTGTATTTATTGGTGTATTAGGAATTGGTTCTATGTATATTTTAAATACAAATTGGATAGGTATTGGAGCTTTAGGTATTTGGTGGTTGTTTGCATTGAATTTCTTCGTATATTATGAAGATTTTATTAAAGTTGAGAATTAGAAGTACCACTATAAAGTTTTATAAAAAATTGTATTTTTCTACAAAAGATTTATAAAGTATTTTAATTAAAATTGGTAATATAGGGGGAATAATGAAAGATATTAGAACTGCAGCAGTCTGGAAGAGAATTGGAGCAGCATTGATAGATTTTATATTTATTGGAATGTTACTTGCATTTATATCTACTTTATCTTTCTATATTTCTGGTACACAAGCGCCATTTGCTCTTGATTATAATGTTAGTCAATGTAAATTATGTAATGGTACAATCGATACAATACCTGTTTGTATAGGTGGTTGTGACGTTGAGACGAATATTTCTATTTTTATTAATGCGACAGATCATATGATGGTTTGTGATGTTGATAATATGAGTTTGTGTCAAGGAAATGTTTCTGATGTAGATTTATGTCAAGGGGAAATTGGATTTAATTATACAATTATTCAGGATGAGTTTACATTTCCAGAAGATCAAATTTGTAACATTAGCATTATTCCTGTTCCAAACTTTATTTTATTAAACATTTTATTTGCAATATTGTTAGTTCTTTATCATTTTATAACTGAAGCTATTTGGGGTAAATCAATTGGTAAATATTTACTGCATTTGAAAGTCATCAGGATAGATGGTAAAAAGATTGGCGTTAAAGAAAGCGCTATCAGAAATGTTATCAGGATTGCTGATTTTATTGGATTTAATGTGATTGTTATTTATATTCCTTATTTGATTGGATTCTTTGTTATTATGATGACTAAACATGCTCAAAGGTTAGGTGATTTAGCAGCTAAAACAATTGTTATTGATGAAAAGACTTTTGGAATTCCTTCTGAATTTAATAATCCTGATCAAATGATTAAAAAGAATCATATTGATGTTGAAGCTAAAAAAGTTCATGAAAAGCATAAAAAACATGAAAAATCTGATAAAAAGTAATTTTGTCACCTATTTGTGAACATTGAGGTGTATTCTTAAAAATTAATACATAAATTTATAAAGTATTTTGATTCAATAACAATTGTTTTAGCTGCTAAATCACCTAAC
>JBHPGL010000190.1:0-2123 GCA_042570655.1 Nanobdellota archaeon | reverse complement strand
GAATTATTAGTGATGAAGATATTGATAAAGGTATTGAAAAAAGAGTTCTTGAATTAGGTAGAGAAGAGTATAACCATCATATTAAAAGTCTAAATGGGGCATATACTACTTATCCTGATCATGTTTTACATCCTGGATTTCTAGCTTATGCATTGAAAAAAGAAGGGTATTTTAGTGAGAAAGAAATTAACAAAATGGTATTTTCTTTTGGTGATTCTTTAAAAGAATTTAAAAGAATATATTGTGGTGATGATTTTCTTGAAAGCTATAGATTAAGAATTCTTGAATATAATTGTAATAGGGATGCTAGGGAAAAGGTTACTGTTGAAGATTAAAACCAAGCTAAGTCAAGTTAACAATTTATCTGCACCACAGCTAAGCATAGCAACCTTCTCATCTTCGGTTAATAATCAAGCGTAAGTTCCTTCGGAACTTATAAACCACTTCTAACCTCAGGTCAGATTGATAATTCTGCGAAACAAGTCAATTATGCATAATAAGCAGTGGCGCCATTAATAAATTTAATTGACTTAGCTTTAAAACCGTAAGATTTTTAAATAGTCATATATTTTCTAGATTAATAGGGTGGTAATATGAATTATAAAACAAAAAGTGTTATTATAGGACGAAAGAAAAGAACAGAAGAACAAAAAGCACAAGATCCTAGCGGACAGCATAAACCTTGTTTTATTAAATTCTTTGATATAAATGATCCACACAAAACTATCGAAATGCCAAAGGAAGAACTTGAATTCTTTATCGATAAAGCTCAAATCGATGGATTAGATATTAAATATCTTCTTGCAGGAAACGATCTTGTAATCAATGATTTGGAAGAGCTTGATGTTGAAGAAAAGAAAGATTTTATTGTGATTACTGGTAAACAGAAGAAAGAGTGATTATAAATATTTCTTTATATCCTCAACATATCCACTTCTATATTCAAAGTTAAATCTGTTTGGTTTAATTTCTTTAATTCTATTAAAGTATCCTGTTGCCCACTGATCATTAGAATCCATGTTCTTTTTATATTCACTTTCATTGATAAATTTAATATAAAAAACAGTAGAATCTGGTGTTTTTATAAGATTATTCAATGGAACTAATTCTCTTTTTTTTCTCGCTACATATGTCCAACTTAAATCAAAAGGAGGTAGTGGGTTAGAAGATGCCCTTAATAGTTGTAAACTGCAATAATTCATATCAAGATTTCCATAATGATCATACTTATAATATTTTAATTTTTTAACCTTACGACTTTCTTCTTCATTTACTCTTAAATCAATTGAAGAGTAAGGCAAAATATTTATTCTAAGAACCCATTCGGGATCGATATCAGAAGTTTCAACATAAGTTTTCTCATCTTTCTTTTTAAAACCTTTATTAATTAAACTATATGAACACTCTGTTCTTGCCTTATCCATTTTTAATTTAATTTTATTATGAAATCTTTTTGGAAATAATCCGGGATAATCTTTCTCAGGAAACATATCATGTATCATCATCTTTGAAAAATAATCTTGGCCATTTGGTATAAAATGAGATTTAAAAATATCATGCAAACTAAAATTCAAATATTGTGTTCCAAACCTTTCTTCCAATACTCTTTGATTAGATAATATTCCATCCTCATCAAATTTAATTTTTGGAAGTAATTCAAGGCCAGTCATAATATTTTCTGATAAGAATTTAATTGCATGTTTTATATTCAGTTTATTATTTTTTGGTAGATTATGAAGTTCAAGACATTTTAAATAAACTGCACTAATTTTGTCAGTGTTATTGTCAAAAATATGGTTCTTTTTCCAACTATCAATATAATTAGGAATTTTTTTCTTAATCATTTTGTCATAACATCTCTTTTCAAGCCCACGTGTCCATTTTTCCCTAGATTCTAAATCAAGACTTTCCGATTCATAAATTGGCAATCTTCTTTGTAAGTTCATATAATATAATTCTGAACTATAATATTCCAATAAAGATTCCATATGTTTTGTTTTATCTTTCTTAAGTGAACTGAAATACTTTTCTAAGTTCTTTTGGAATAATTGTTTTCCTTCCTGATCTAAATCATAAAGCTCCTTAACAAATGATTCTACTTTTAAATAAAGATTATTTTGAAT
>JBHPGL010000189.1:0-2132 GCA_042570655.1 Nanobdellota archaeon | reverse complement strand
AACTATGATTTATTAAAACATGAAGAATATAGGTTAATCATTGAAAATTCTATTTTATTAAATTTCCACCACAATTATCAAGTACATCTTCTGTTAAATAAAGATAAAGATTTCTAATTCAAATAATCACTCTTTGAATATTTTGTCCACAAAGTCTTAAATTCTTTAGATTTCTCTAACAATTCATTAAAATTACCGCTTGCTATTACTTTCCCTTTCTTAAAATAATATATTTTATCAAACAATAATAACAAATGCAGTCTATGAATAGACGAAATAATAGTTTTATCTTTAAATTCATCAAAAATATTTTGATAAATAAACAATTCGTTCTTTGAATCCACAGAAGATGTAGGTTCATCCAACAACAATATTGGCCTTTTCTCAGAAGCCAACAAACCTCTAGCTAAAGCTAATCTTTGTTTTTCTCCGCCTGACAAATTAACACCTTTCTCTTGTATCGAACTTTCAAATTTCTTAGGTAAATTTTCTGCAACATCTGTAAATCTAGCCATATCTGTATACTTAATAACTTTTGACATTGGATATTTAATTCCAACAGTAATATTTTCTTTAATTGTCGTATTAAATATTTCTGGATCTTGTGGAATTAAAGTTATATTATCCTCTAACTCTTTAAATCCTTTTTTCAATAATTCACCATCCAATTTAAGATCAATTTCATTTGGAGTATACAAATCTCTTAACAACTTCATAAAAGTAGTTTTACCACTTCCAGAATCACCTATTAACGCAATCCTCTGCCCTTTCTTAATTGTTAAATTAATATCTTTCAAATGTAAATCTGCACCATCTTCAGTATGATATGTAAAAGCTAACCCTTTAACATCTAACTTTTTCCATTTATTCAATTTAACTTGTTTAATTTTTTTCCTTTTTTCAAAATGGGTAGCTATTTCTTCTGCATTATCCACTTTAGCTTTCTGTTCAACTATCTCACCATACTTATATGCAAATCTAAAGAACAATCCTTGAATCCTTTGAACATACCCATATAAAATATAAATTGTACCAACTAAAATAACAGTACCTTCACCTAATGCAACCAATATATATGTCATCAAAACTAAAAACATCATTAATGCACTAAATACAGATACAATAAACCATTTTGTCTCTTGCACAATTTTAGTATGTTTAAAAAGTTTAAATGGATACATAATTTTCTTTACAATTGACTTACTTACTAATTTTTCAATTCTTAATATTATAACAGTAGTTATATTAGTAAGAACATCATAAATCTTAGCACTAATTTTATTCTCAGCCCAATTTAATTTTCTATAATGTTTAAATAATACCATATCATATTTAATTATCAATGCAAATGTCATAATAACCATAAATAATACAATATAACTTGAATGCAAATTAAAATATGCAAGAGCAATATAACTGCTAACAAATCGTATAATAAATTCAATTACAAAAAACGTTTCAGAACTAAATCTATAAAGTGCATGAGTACCTTTTTCAACCTTATCAAAAGTATCTCCGCTATGATGGTCAGTATGCCATTGCGGACGTAATGCCATTGTTCCATCTATTAAATATTTTTTATAATTTGCTCTAACAAGAAAACTATTGTTCATCTCAATAACTCTTGCAGGACCATGAAAAATCCAGAATGCAAAAGTTATAATTATAAATAAGGAAAATAAAAATAAAATATGACCTAAATTACCATAATTTATACCTTGTTCTTGAATTGTATTCAAAATCACTCCTACAATTATTGGTTCGAAAAAATTAATAAGGTGTGCAAAGGTAAACATGATAAAATATATAATTACCATATGCCTGTTTCCTTTCGAAAACTTCCACATTTTATTTGTCATATAAATGACAGCATTATCTCGTAAACCCATATCTACACCCTTTTTAACTAATAATAATAACAATAAATCTCAGAATTTAAAAAATTATCTATAAATAGAAAGAAAACTAGTCATTTAACCCAATAAAATGAGAAAAATCATAAGTTATATCACCCATTTCAAGAACATCATCATCCCACCAGTTTCCACTTTCTTTAGCTGATAAATCATTAATAAACTCTAATCTTTTAGAATCCATTGGTTTAAATTCTATTTCATTTTTTTCAAAAATCA
>JBHPGL010000188.1:0-2142 GCA_042570655.1 Nanobdellota archaeon | reverse complement strand
ATATTGATAAAGTTATTAAAGGAAAGACAAAAATAAAGAACGTCGAAAAAACAATAATTATGACGCCAGAAATATTTTCAAAAATTTTTTCTCCTCAAAGATTAAAGTTAATACTAAAAATGAAGAATAATATAAAAAACATTTATCAGTTAGCAAAAGAAATGAATAGAAAATATGAAGCTGTTTATAGAGATATAAAATTGCTAGAAGGCTTTGGAATAATAAACATAAAAGACAAAGAAAGACAAAAAATACCATACATTGATGAATCTATAAATATTCCTGCATTTGCTTAAAATTTAACTATCTTACTACCACAAATACCTAAATTATATACTTTAGAAGAACCAACTTTCTTATAACCTTCACCTTCATGAATATGTCCGCAAAATACAAATGAAGGCTTTTTCCGTTTAATATAATCTAAAACAACTTTTGATCCAGCTTTCTTCCCTTTCCAATGTTTAGGTGCACCTTTAAAACTAACCTTATCCAAAACACCATATGGAGGTTGATGACATAATAATATATCAACTTTACCAAACCAATTTAAAATCTTACGAACCTTTTTTGTATCAACTCTAGCAATATCCATTGGCCCGTTAAATTCCTTTGCCCAACATACATCTAAAAAATATTCCAATCCACCAATCCGCACACCATTAAAATTACGAATTCTATTATTAATCACTGAAACATTTTTCAAAGCATTCAAATCATCATACAACTTTGGCAAATCTTCCCCAATTCTCTTACCCAACTTCCTGACAGCATAATTTGTATAATCAGCATTACCAAAAATAACAAAAACTTTTTTCTTACTTAAATAACGAACAATCTTCATTGCACTTCTGTAAGATTCCATGTAAGCTCTTTTTCGCATAGCGTTAGAAAAATTCTTCTTTGGCAACCCCATTCTAGCCCGATCCTGATTTTCAAAAGCCATCTTTCTCATTAAATCGCTTTTACCAATATCACCAGTAACAAGAATCAAATCAGCATCTAAATTAATTTTTTTAATCAAATTAAAATGCCCATGTGGATCACCAATTGCCAAAATCTTCATACAAAGAATTATTCTGTCAAATATATAAATATGACCTTTTTGTCACATAAAAAAGACACATTTTTTCACTTATAAATACAATCGAAACCTTTTAATAGTCTAAACGCCTAATAATATGTAGAATGGAGGACACAAACACTAAAGGAATAGAACTATTTCTCCTTAGATGTAAATCGAAAGAATCCATTATAAACCAAGAATATAATGATATTGAAGATCATGTAACTTTCTTAAATCTTTATTTCAATAAAGAAATCAAAAAAGCAGACAAATTCATTGAATTATACACAAATAATTATGATTTCTTCAGTTCAGATTTAATGAAATTACCTGAAATATTGGAAGAAATTCTATTATTTGATAATGAAGAACAAGATTATTTAGAAACATTTGAAAATATGATAGATCCAGAATATCATAATGAAATTGCAGGCAGATATAGAGGTTATATTAAAGAACATGCATTAACATACTTACATAATTCAGTTAGAATCTTAAATTACATTAATCATGAAGAAATAAAAGATATTACAGATAAACAATTTTATGATATTTATTTAAGGCAAATCACAAAAGATAATGTAAATCAAATTGAAACCAAATCTAAAGGCGCTTTAGAAATTGTTGAAGAAGTTCTAAGTTATAAATAAACACTACTGCCTGAATTGCATGAGTGACTAGTTTCATAGAAGTAGAGAGTCGACCTGAGGTCAAGTTGGTTTATAGATTATGAGTTAACTTACGTTTAATTACTTGACCGAAGCTGAGAGACTGTTAATGCTTGGCAGTGGCACAAATAATTCACCATAACCCTTTAAAAAATTCTTTATATGAATTCGAAACTTGTTCACTCTTAATCAAAAAAGCAGTAGGAATTTTACCAAATGTAAATGTAGCAACATAATCTCCAAAAATAAATACACCTAATGGCACAGGATTAGCTAAATATTTTATCTGTAATCCTTTCAATTTTGACAAATCTTTAAATAACTTCTTCTCTTTAATATTTGCAATAATTTTCACATTAATTTTTTTCTTAATCCTTTTTTGATGATAATTTTTTAAGAACAACATAA
>JBHPGL010000187.1:0-2143 GCA_042570655.1 Nanobdellota archaeon | reverse complement strand
ACCTTTAATTATTGTTTTATCAAATAAATACGTATTATCATCAATTTTTGTTAATTCTTCAGTTTTTTTAACTTCGATTGAATCAGGAGTAAATATATAAGCCTGTACATCTAAATCATCTTCGTCAAGTATATTTTCAAGTGTGATATTATAATAATATTCTTCTCCTAACCATAGTTCTTCAGTACTGTATTTTGAATCAAATTGGATAGAATCTTTCGCATCAATGTTTAGTGTGTTTGACCATTCTTCTATTGTTTCATAACCAGTATCAAAATTTATACTTGCTCTAAATGATTGTTCAAATTGTTCTAATGGTTTTATAGTATATGAGAAATCTTCTGTTTCACCTTCATTCAAATTTTGGTTAAATCTAATTGTTGATCCTATTGCTTCACAACCTGATGTTTCCGTGATTTCAATGAAATCAGGAAAAACATCTTCATAAATTAGATTTCTTGTTTTTTTATCACCAGTATTTGATAATATTACATTAATCTCATATTCTTTCCCAACTACTATTTGACCATATGTCATAGTTCTTCTTATATTTATAGTTGGTTCAATCCTAAATACTTTTATATGTATTTTATCTGCTTTTTGGTTAATATCGTATTCTTTTTCAGTATAACAAATCTGTGTAATATCAATTCTTTTACATTTTGTTCTGTCAACTTTAACATAATCTAAATCAGTTTGGACTAATATGGATTCACTTTCTTCATTGAAAAAAATGTTGTATACTTGTTCATTTGCGACTATTGTATCTCTATTAAATATCCAATTATCATATACTAATGTTTCTGCGCATATTGGGAGTAGAACTAATAAAAATAGAATTACAAATATTAAAACCTTCTTTTTCATTTTGTGAGTGTGATTAAAGTCACAGTCAATTTCGCATGAGTGACTTGCTTCACAGATTTGAGCAAGTCGACCTAAGGTTTACCGAAGTTGAGAGGTTTATAAGTTCCGTAGGAACTTACCTTATTTATGTTAATGCCCGACAGTGACTTTTATTATTTATTCGCTAACACTACTTGGAAATATCCAATCAATTACAAAGTTTGGTATCCATTTAATTGCCCTAAACAAAATTGTTCTCGGATAAATGTCTATATTTCCCTTCTTATATTCCTTAATAATTAAAGTGAAATCTTGAAATTCATCTAAAGCATTAAGGAATATTGAAGCTCTAATTTCTATCGGAGTTGAACTGTCTCTAACTGCATCAAGTTCTTGAAGAGTTAGTTTATCTTTTATTAAATTGATGTCAATCAAGAATAATTTATATTTGTCACCCAAGATCGTTTTGTAATCTTTTTGTTCAAGTAATTGGCTGATCGTTGCTAATTCATCAGCTGTAATTAAATCATCTTGTTGAAGATTTGCAAAATCAATCACATTAAATCCTACTAAGGCTTGATTTTCTTCTTTTAACAGAAATATCTTTGGTTCTGTTGGGAATTTTGTTTGTAAGTCATTTACATCTTGGAATATGAAGAATACCCCTACTACAGCTAAGATAATTCCAATAATAATTACTAAAGCTGCTGCTTTTAATGCTTGTTTGATAAATATAAATGCTAGAACTGCGCCTACTATATATAATGCTAACATAAGCCATCCAATCATAATATCACCTCAATGTGAATTAGTATTAAAATAAGGTATTTAAATGTTTTGGCGGTTTAGTTAATTTTAGCAAAATTTATATATGTCATTGCTTGTACTGATTCTTATGGGGGATGAATATTATTTGAACGGGTTTAGAATTGATGATATTAAGAAAATGATATCTCTGAATGTTTTACCTTCTGCACATTATGGTAATTCTGATAAGGTGAAAGTTAAAATTCCAAGATCAATTGATGCAGTTGCATTTGATATTAGAAATATGAAAAAACATAATTTTAATTTGTTATTATTAAAGAAAAATGGGTTTGGTTATGATATTTCTGATAAAATTAATTTGGAACAGCTATATTATTTAACTGTTTATGAAGAGTTTAATAATAAAACCGAGCCAGAATCAATGTATTTTAATGGAACTGTGTTTTATTTTGAAAAGGATTTGTGGGAGAAAAGGGTTATGAGTTGAATGTTTATTGCATTAAAAATATATGCTTATGCTCTCTTGTAT
>JBHPGL010000186.1:0-2145 GCA_042570655.1 Nanobdellota archaeon | reverse complement strand
CTGATGTTTTACATACATACCATTCTGGATCTTTCTTATTAAGAACATTATTTCCTGAAAAATTTAATATTAATTTAAATAATCTTGGAACAGAAATAATTATCAACAATATTTTTGCAAAGCACAATCTTACACAATTGAAGATAGAACATATTAATGATAATGAGTACAAAGTTAAAAAAATAATATTTTCAATTATAAATAATGTTCTTAATAAGAAAGATCCAGAATGGTATGTATGTAAACCATCAGATCTTGGTAAAAAATTAAAACTAACTAATGAAGTATGCCATTCAAATTTCTTTAGAGATGATATATATAGAAAAGCTGTATCAACTAAGATTGAAAATCTATCTGATCAAGAATTCATAGGTTTTATGGATCAACATTACTCATATATGCTAAATTATATTAATCCAAATCATCCTTCTATTGAAGAAGTAGTTAAAAGAAAGTTTAAAGAAAGAGTTAAAAAAATTCAAGGTTATACAGAATTAAGTATTAACGAACTTTGTGAAATGACAGGAACAAGACCTATGGGTTATAAATCTTTAATGGATATAAGTTAGGGGGTAAGGAAAAAAGGCTAAGAGGTTTTAAATGAGGTAAATGCTTTAATTGCCCTTTTTATCCCATAATTAATAATAACCTAATTCTATTTTAAACTAATGTACGACATAACTTACATATTGATAATTAACTCTAAAAACCAATTTATTGATGAAAACATTTATATAAAATAAATAATCCTATTAATACATGATAAGAGCTTTTATATTTGATATGGATGGAGTAATAGTTGATTCTGAAGGAATTATGACGCCAATAATTGTAAAAATGTTAAAAAACTATGGAATTACCATTTCAGAAGAAGATCTAAGAAAATCAATGGGTCAAAGATTAGATGAAACAGTTCTAAGAATTGCAGAAGAACAAAATAAAACAATTGACATTGACGAATTCATGGAAAAAAGAGACAACCTATATAAGCTCCTAGCAAAAGATAAACTTAAAATCTTTCCAGAAGCAGTTGAATTAATTAAAAAATTGAAAGAACAAAACTTTCTTGTTGCAGTGTCTACTTCCGGTAATAGAATTAAAGCTAATATTAATGTAGGAATAGCACAAATCAAAGATTATCTTGACGCAGTTACAAATGGCGATGAAGTTGAACATTCTAAACCAGACCCTCATATTTATTCAATTACAGCTGAAAAGTTGCAAGTACCTCCTGAAGATTGTATAGTTATTGAAGACACTCCAAATGGTATAACTGCAGCAAAAAGAGCAGGTATGAAATGTATAGGAATAACTAATTCTTTCTCAAAAGACAAATTAGAAGAAGCTGACATTATAGTCGACAATTTAAATGAAATAAATATAAATGAAATTAATTAATTATAAGGTACACCTTTTTTCATTTCTACTGATTTTTTAGTTATTAAATGTTGAAATTGGTTATATTGTCTATTTAATTCTTCATAACGATTATAAATTACCTTAACCATTTTATTTTCCTTAAGTAATTTATCATATTGTGAGAATGCAAAGTCTTTGAAAAATTGTATTTCAGATTTGGTTGGAATTGATAAATATTGAGAATAATCTTTCATCATTTTTTCATTTGTAGAGAATGTATTTATAATGTAATTAACTGTTGGAAAATTATTTGTGGATTTTAACGATTCGATGTCATGTTTATTATAAGTAATACCTTCCGATATTTCATACTCCTCTTTGAAAATAGGCGGATAATTTTGCTTTTTTCTTTTAGAAAGTTTCTTATGAAATTTTTCCATTTGAAATTTGTTAAACCACACTTCACCATTTAATAATTTGTTTAGTTCTTTTCTTTCATGAGCATTTAAATAATCTTTATGATTTGTAGAAAGATCTTTTATTTGATTTTTTACTTGTAAATAATCTTTTTTTGGAACAGAAGTAGTACATTTATCTGGTGTTTGAAATGTAACATAAATATCTTCTATAAATTTCTTTGGAATACCTTTTTCAGTTCTAACATTATATGTTTCATTAATTAATTCTTTTAATGTACCAACCATATTATTTCCTTTGGTAGTGAAGTATTTAAATTTTATCTTATTTTTTACTGATTAATGGTGGATGTTATTATTAATATTATTA
>JBHPGL010000185.1:0-2184 GCA_042570655.1 Nanobdellota archaeon | reverse complement strand
TAGGGTGCTTTGGAATGGTAAATTATGAGAAGTAATATTCAGATTAATATTATTTCCAGGAGCAAAGTTTTCAATAGTCATATTATTGTTAAATTGAGAATAAACACCTAATGATTCTATATTACAATTTTCAAATGATGAAGTTGAATTTTGATATAGTTGTGTTCCTCCTGTATTTGTTGAAAGTGATGAATCTCTAATAATACTATTTGATTGTTCATTTAATTTTAAAGAATTTTGTAACGTTGAATTATATATGTAATTTAAAGAATCATCTATTGCAGTAAATACATTTGTTAAAGTAACATTATCAAATGTGACGTCTGCACCATATCTTGAAGTAGTTATACCAATATCAATATATTTATCAATGCATACTATTACAACATTATTAATATACCATAATGAACCAGGATGATCACAATGTCCAATCTTAAATGTATTATCACTCCAATCAGATGTACCATTTAAATCTCCATCATTTGGAGTAATGTTAATTAACATTTGGTTGCTGTTAATATAAACTGGTGTCCATTCGTAATAATTGTTAGTTGTTGTGTTTATAAAGTTCCAAGTAGAACCATTATCATCAGAATAATAAGTATAATAAGTTAAAGTATCATTTTCTGCATCTGTTGAAGCAGTCCATGTTATATTGATTAAAGTTGAATTTGTAAAGTATTCTCCACCATTAGGATATGTTAATGTTGGTTGGCCTGGAGCAGTGTTACTATCTACAACTGTTAGATTATTGCTGCAATCTGTTGATCCATCTGAAGTACCATCGTTAGGTGTTACACATGCTTGCCATACATCTGCAAGAGTTGTATCTTGCGATTGGATTAGTTCAGCACTGTTTTTGTATATTGCTCTGATCTCTTCAATACTAACAACTCTATCATATATTCTTACTTCGTCAATATTACCAATAAAACCTCTTGCACCTGTACTTGTTGCACCTATTCTTACAGGAGTTACTGTATTTGCAATTGTTGAAGATGCAGCTCCAGTTGAACCACCATTATTTAATTCACCATCAATATAAATATCAGGATGTGAGCCGATTGTATAAACACCAACTACATGGTGCCATGTTCCATCATTTGCTATTGTAGAAGATGACGTTGTTCCAAATACATTTGTACCATCCCCTGAAAGATAAAAATTAGGTGTTGTTGGATTTGAATTTGAAGTTTGAAGAATCCAACTTCTACCTCCTGCTCCAACTGAATCTTTTGAAACTATTGCTTTCAAATTAGGACTACCATCAAATTTAATCCAAGCCATAACAGTTAAATTGGTTGCACCTTCTGTCTGGCTAATATCGCCAATATTTATATAATCTGAACCACTATAGTAATAAGCACCATTTCCATCAAAACCTCCTGTAGAATTCCATACTGCATTGGTAACAGTACCATTATTTGCATAAGGAGAATAATCTCTTGCAAATGTGTTGTTGTTCCAATTAGAATCATCAAATGGCATATGTAATGTTGAATAAATAGATGGCCTTACAACATATCTAGAATAATTATATATTAATGAACTGTTTCTATACCAATTAATAAATTTATATATTGTATCTCCTTCTGAGTCAGAGATGAAAGTGTAAAGAGTTAAATTATCGTTTGTACCATTTGTACCTGATGTTGAATTTAAAATTGGAGCTGTTTGAGTAGGAGCTGAATTTAAAATTGTTAATGTATTACTGCAATTTGTTGATCCAGTAACCTCATCATCACTAGGGGTTATACATGCTTGCCATATATCTCCAATTTCTGTTTCAGCAGATAAAATCGAATATGCTGTTTGATTATATAATGCTATAACATCAGATTGACTTAAAGTATAATTAAATATTTGGTAGTTGTCAATTGATCCTGTATATGCGTTTGAAGCTGATAACATTCCAATATTAGTTGTTCCTGAAGTATCATCGGGTGTACCTCCATTATCATAACCTCCTAATATTGTTGTACCGAAATTTTGAGAATTAACATAATATTTTATCTTTTGACCACTACCTGCATCACCGTCATAAGTAAAAGTTAACATTTGCCATTTATTATTCTGACTTAGTGCTGTAGTGGTTTGATATTGTGTATATTGACCACCAGATTTTATTGAAGCAACTAAATCACCTGTACCATCTATTAACCAATAATATGGATCTCCACCCTT
>JBHPGL010000184.1:0-2189 GCA_042570655.1 Nanobdellota archaeon | reverse complement strand
AATAATTAACTTCTAAAAATTTGTTGATTGTTCGATAAGTCTTTCTGATATCTTTTGTGTATCTAGCTGGAATTTTAGAAAGTTTATTTTTAATTTTAGATATATCACTACCTAAATAAGCAATATCTTTTGTAACCAATTTTGAGTTTTTCCTGATAGAAGCTCTCAAATAATAATATACTTTATTTCCAATTTTTTTCTTATAAATATATACCATAATGGATAGAAAGAATAACTCATATATAAAACTTACCCTTTACAATTCAAAATTTAAAAATAAAGGGTAAGGTGGATCAACATTTAAAAAAGAGACCATAATTTATCCTCAGGACTTTTATTCTAATAAAAAACCTAAGGACACTCAATAGCATACCCTGTCTCAATTTCATCCAACAACTTCTCAGATACAGATTCCATAAGATCTTGTACATCTTCACTATAAGCAGTTATTGTAGGATACGTAACTTTTGCAACATAATTTGAACTATAATGATCAATATGCGCACCTCTAGGATTAGAACCACCTTGACAATACAATTCTTGTCCCCAACCTGGCCGATCTTCAAAACTACCATCTACTTGAAAATCTAAAGATAACCCAGTACTATCATAAATAATATCACCTTCTCCATACTGACTCCATTCACGTTCACCTGAATCTTTATAATACTTGCAAGATAATCCTGCTTCCCTACCCCAAGCATTTATTAAACTTGGTTGGTGTACTGTTCTTGCATTTTTAAAATTAGAATAAAGATCACCTTTCATCCAACCTGGAATAGTTGGACAATCAAGATCATTTACATCAAGTAAAGCTACCTTATCAACTTTTTCACCAGGACAATTCCATGTTAAACAATCAATCTTACATATATATTGATATGAAAATCTTCCTTCAGTAGCAGAATCAAAAGAAAAGGTTGTAACAGTTACAGGATATTTATAAGTGTCTTCAGGCATTGAACAGCCATCATTTAAAATTGTTTGAAAATCATCTGATTCATCTGTATCAAAATCAGCTACAGCAATCATATTTGAATAACTCCATCCATCATGCATTATACAATCTGCCATCATTTCTGCAGCTTTATCATTGCATTCTTCTATAACTGATCCCATATCATCATTCATTAAATCTTCCCATTCATCAAGAGTTTTTGAAGTTCTTGCATAATCGCAGATAGAATCATCATTTTCATCTAAACAGCATTCAGATCCTGTTTTAATGAAAGGTTTACTACATGTAAAGTCTGACCCATTATCAATTTTATCTCCATTACAACCTACAATAAATATTAATAATAAAATTATTACAATAAATGATTTTTTCATTATATAATTAATAGTCTTAATCATTTATAATCACACCACACCATTGCAAATAATGAATTAAGAAGATATTCATCTAAATATATTTTTTCCATTTCTGTAAAAGGCACATTACAAATTATATTTTGATTTGGACTTTCTGAAAAAGTCTCGACAATACAATTATTATCTATTACTTCTTTAATTTCTAATCTTGCATTTTTACTAGTATCAGTTTGTCATGTTCCTGTAGATTTTGCAAAACAATGTACTTCCACAGATGATTGTGATTTAGAAGGTTATTGCGTAGAAAACTATGAGGAATAAAATGAAAAAAGTGATTATAATCGGAGTTGTATTTGTTCTTTTAGTCATTGTTGGTTGTGGTTATACTGACGTAATTAATCCTAAAAAGTTAGTGCCAGATAAATGTTTAGTTGAACCACCAATAGGAGTATGTTATGAATATATAATGGATTCTGATAAAGATTACGTGAAAATTTTACTAAGAAATGGCGGTTTTGCAGTTGATGTTCAGTCAATTACTGCTCAAGTAGGAAGTACTGGATGTGATTCTATTCCTGTTGTTGAAGGGGAAACTGGACTTAATTTTAGATGGTATAATGAGGAAATCATTGAAATAACTTGGAGTGGTTGTGATAGATTAGTTGCTGGTGAAAAAGGAAAATTTACATTTGACATTGAATTTATTGAAGAAGGTAAAACATATGCTCATATATATAGCGGAGAAATAACAAGTACAATAGAATAAAATGAAAAAAGTAATTATAATAGGAATTGTATTATTAATTTTCTTAGTAGGATGTGGTGAAAAAGGTGCTATGATAGGTAGAGCTGCAATAAAAAACCCTAATATATTT
>JBHPGL010000183.1:0-2219 GCA_042570655.1 Nanobdellota archaeon | reverse complement strand
GATTGAATCCTGTTAAGTTAAGTTAGGAGATGCTTCGTTTCATAATCCTTAACAATCTTTTTAGCACAATCAACTAACTCCTTTTTAACATCATCTAAACTGATTTCTTTATAATTCCCTCTTGACCCAGCAGTAAACTTGCCATCCTTAATATCAGTTTCAAAAGGTTTATCTAAACGAAGCATCTCCAAACTTAACTTAACAGGATTCAATCCTAATACTTCTTTTGCTCCAATAGCATAAAACCCTAATTGCCATGCTCTCTTTTTAGGTTCAATAGGTTTTTTATTAGACTTATAATCAATTACAATAACATCTTTATCATTTACAAAATCAATTCTATCAGCCAATCCGAAAAACTTAAATCCTTCTATTTCAAAAGGAAACTTCTGTTCAACTAAAGATTTTTTATTATAAGTTCCTTCATGTCTTGACCAAAATACATCAATAAGTTGATTAACATCTTCTAAATCAACACCTTTCCAATCAGTTACTTTACTCATCTCAACAGCCAGTTTAACAAACTCTTCCTTAGTCTTAAACATCTGTTTAACACCATTTTCAAAAAGTTCATGGACAAACGAACCAGTTGAAGCACCACTCCAACCAAACGATCCTCTTTGAGGCATTTGAAATATTTGAGATAATTCGTACTTTTTAGGACATTCGTCATAAGTCATTAAAGCAGTAGGACTGAATGTAAATGATTTAGGATCAAAAGTTAAACAAGAACACTTATCACAATGCATCTTAACATGTTTTTCTAACTCCTTAACATCAACTACTTTTTTCCAATCATAAGTATAATCTTTTATCTCACCTTCTCTAACAGCATGATAAGTTATTAAACGAGACAATAAATTTTCAAAATCATCAGAATCTAAAGATTCAATCAACTGTCCCTTCAACTGAGACTTAAACAATTCAAATTTTGAACAAGGAGCAAACAAAGTACATTTATCTTCATCATCTTTAATATAACTTATATCTTCACTCTCAATCTCAGTCATAAATATGGATGCACCAGTAGAATCTTCATCTTTATTATATGACCGAGCAAAAGTTAACACCAATTTCTTCTTAGCTCTAGTAAATGCCACATAACAAAGTCTTCTTTCTTCATATAACATTTGATCTCTTTCATACTCTTTAATGGCATTATCCATTTTCTTATCATCAAGTTCACCTAAAGAATCCAAATATTCTTTTAAATCAGGCAAAAACTCTTTCGGAATTAAAGGTTCATTTCTTGTTCTTGTAATAGGAAACCTATTATCGGCTAAATTAGTAACAATAACAGTATCAAATTGTAATCCTTTAACAGCATGAATAGTCATTAATCTAACTGCATTAACATCATTTATTTTAGATGCATCAACATTTACACCCAAGTCATCTAATATCTCAATATAACTAATAAATGAAGTTAAATCTTTAGAATGTGTTTTATAATAACTTTCAGCAATATCATAAAAATTCTTTAAGTTCATCATTGCTTCTACATTTTTAATTGACCTTGTATGAGAAAATGCTCTGTTCAACCCTATAATTTCAAATAAGTCTAATATTAAATCAGGTAATGCTTTATTACTAATTTTAATCAATTCAGATAACTTATCATAAATTCGTTTAACTATTTGTTTTCCATTTGCAGATAAATCAAGATCTTCAAGATTATGTAAAATCGCCAAATCAATTGACATTTCATCATTTCTATTTTTCTTGATATACCTACCAATTTTAACAGAATCTTCAGGAGATAGTGCATTATGGTAATGGAACAAATCCCACCAAGATTGTTCTCCTGTGCCTGTTCTTTCTCTTAAATTATTAAGTATAGATAAATAAGCTATAATCGTTCTAATTTCTGGCTTTTGCATTAAGTCAACTTTACCTGCAGAAACAACAGGAATACCTTTAGATTCAATAGCTTGTTTAATCATTGATCCTTGTTTATGAGTTCTAAACAAAACACAAATTTGATCCATAGGAGTACCTTTTTCAATTTCTTCTTCAATTAGTTCAGCTATCTTTCTTGCTTCTTCATCACCATGTTTAAGTTCAATAACTTCAACTTTATCTCCATCTCTACCTTCTGCGTTTTCAACAAGAAAACTATCTTTATCATTATTAAGAATAAGTTGATGTGCAACTTTAAGAACAGTATTTGGACTTCTATAACTTTTATCTAATTTAAATATATCTTCAGGTTTAACATT
>JBHPGL010000182.1:0-2241 GCA_042570655.1 Nanobdellota archaeon | reverse complement strand
AATGATTATCAGATTAAGAAATTTAATAAAGAAGAATTTGAAATGTTAAAAGAAATTTGGAGAATAATGAAAGATTAAACTTTTTCTTCTATACTTATCTTATTTAGGATATCTTTTGCAGTTTCAACAAATTTGTCTTCGTCCTTTGTTTGGATAAATGCACCGGCAGCATTCATATGTCCGCCTGCTTCGCCACCTACAATATCGACAATATCTTGCACTATTTCTCTACAATCTAACGTAGGAGTTCTACCTGAAACTCTTATAGATACTTTTGTTGTATGATCAATGCCACGTGCCAATGACATAATTAAATAATTATTTTTAAAATTGTTTGATTTTGCCAGAATTGAAGCTAATGTTCCTATAATTGTATGTAACACATTATCCTCTGCATTAATTATCATAAAATTTTTATTTTCTGTAATTAATGGTGATTCTTTTTTCTTAGAATCTTCGTACCATCTTATAGAATTAACTATTTCTTTTCTATAATTTTTTAATTGATTAATTGCTTTAGTTCTAATTTTGCTGTCGCCAAGACAAGTGCCTATACCTAATGATGCTTTATCGAGTCTACCGCATGCGTTTAATAATGTTGAAAATTCTTTTGCATCTTTTGTAGGTCCTTCTGGTTCTTCTATTAATGTATAAATATTGCCGAGTACGTCTGTTGGATCTTTTTCATTAATTCGTTTCATTACAATTCCTGCAATTAATTGTTTTGTTTCGTCATCTGTGAGATCTATTAATTTTCTCCAATTACCCTTGTCATCCTTTGGATTAATATTTAATGATTGTAAAAATTGTATTGCCTTTGTTTCAGATCCTGAAACTTCTGGAATATATGGGTCTGAACTATATTCTAATAATTTATACAATGGTTTTGTTCTAATTCCGAAAAATTTTAATCCTTTCTGAACGTCCAATTTATTTTGTTTAATTGCAATATCAAGTATACTATTATTAATACTTTGAAATCCTTTATTTTCCTGAACATCACCAATTGAACCAATTATTGCAATGTGTGCTAAATCTTCATTGATTTTATTTATTGATTTTGCAAATAAAAATACCATGCCTGCACCTGATATCTGTTTATCGCCATCAACATCATGTTCATGAGAATTTACATGGACTATGTTATCCGGTGGATCAAAATCCTGTGGTTCGTGATGGTCAAGAATGAAAATAGTTTTATTTGGTAATTGTTCTGCAAGGTCTCTGATTTGACCTGATCCAAGGTCTATAAAGAAATAATAATTATATTTTTCCGGTTGATATTCTTCAATAATATTTTTATTTAATTGGGTGATAATTGATAAAGAATGTTTTAAGTTCTCTCTAGTTAAAGCTTTAATTAATATTGAAGCTGCACAAATCCCATCTGCATCAAGATGGCTTATTACTCTGACAGTTTCATTTTTATCAATCTTTTTAAAGAGAGAGACAGCTCTATCTATCGCCTCATTTAATGAATTAGTCATTATTATTCTAGGTAAATTTTTACATTAGATGGATTATATTTCCAATCTTGTGCTATCTTTTTATTAGCTTTATAATATTTTACCAATCGTAAGATTTTGGATTCTGTTAATTGTAATCCTCTCTTAGCTGTATTATCCTTATGGTTTTCTTCCATATGTTTTCTGATTTCTAACGCTTTTCTTATTAAAAAGGTTAAATCTTCTGGTAATTTTTTTGTTAATTTCTTTTCTTCTAGAAATTTAACTAATTTTTTACCTATGAATGTTTTTACATTCGGAATTCCATAAACATCTCTTAATACAATTCCAATTTCTGAAGATGATTTTCCTTCTTTTGCTAATTTTACTATTAATAATTCTGCTTCTTTTGGTTTATATCTTGACCAAGATGGTACAGACATTTTATTAGGTTTTGTTGAACCTGATTTTCCTTTCTTTCTTGAATGCATACGTGCCATTTTTTACACTCTCCTATTTAGTTATAATCTGACACAGAGAAATTATATTTCCCTCCAGTGTAATCGAGCAAGTTTGGTTCAAATCAAAGATTTGAATAAACCAACCATATTACCCATCAGATTTTAATATAAAATAAAGGTTTATTTATAAATTTTTGGGTTTTTAACCAGTAAAATCAATTTTATTATTGAGAAGGATGAAATATAACTTTAGAGAAAGTTGATCCTCAATAGATTTATAAATGTAAAAAAATTTCTTTTCTAATATGTGGAATAAAAGAGGGCAGATTTTAATA
>JBHPGL010000181.1:0-2245 GCA_042570655.1 Nanobdellota archaeon | reverse complement strand
TAATATAATAATCTTTTAATTCTGTAATTGCACCGTCTGTTAATTTTGGATTAATACGAGTTTTTGCCCATGCAAGATATTTTCTTAAAATATTTGTATTAATTTCTTCAACATTTTTATCAGGATTTTGATGTAAATCTAAAATATGGGATGCTAATAAATTATCTTTAACTTTATCCGGTAGATCTTTTATACCAAATATTAAATCAAATCGATTTATTAGAGCTGGTGGGAGGTCTATTTGTTTTGCTAATATTTCATAAGGATCAAATCTTCCTAATTTTGGATTGGCAGCTGCCAGAACAGTAGTTTCTGCTCTTAAAGTAGCTTGAATGTTAGCTTTTGAAATTGTAATTGTTTGTCCTTCAAGTGCTTCATGCATCGCACTTCTATCTTCTGTACTCATTTTATCAAGTTCGTCAATACAACATAAACCTTTATTGGCAAGAACCAATGCCCCTGCTTCAAGACTCCAACCTGATAAGAATTCATCTTTAACAACTGCTGCAGTTAATCCTGCGCCAGAAGCACCTTTACCTGAAACAAATCGTGCTTTTGGGGCTACAATGGCTGTTCTTTTAAGTAACTGAGATTTCCCGCAACCAGGGTCCCCTATAAGAAGAATGTGTATGTCTCCTCTTGATTTTACACCATCTTGTCTTTGTTTTTTTGTCCCTCCTACTAATTGTAATAGAAGAGCTTCTTTTATTCTTTCATAACCATAAATAGATGGTGCTACAGATTGAATTAGTCGTGAAAATATTTTTGGATCTTTTGCTAATTCCAATATTATTTCTTCCTCTTCGGGATTAATGATTAAATCTAGGAAATCCTCTTGCATTGCTTCTACTTGATTTGCATCAATTATTAAATCATATTTTGTAAGTTGTCCACCATCTCTAGCCGGCAGAGGGACTTCTTTCATCATACCTATAACCCTTATTTTTGAACCTGGATTTGTTTGTCTATCCGATATTGGTGAAACTAAATCTTGTTTAAGTAAAACGTTGATTCTTTTTGGTTGTTCCCCACCTTCTAAATCTTCTGATGATTCTTCTAGAACAATTCCCTGGACGTCAATTAATTCTTTTGAAAGAAGTCTAAATTTTCCCTTTCTCCCACACGAACATCTACTCGGTTCTTTAAATTTTTTTTCTAGCTGGAGAACATTTATGATATTTCCACAATTTGGACATTCAAATCTTGCATTTGTAACTTGTGGACGAACGTCTGATTTTTGTCTGACAATTCCTTCTGTAAAATAAAATTTGTTCAAATGTTTTGCTCTCATATATTTAATTAACAATTTTTGTGCATCAGGCAAATTTTTAAATCTTACACGGAAATCTTTTGCTTTATCAGGCAAGTCAAATTCTTGAACACCTATCTCAGCAGCTTTAATAATTTCTTCTGGTTGGTCAAGAAGGAGTTCTGCTAATTCGGGTGAAAATTTTGAGAGTAGAGAAAAATCTAAAATAATAAAGAAATCTCCTTTTGAGATCTTATCTAACAATTCCGCATGGTAATTCTCTTTTAAAAATTCTACAAAGAGCTGTATCTGCTCTGATGTTTTCATCTTTCACCCCCCCTTTGGAAAAAAATAAAAAAGAAAATTTAAGCTTTTACTTTTTTAAGGTTTTTAATCAACATTTCTAAAGCTTTATGAACTTCTTCTTCTGATTTAGTTCCTGTACAAACTACTTTTCCATTACTAAATAATAAAAATGTTGCTTTTGCTTCATTTAATTTGTACACTAATCCAGGAAATTGTTCTGGTTCATATTCAGTATTCTTTAGTTTCATCGCTAAAGTGTTCAAATTTAAATCCATCCCTACTGAACCGCTTGCAACGATGTTTTGAACTTTTACTACTGGTTTTATTGTTATTTTTACCTTAATTTTTTCTAAGCTTTTGATGATTTTTTTAATACATTCATCAACTTCTTTTAAGGTTCTAGCCCCTGTACACACAATTTTACCTGAACTGAATATTAAAGCAGACGTTTTTGGCTCTTTAATTCTAATAACAAGGCCAGGAAACTGTTCTGGGTTATATTCAGTATTGCTAAGGGTTGCTGCCATCTTTTCTAGTGGTATATCATGCTCTAATGAACTAGAAACGACAATGTTTACAACTTTTATATCTTTTTCAGCCATTTTAGACCCCCTCTGTAATTTTTATTTATAAGTATTTATAAATAAGATAAATATATAAATGCTTTCATTTATAAAGGGAATTATGACT
>JBHPGL010000180.1:0-2249 GCA_042570655.1 Nanobdellota archaeon | reverse complement strand
AAAGAAAAAACAACCGAAAAGAAAACCTAGAAACTTTAAACCTAAGAAAAAAATTAGTGGAATGAAAATTCTTACTGCTTTAGGGTTAGGAGGAATGGTATTAGGAGGAGTTGGTGATGGAATTCTTGCAGAAGGATATGAACAAGTTAAAGAAACTGCAACTGAAATATCTGAAAGTGTTACAAGAACTGTTTCTAGTTTAGTTAATTTACAACCAAATGAAACAGATGAAGCTGAAAATAATTTTTATCCTGAAATACAGATTGAAGCTAATAATTATAATGTTAATGCTGTAGGAGATGATTTTTTTGTTGATCCAAATGAACAGGATCCAACAGGTACTGGAAGTGAAGAAACAGGTCCTGCAGATGAAGAACATTCAGATGAGTTAGATGAATTTTTAAACGGTGGAGAGGTTGAGGAAGTACAGGATGAAGAAGGCGTAATACCTCCTTATGAAGGTTCTCCAGAAGATCCTACTGATCCAAGTGTAGGTGATGATATTGATAATGATTTGCCGCCACAAGATACTGTTGTTCCAGGAGATGATTCTGGTGATAATGGTGGTGATGATGTTGATGAAGTTGTTGAAGAAGAAAAACCTCAAAAGAAAAGGTATCCTTCAAAAGATATTTTCAGATTAAAAATTCCTGGAATGGAATATGAGATGAAAGGTGACTTTTGGAGTGCGGGTGCATTTGGTGAAATGTATAAAAAGAAAAATTATGATACTAATGAAATTGAACAAGGTGTTAGAGGTGTTGGTAAATTTAGTTTATTTTTACCAATTAAAAAGTTTGATATGACTATGGGTGGAAGTTATTTTCTTGGAACTGATGGAACAAACAGAAAGTTGGTTTGGGCAAGTAAGAGATTTGAGGTTGGAGATGAACCATTAAAATTAACTGTAGGTTATAGTCAGGAAAACGATGAATGGGAAAGTCCATATTTAGCATTAGCTGGCAAATTTGATGTTCTTGGTAAAGATAGAATTGTTCAAGTTTCATATAATGGTGTTGGTGCAGGATTAAAAGTTGATAAGTATTTCTTTAAACCTAAAAGTCATACTATTGGAAGAAGTAATATTGGATTTGATTATAAAGATATGACTTTAGAAGTAAATTTAGCTTCTGCAATTGTTTACGGTTACTTGAAATCTATTAATCAAAATATGTTGAATGTTGAACATCATAAAAATATTAATAATGCTGAACATGTTGAAAAATCGTTAGAAATTCTGTTATCTGATTTTGTAAGAAATCAAATGGATCCTTACTTATTTAACATGTTTGATTTTAAGAATGGTAGAGGCGATAAAAAAGCTATGAAGCATAATACTACTCAATTAATTGAACAAACAAATTGGATAATGAGTTCTGTAGATAATTTTATGAGATATGTTACTGAATGTGATATTGACGGTAGAACATATCAATTGAATTACAGAAATAATTTCTTTGATAATAATAGGGGAAATGTAAGTTGGGAAAAAGCGTGTACAGATACTGCTGTAGCACAAAGTGCTGCATTTTTGTTTTTCCAAGTTGAAGATGAAATTATTCAGAAGAAAGTTTCACCTGATTTATTAGCTTTAGTTAAGGAAGGTAAAAAGGATGCTAATGGAAATGTTGTTCTTCCTGCAATAGTTGATAGGGAAGATGTTCTTAAGAAGATTAAATTTAGAGATATTAATTATAATGATTTGATTATGGCTTTAGATGGTGCAAGGGATGAACTGAAAGATAATAAAGTAAGGAATGAGTTAAGATTGGAAATTGATCCTTACGTAACTTTTGGTGGAGATGATTTAACTTCAAAATTAATTAAAGAAATAAATAGAGTTACAGAAAATAAAGATGATTTTGTCAAATATCTTGTAGGAGATATTGATGGTCTTGGTGTAGCTAATCCAAAAGATAAAAATCGAGCAGAAGTATTTGCAGATTCTATGGTTCATTTATATTTTGAAAGAAATAATAAAGAATTGAGAGAAGATATTGATAAGTTATTTGTTCAAAGTCAAGATTATTTGAAACAAATTGCATTTAAAAAGTTCCCAGTTAAACAATATAATTATGCGGATGTAATGAATGCTTTGAAATCTGCAAGAGCTAATCTTGAAACATATACTACTGAAAGTTCAACTGACGGTGTTAAGAAAAGAACTATTCAAGATCTAATGAGTAGTTTTGAAAGAAAAGATGGAAGAATTGTTTATGTTCCAAAAATTGATGAAAATTTATCTGAAG
>JBHPGL010000179.1:0-2249 GCA_042570655.1 Nanobdellota archaeon | reverse complement strand
TATAAGTACTTATAATATTAAACCAAACACCTTATTTCAAATATGCGGAATGGTTGCTAATATGTTATTATTTGGTTCTGTTGGTAGAATGGCTAGATCAAATTTAAATTATAATATTGAAAAATATATTGGTTGGTCTGTTTTAGCTAACAAGACAGAATTTTGTTCAAAAAGATACAATGAAGATTCTGATTATTTTAAATCAATAGAAAATGATAAAATGGTTAAACGTACAGAAGAAATGTCTGAATTCTATAGAAAAATTAGTCTAACTGCAAAACAATCTGCAGATAGATTAGAAAGATATATCCAGGAAGATGCAGAAATTGCTTTATCTATAAGTTTAATTGGCGAAATCCCTGATTATAAAGGATTGAAAGATAAATATATTGAAAAATTTCAAACCTTAACCAAATAAAAACACATACTCTAACATATCTAATTAAGTATAACTAACTTTAAATAAGAAATAAAATTAAATTACTATATAATAATTACGACAAAATTATAAAATTAAAATAAAATAAAAAAGGTGAAATTAAATGAAAATCGTGGGAATTTCTGGATCTCCAAGTAAAGACGGAGAAAATGATCAAGCAATAGACATTGCTTTAGAAATAGCAAAACAAAAAGGATTTGATGTAGAAAAGATTTCTTTAGCAGAAATCCAAATTAAACCATGTACTTCTTGTTACAGGTGTATTGACACCGAAGATTGTCCTGAAAATGAAGAAGATGACATGCCATTAGTATATGATCTTCTTAAAGAAGCAGATGCGATCTTAATATCGTCACCAGCATATTTTGGTTCAATGTCTGCTCAATTGAAAGCATTAGTTGACAGAACATATCTTTTAGCTAAAAACGGTCAGTTATTAAAAAATAAAGTTGGTGCAGCTATTGCAATTGCAGGATCTAGGAATGGCGGTCAAGAACTAACAATACAAGGCATTCATGCTTGGATGAAAATCATGGGCATGGTTGTTGTATCTGACGGTTATAATACTGGCGGAATCTTGGTTAAACCAATTGAAAAGGACGAAATTGGTATAAAAACTATAAAAGGTGTTGTTACAAGAATATGTGAAACTCTTGATAGACTGAATGGTAAGAAAGAAGATTCTGAAGAATAATTTTATTTATTTTTTCTAATTTTTTAAGCAGCCCTAGAAAATTGACCTTTTGGAATTTTGATTAATTTAACTTTTGGTAAATTTATATTATATTCTTCAGGCATAATTTTTTTAAGATAATAAATAAAATTATGAACCTTATTTACTAATATAATAATTCCTGATAAATTATTTTGTTTCAATTTACCTCTTAAACTAAACATCTCTCCGCCGAATAATTCTGAATTTATCGTACCTAATTCATGAAATTTTCTAATAATTTCAGGATCATTTTTTTCTTTAAATATCTGCCATAAAGCCCTTTTAACAAGAATAATTTCTTTTTGAATTAACCGAAAATGATAATTATTAAGATGATCTTTGAATATTTCATAGGATTTTGGCCTATGACGATTTCTAATATAATCATTAGTATGGTTACATACCATTAATAAGTTTCTCACCATCTTTTCAAGTCTGTCTGACCAAAAATCAAATGTCATAAGAAAAGATATATTTATATTATTTATAAACTTTCCTTCAATAATAACGTCATAATAATTATGATAAGCACCACTGTCTATAGTGCATAATCAACTAGCTTCGCAGATTGAGCGAGTCGACCTGACACATTAAGTGTCAGTTGAGAAGTGGTTTATGCTTGACAGTGGTACTCACTTTTTCACATATTATTGACTTTATTAAAAATGACAGGTCCATTAGAAACAAAGAAACTCTTGCGTGGAGCAAAAGTATACATTCATTTTAAAGATGATTATGCTAGAATTGAACATATTGACATTGAAGGAGATATTGATAAAATAATTAAAGAAGGTGAAACTTCATTTATAAAAGGTAAGAAAGGAGGAGTATTTATAGCTTTAAAAAAACCAATGATAAAACGAATTAAATCTTTATATAAAAAGTAATAGTTATTGAGATTTCTAAACTAAACATACTTTTTATCACATTATTACAAATTTCAATTATTAAATTATAATTTTTCTATATATGTCTATATAGTTATTTCCACTGGACACTGGACATGTCGACGTGAGATTTATAAATAAAAATCACTTATATAATTTCAAGAAGATTTTAAAAAGGTGATAAAAATAAATATTTTAAATTTAAAAG
>JBHPGL010000178.1:0-2268 GCA_042570655.1 Nanobdellota archaeon | reverse complement strand
TTGACTACAATATATCTTTTTATATTTTACTTTTCCTTTAGGTTTCTTTTCTTGCTTTATTACCTAATATCTCAAATCTATTATATGCATTATTAGAATGATCTATTGATTCAAGTACATTTGATAATTTTTGACCATATACTAAAGAATCATCATTTAAAGAATTTAATTTTGTTAAAGAATTTGCAACATCTTTTTTTAAATCATCATGTATATCAATTATACATAAATTATTTGAAGATAAAGTTGTTGGATCAACTGGTAATAATTGGTTATTATCCCATCTAATTATACCATAGGAATTTTTTTCAATTTCTTTAAAATTACCATAAATATTTTCAGGTGTTCTAAGACAAGTTCCGTCTTTGTATGGTGCGTTGTTAAATTTTATTGGTTCTGGATCTGATTGAGAATGTTCAAACGGATCTTTTGGTGTAGGTAGAAAAACTCCCATAATATTATCTCTGTAAACAATACCTGCAGTTAACAACAATGTTGCACCTGTAACTCCAATATAAGTTAAAGTAGATCTTTGTTTTTTTTCTTCCATAATTACCCCTCAATTACAACCCTGTTTAATATAGGTGTAGAACTTATTATTTATAAATGTTTCTATTATGTAGTGGTGAATCTGGTGTCATTTTAAATCATTAATTTTTCTAGTATAATGATTATAACTATATCCATCTTTCTCAACAAGGTTTTGCGCAATAACATAATTTAATATTGCCCTATGATTGTCACCGAGATCTTCCATTATTTCAGCATATAATTCGAATGAATCAGATTTTACGTTATTAATGCTTGCCTGAATTACTTTTTCCTGAATATCCTGTTTAAGTTCAATATCTTGTTTAAGCATATATTTTATTAATTCTCTTGTAGAATATCCATAGTCTAATGCTAGATTATATTTTGTTATAGTCATTAATAAGTCCATATTATTTTCTTGCTTTCCTAATTCTTCAAAGTTATCTAGAATTACATGTAGGCCTAAGTGTTCATCTGCAATATATAAATCTGCTAGCTTATTATTAAATAAATCATTATCATAGGCAATTATTGCTTTATTGATTTTAATAAAATCAACAAATCCTTGAGTTTTATTGATCAATCCTTGGTATTTTTCCTTATCTGAATATAAGTTTAATTCCTGGATAGTATCTTCAAAATAATCTTCTGCTATTAAAAACCTGGTAAGATCGAATTTCGCAACATTTACCTTATTTACTTCTTCAATGAAATAACGATATCCTCTTGCAAAATCTTCTTTCATATCATCGTTGGTAATACTGCAAATGTCTTGATCTGTTTTAAGTTTTTTAATGTCAAATTCTTTATCATATTTTGTATAGAATAAACTTATTCCACTCCATGTATTTATTGAAGTTATGCCCCCATCAATTTCTAAATTGCCAATTCTACCACTTTCTGTTATAACACAGTCTCCTTCTTTTGGTTTTTTAATATAATTTGTAGATAAATCAATTTGATTTGCTGATAAATCAATTTGTTTAGGTGTATGTTTAAATTCCCAGAATTTTAAGTTGCTTATATTAACATCCATATTTGAAACAGATTCAACAATTTCGTCTCCATAATAGATAGTTCCAGCTGCAATTCCGCCCATTCCTAATAAAATTGATATTGGTAAAATATATCTTTTTGGATTTTCATCTGAGATAACACTTTTTGGTCCCCTAGTTAAATTTTGTCTCAGCTTTTTTCTTCTTAATTCTGCTTCACGATTTCTTTGATTTTTAGATTTTTTCATATTTATAACCCTTATTTTAATTATTAACCTATCTCTCTTTATAAATATTGCTATTTTAGTTACTGTTTAGGGACTATATACATATTATTATTATTATTATTTTAATTAAAAATGTTGGCGCGCTTCGTGGTTGATGTCAAAAATTGATATCACATACGAGTCTAGATGCAATTAAAATCAAGAATCGAGTACTACGCATGGCGCTAACATTATATTAATTTTTTTAAAAATTATCTTTAATTGAATCGTAAAGTGTGTCTAATTTGTTAAGTGTTTTAAACATTTGTTCTGGTTTTTGAGTTTCAAGTAATTTTGTTAATGTTATGAATTGATTTACTTTGTATTGTTTCATTAGTTGGTTGTATTTTGATTCTCCTTCTTTGTTTTTGAAAACGTTTTTTATACAGTTATCTTTATCAATAATATCATTATCAGCATTATTATATAAAATTTGATTTTCAATTGAACCTTCAATTAATCCATCACAAAATTTG
>JBHPGL010000177.1:0-2314 GCA_042570655.1 Nanobdellota archaeon | reverse complement strand
CTATACTATCATTAAATGTTGTTTACAAAGATAATAATTATTCTGTCTGGATGCATGAAATTGATGATGATAAAATTGGAAAAGTTATTTTTTCTTACGGGAATGTTGGCCTATTTAGTTCAATTATGATACCTTTTAAAGATGAAAATACTCATTTTATAGATTTTAACAATGATTTTACTGTGATTACAAATTATGAAGATCATTACTTTTGTATGAACAGAAGGGAAGTAGAAACATATTTTAACAAATTTAGTGAAAAGATTAATGATATCAATAAATCTGATATCAATTATTTTGATATGAATATTGATTCTTTTCAACAAGTAAGTCTTGAAAATGATAGATTAGAACTTATTTTTACAATTAGAAACATGGAACATATTTTTAGATGTGATATTAAATTGGAAGAAAGGGCAATTCCTGTTATACTTTCTGTAGGTAAAAAAGTTCCTGGTAAAACTAAGTTTATTCAACCAATATTAGAATATGAAATGCATCAGAGGTTATTAAAATATGGCTAATATGAGATCTGGTAAGGAAATTGCATATTCACCTACAAATTACGGTATTTTATTTGCTACTCCTAGAGGTATTAGCTATTATGATCTTGAGAAGAAAAATACTCATGAACTAATATTTCATACAAAAGATGAAGAATATAAGAATATTGTCGCGACAAGTAATAATTTCTTTTATAATAAATTTAAACCTAAAGAAACTATTCAAAATTATTTTAATGAAAATGAAATCGAAATAAAAGGTTCTGTTAAATGCATAAATATCTATAAAAATAAATGTCTCCATTAAATATACCATCAATAACATCTCCTTCAGTTTCCATTAAAAGTTTTGATTCATTGTTATAAACATCATGATAATACATTTTATTAGATTCAGAATATATTATTCCGTATAGATCATCTCCAAAAGCTACATCTTCCGCACTTTTCATATTAGCCATTTTATGCAAACTTATGAGTTTCACTCCATTTATCTGAATCTTTTATTAATGAACCAATTCTAAGTAACCTATTATGCAATTTTATATCTGTTACAGGAGCAATACATTCACAACTTAGTCCCCACACCCTATTTACAAACTTCTCTTCAACTTTTTTATTCTTTTCAAGATCAATTTTATTTATTTTCAAAGTATCACTATCATTACCTAAAATAACATCGACATACATTTCATTTTGATTAACAAGAATAATATCTCCTACTCCATAATCAATTTTGTCTATAGCATCTTCATTTAAAGTTAATTTTTCATTACAATTAGTAATAATTGAATAATGCGGATATTCTTTATTAGGAATAGCAATTGCTCTTCCATGATATTGATAATTATTATTAATGTATGTCTGAACACTTCCGCCAATGTAAAATTTATTATCTTTTATTGTTAATCTAACTAAATGATGATCACCTGCTAATTCATCAGCTTCACCAATACTTCTTAAATTAAGACTATGTTCATTAACCATTAATGCAAGAATCATATCTTTATATTGTACAACTGATTTAATGCAATTATATCCTCTTTCTTCCATATTTTTCTTATCAAAAATACATTCGTTTGTATAAGTTTTATACATACCATAATGACCTACATCATAGATTTCATTATTTATTTCAACAACATCCATGATTGACCATTTTCTATTTTCAGAAACAAATCCATCAATATTTTTTATACGGTATCTGTTAGGTCTATCATCTAAATTTAAAGTTCTGTCATAAAATACTGTTCCTTGATGACTTTTTACAATATTAATAACATCATCTTCAGGCATTATGCTTTCATAATATAATTTAGTGTTAAAATCAAGGTAATCGATGTTAGGTTGATTAACTATTAAAATCCCGTGTATACTTGGACTGTATGCAATTTCCCTAGCACTTTTCATCTTAGCCATACTTATACCTCATTAAAATATTATGAATATTTAGAGAACCAATCTTTTCAAGTGCTGCAAAATCATTTATAATTGGTAAAAATTCATCTGATTCAACAACTTGATTTTCAATAATTTTCAATTTAGTAATTTGACGCAAACTGGAACAAATTAATTCTAAACTATCATTTAAAATAAAAAAATCATATATAGTTGCTGTACTATAACCTTTTACCTTCTCATTATTTATGGTAAAAAATTCTTTTTTATAGTTAGTAATCACATTATTTTCACCATATATATCTGCTATAGGAAATTCAGGAAATATACTTGGACAATTGGAAGAATGAATTCTTTCTTTTATTTTATAATCTTTAAATGGAATTTTAACTCCTTTAACATCAATTATTTCC
>JBHPGL010000176.1:0-2315 GCA_042570655.1 Nanobdellota archaeon | reverse complement strand
ATTATTTAAGAATTTTACCTGTTTCTAAATACCATAAATAAAGATCTAGTTCTGCCATATTCATATTGAGTTCTTTGCCAAGTTCTTGAAGAGTTTGTTCTATTTCAAGATATATCTTTGGAGTAATAGTCTTTGGTTTTTCAACAAGTTTGTTCTTTACCAATATGTCAACAATATGGAAGTCGATGATTGCTAGATTTGTATATCCAATATTTCTTAGAAAATGTGATGATTCTTTATAACCTAGTCCCTTAACATTTTTAACTAACCATTCTCTTGCCATATAAGGTGTTTTTGATTTCAACATTTCTATTAATTTTTTTTGTTGACTTTGAGCAAGAAAAATATATTCCCCTCTCTTATTAGGAAATCTATGTTTTAATTGTTTTAATTTTTGTTTTAATTGTAATTCTGAAAGATAAATAAGTCCGTCATCAATTTCTTTTTGTATTCTAATCCCACCTTCTGCAGTGTAATTAGCTGTTAATAGGCAGAAACAGAGTTCTTTAAAGATTTCTTTTGAAGGTTTTTTACCTAATTGTTTGAATTCGTTTAGACGTCGATCTACTGTTTTTTTAATTTCACTTGATTTAAGATCTTTTACTTGATCTAGAATATTTTCTTTCATAATTTTCCCCAATAAAAAATAAAAAAAATTTATTTTTTCTTTTTATTTTGTAACTGGCAGGCTGGACATACAGCATATCCAATGTGACCTATTGCTACTAACAAGAATATTACTGTATACCAACTAATTTTAAAAAATGTAATTACTTCATAGTCTTGCAGTAAGAACAGTACACCAATTGCCAGAATCAAGAATGTCATTAATCCTGCACATTTTCCGCATAAATTATGCATTTTTTCACCTCACTTTTGCCAAAAGCACTACATAATTTTTACCATAAAATTTAGCACATTTTGGACATGTGGTGTAGAAAAACAGTATCTTTTTTATAGTTTTCTTTTTAGATAGAACATATGCTTTCATATCTTTGATCCATTTTGACATATCCTTATATGGACCTTCATAAACTTTTGTTAAATATGTGCCTGAAACTTTTACATTTGTTGCATTTGGCACTTTTTTACTTACCCCAATATAAATGTCAGATCCCCACAAAGATTTTTCATCTGATAATAATATATTCTCACTCCATTTTTTTGGTGATGCTTTTGCATTCCAAATTTTGTTCATATTTCTGATCATTACTTTGCCAAAGTTTAATGGTATATGTAGAAAACTAGTTACATGATCTTTAACAAATAATTTATCTTTAAATACTTTAGTTTTTTTGTCCCATAGTTTTGGATTAAATTTTGGACAACATCCAGATTCTGGTTTTTTCATAGTAACACCCCGTATTGTATGTAAGAAAATAATTGTCTATTTAAGGATTATTGTGTTTTCAACATTATTTTAAATAGTCTTCAATAGAATCCCAATCTTCTCCAATTACAATCGGTTGTAATGCTCTAAGTTCTTCTGAATATGGGAGTTTGTTTGAGTATTGTTTGTAAAGGAGAATTGGAATTTCTACATCATATGCTTTACCCATTTCTAAAAATGTATTTCCGCCAATATATCCATCTAATCCATTTTTATCATCATTATATACATAGATTGCATTTGAACTGTTGATTTTGTTAAAATGTTGTCTTATTAAGTCATATTTAATCTTTTGATCTGAATCTTCTTCATTATTTAATAGATGGGAATCGTCTGTAGATGGTTTTAACACTTCATAACCTTTATTTATTAAGATTTCTTCAATTTCATCTAATTGACTGAAAAATTTCTTACTTGAGCAGAGTGTGATTATCATGGTAGGTTGATTTTTATTTTGATTTATTAATATTGATGAAGTAAATTATCTATTTTTAAGAATTTATCTCAATCTTATTAGCAATTAGTTCAAACTTATCTTCGTATTCTTTGAATTCGCCTGAAACAGTAATATATGTGTCTTTTTCAAGATTTAGTTCTTCATCTTTAAATAAAAAAATAGTTAATCTCTTTGGTACATGCTGTTCTATCTCTAATATAGCTGAATTATTGTTCTGCTGGACTTTTATCAATTTACCTGTAACTTTGATTTCTTTATCTAATAATGATTTTGAGAATTCTTTATTGTCAAAGTCTGAAATTTCCATATTTTGTAAGTTAATGTTGTCTGACATAATGAATAGAACAATAATTCCTGTAATTGTTAGAAGTAAAGCGGTTTTTAATAGAGTTTTGTCTTCCATGTGTTATAATGGGAGTTAGCGATATTTAGTTTTATGGTTTATAGTTTATATAGGCTATATAGTGT
>JBHPGL010000175.1:0-2336 GCA_042570655.1 Nanobdellota archaeon | reverse complement strand
GGAAATTATATTGCTGCATTTGGTGGAAATATTAATTTAGGAATATTTAATAATATTAAAGGAGGGGGAACAGGAAGTGCAATTGCAAATAGGGGATCATATAATACTGTATTTTTCACAAATAATGAAGGTTATAATCTTGGTTTTGTTGGCCATTATGGTAAAAATGGAAAAAATTTATGTTTTATTAACAATAAATTTGAAAAATTTAATAGTCCTATTGCGCCATTTAAAACTTTATTTTTCAAAGATAATTATATTAAAGAACTAAATATTTTAACAAGCTCAGCAGGTCTTAGAAGTAATAAAAATTTTATATTTTATAACAACAAAGGTGATGAGATTAAAACTGCTATTGGAAGAGTTGTCATAGACAATTATTATTTTATGAATAATAATTTTTCTGAAAAAGAGATAGAATTAGTATTAAATAGATATACTAAACATATTTATGCATCAGATTTAAATTTTTACAAGGAAAATAAACATAATTTTGATATAAAAGATTACCATGAACCATATGAAATCCAAGAAGATCATTTTCATAGGTTAATGAAAGAAGATAATCTTACAGACTTAATTGAAATAGATCCAAAAAGTGAAACACTAATAGAAGATTTATTAAAAGTATATGAGAACCATAAAAATGACTAAAACAAAAGAAAAAACAAAATTCCTGGACGATTTAGAAGGAGAAGAAAGAGAAATAATCCAAGCCAAATCCACAATAGTTGACAAACTAAATCATGTAAAAGAACATTTGTTCACATATGTAAAATCAACTATCCCTTATCTAAATTATTATGATCATGAGTCTTTAAGAAATGATGCTTTAAAAATAAAAAATAAAGCAGATACATTATTAAAAAATATTAATTATCAAGAAATCGATCTTAAAGATTTCATACTCAGTAATACAAATTTGGATTTGGAAGAAAAACAAACTTCAGTATTGGGAATATACTCTGGAATTTTATTAGATAACCTTAACCTTGACTTTTTTTACATTAATGGGATAGGTAATGAATTCTCACATCTTTTTGAATTTTCAAATAATTGTAAAAATTTAGTTATTGACAATTTCAAGGGAGACGAAATTGGTTATGGAATTTCAAACTCTAATATATTGGCTTTAATTAATAATAAAGGTTATCATATTGGCAGTGATATTGCTGCATATGGAAGTAAAATCAATAAAGTTTTCTTTTATAATAACATAGGTGATGGTATTGGACATGGAATAGCACGGAAAGGTTTTGCTGAAAAAGTTATTTATCTAAAAAATTCAGGAGACAATAAAACCATAACTGATTTTTTAGGTGATATTAATACGTTAGTTGCAATAAGAAATGAAACTAATAATACTTATGAATTAGATTTTGAAGAAACCATACTAAAGAAAGATACTATAAAAGAATTGATCTATAAAGATAATAAAAGAATATATTTTCATCATCTACCAATAGATTTTGAAGATTATATAAATAGAACAAACATTAAGTATTTATTACCGTTAGCAGACCATCCTGACAAATGTAGAGGCGAAAAGTTTGCAACAACATTAATAGAACTTTTGGACTTAATAAAATGAAAACAAAAGAAAAATTCCTAGACGATTTAGGAGGAGAAGAAAGGGATATTAAAATAGTGAAAACACCTAATTCAGATTACATAAACGAATTAGGAATAGAAGTATTAAACAAATTCTACACCAGCAACAATCCTATTAATATTGATGCAGAAAATATTGAATATTACTATAATAATATTTTTCATTATGTTGCACCTAAAATAAAAAAAATAAATTATGACGATTTAACATTTTTTATTCATGCAAACTTAAACATTCATGATAATAATAATTATTCTAAAACATCTCCATACTTTTTCCTTGGAGCATATTCTGGATGTTTGTTACATATTTTAACACAAATTCATCCTCAAAGATATTATATTAATGGACTTGGACAAAGATTTGATTACTTATTTTGCGGAGCAAACTATTTTGACGAATTAATTGTTGACAATTTTGAAAGCCAAGGTTTATGTAAGGGTGTTGGGTTAAATGGAGAAGGTAATTTATTGTTAACAATAAATAATGAAGCTAATGCATGCTCGAATATTGCATATAACGGCCATATTAAAGATATTGCAATAATAAATAATGAAGGTAGTTTTTTATTTGATTTATGCAAAAAAGGAAAGTCAGATTTCATTTTAGGTTTAAATTCAGAAGGTAGTATTGATTGGTCTGTTACTTATACAGTTTCAGGAGATAAAAAAATTATGACTAAAGAAATTAAAAAAAATAGAAAAATTGATAAAATATATTTAAT
>JBHPGL010000174.1:0-2343 GCA_042570655.1 Nanobdellota archaeon | reverse complement strand
AAAGATAGCAACTTCATTAAAAAAAGTTAGAAAAGAACAATATGATATAAAAGGTAAAAAACGAAAACGGTACAAAAAAGCAGAAATGTTTAAATATGTTGATTCAGAATTTCCAAGCGATGCAGCAATATTTAGAGATAAAGTTATATTTTTTGATCTAGGTAAAAAAGTACCAACGGCAATTTTAATATCTGGTAAGTATCTTTCTTCAACTTATAAAGATTTCTTTATACATATTTGGAAAAAAGAAAAAAAATTATAATAAATTCAAGCTAGCGTTCATAAACAACGGTACAAACACTAAGGCGATTATGGTCATCAACTTAATTAAAATATTAAGTGAAGGTCCGCTAGTATCTTTGAACGGATCACCAACAGTATCACCAACAACTGCAGCTTTATGAGGTTCACTTCCTTTTCCACCGAGATTACCTGCTTCAATATATTTCTTAGCATTATCCCAAGCACCGCCTGAATTTGCCATTGAAATCGCTAACATTACTCCAGAAACTAAAGCTCCTGCCAACAATCCACCAAGTGCAGCTGGACTTAATAAATATCCAACTAAAATTGGTGTAACTATTGCTAGAATTCCAGGCATAACCATTTCTTTTAATGCAGCATTAGTGGAAATATTAACACATTTTTCATAATCTGCTTTAGCTTTACCTTGCATCAATCCTTTAATTTCTTTAAACTGTCTTCGCACTTCTTCAATCATGGCAAATGCAGCTCTTCCAACAGCCCTCATTGTCATTGAACTAAATACATATGGCAACATTCCACCAATAAATAATCCAATTACAACAGCTGGTTTTGTAATATCAATGCTAGCGCCTGTAATTGATGCATAAGCAGAAAACAAAGCTAATGCAGTTAATGCAGCAGAACCAATTGCAAACCCTTTTCCAATTGCAGCAGTGGTATTTCCTGCAGAATCAAGTTCATCTGTTCTCTTTCTGACATGTTTACCTAATCCAGCCATTTCTGTGATACCACCAGCATTATCAGCAACAGGTCCATAAGCATCAATAGCTAAACTAATTCCAAGAGTAGATAACATTCCAACTGCAGCTAACGCAATCCCATATAATCCTGCAAAATAAAATGCTACAAAAATACCTACTACAATAAAAATAATTGGCAATGCAACACTTCCATATCCTAATGCTAATCCCTGAATAATGTTTGTAGCTGCTCCAGTCTTACAAGATTCAGCTAACTTTTTAACAGGATTATGATCATACGATGTATAATATTCAGTTAACAATCCAATTAAGATCCCAACAATTAATCCAGTTACAATTGCAATGAACAAATTTAATCCTGAATATGTAGTAGCTCCAATAGTAATTGCGTTTGGAAACAATACTTGTGTAATGAAATACGCTCCTACTAACATTAATCCAGATGCAACCCAAAGCCCTGATTTTAATGCAGAATGAATATGTCCTTTCCTATTTACCTTAACAAAAAATGTTCCAATAATTGCTGCAATCACACCTGCTGAAGCAATCATTAAAGGTAATAAAAATCCACTAATCAAAGCAGCGCCTGTAAACAATGATGCTGCGATAGCAATAGTTGCAATGATAGAACCAACATAACTTTCAAATAAATCAGCTCCCATTCCTGCAACATCTCCTACATTATCACCAACATTATCAGCGATAACAGCAGGATTTCGCGGATCATCTTCAGGAATTCCAGCTTCAACCTTACCAACTAAATCAGCACCTACATCGGCAGCTTTTGTAAATATTCCGCCACCCACTCTTGCAAACAATGCAATTGAAGAAGCTCCAAATCCAAATCCAGCTGCAATTGATGCAATTTCAACTGCTTTACTTGAAAGATCAAAACCAAATCCATAAATTAAAGTAAAGAATACAATGCTTAATCCTAATAAACCAAGACCAACAACACCCAGCCCCATTACAGCACCAGATCTAAATGCTACAATCAAAGCTCTCCCTAAAGATCTTCTTGCAGCATTTGCAGTCCTTACATTTGCTTGAGTCGCAATGTTCATTCCTATATAACCTGCTCCAACAGAACATATCGCTCCAACAATAAATGCAAACATTGTATAAACATTTATAACAAAAAATAATATTATACTTACAATAATCACATAAAATAATAACATTGTATATTCTCTTTTTAGAAATGCCATCGCCCCTTTTCTGATAGCGTTGGCAATATCAATCATTTTCCCTTCTCCTTTCGGATACTTTTTAATATTGATTGATAACAATGCTACAAATATTAGTGCTATTACAGCTATAATTGGTACTATTATCATACTTTCTATCATTTTATCCCCCCTAATAAATATAAAAT
>JBHPGL010000173.1:0-2401 GCA_042570655.1 Nanobdellota archaeon | reverse complement strand
ATGCTTTGTAGAAAAAGTCGCCAGTATTGGCCAATGAGGGCTGTCTGTCATGCTTGCACGGGTGAGTTGCAGTCGTTACGAGGCATTAGCCAATCAACACGACTGTCCCGAATGAGATTTTTTCTACTGAACCTTACCAATCAAAACCCTTAAATAAACCAAATAATTCCTTATAACCATAATTATATAAAAAAAGTGAGAGTGATAATATGGTTTCAAAAATTGCATGGTTTAAAGATCTTCATAAAGAAGACATTCCTTTAGTAGGAGGTAAAGGTGCAAATTTGGGAGAGATGTACAACATTCAACTTCCAATCCCGCCAGGATTTATTGTAACAGCACAAACATATAAAGAATTTGTAGAAAAAACAGAAATCCAATCTCAAATTCTAGAAAAAGTAAAAGATTTAGATATTCAAAATACAGCTAAATTACAAGAAACAGCAAAAGAAATTCAAAATCTAATTATATCAACAGAAATGCCTGAAGATATTCAAGAAGAAGTTATTGAAGCGTATGAAGCTTTAGGTGTATCTGATAAAAAAACTTCTGAAGAAATTCTAAAACCAAAAGAAGAATTTGTAGCAGCAAGATCATCTGCAACAGCTGAAGATCTGCCAGAAGCAAGTTTTGCAGGTCAACAAGCCACTTTTCTAAATGTAAAAGGTAAAGATCAATTAATAAAAGCAGTTAGAGCATGTTGGGCATCTTTGTTTACAGCTAGAGCAATATATTACAGAACAAAAAACAATTTCCCGCATGAAAAAGTATTTATTGCAGTTGTAGTGCAAAAAATGGTTAATTCAGATGTATCAGGAGTTATGTTTACAGCAAATCCAGCTACAGACGATTTAACAGAATGCATTATCGAAGCTGTTTATGGTTTAGGTGAAGGTATTGTTTCAGGAGCAATCAATCCAGACCATTACATTGTTGATAAAGATTCGTATAATGTAAAACAAGCAAAAGTAAAAGAACAAACATGGGGATATTATAGAAATCTAGAAACAGGAAAAACTGAAAAAAGACAAATCCCAGATTCAGATCAAGGAAAAAGATTAGTTAATGATAAACTATTAAGAGAATTAACAAGATTAGGAAAAAAAATTGAAGAACATTATGGAAGACCTCAAGATATTGAATGGGCAATTGAAAAAGAACAAGTTTATATTGTTCAATCAAGAGCAATTACAACATTAAAAAATAAAGATGTTGAACAATCAGATGAAGATATACCAAAACCAACAGGTAAACCAATTGTAACAGGTATGACAGCTGCAAGGGGTGAAGCATCAGGTCCAGTAAAAATTATTAAAGACATTGCAAATTTAAATAAAGTTGAAAAAGGAGATATTTTAGTAACAACAATGACAACTCCAGACATGGTTCCTGCAATGGAAAAAGCAGCAGGAATAGTTACAGATGAAGGAGGTCAAACATGCTTTACAGATGATACAAAAGTATTAACAAATTATGGTATTTTTACTATTAAAGAGATTTATGAAGGATTTAATAAAAAAATTGATTTTAAAGTATTGACATTAAATGAAAAAACATTAAAACAAGAATGGCAATATGTAAATGCAGTGATGAAAAGACAATCAGAAGTGATAACAGTTTCTGTTTCACAAACAGGTAGATCAAAACAAAATTCAATTTCTTTAACTCCAGACCATAAAATGCTTGTTTTTGAAAATAGGAATTTGATAAGAAAACCAATAAATACTATTCTTGAAACAAACGATGTTATATCAACCATAGATAAAATACCAGTAATTTCAAAATCTTCTGAAAATGAACAAAAATTTGCATATTTAATGGGTGCAATATTTACAGATGGTAATATTAACTTAAGAAAAACAAAAGGAAGTGTTTCTTTTATCCAAAAAGAAACTGAATTAAAGAAAAATTTCATATCAACAGTAACTAATTATTTCAAAGAAGTGTTTAATTATAATATGAATAAAAGGCAAAGAACTTATACATCAACAATTAGAAACCACACATTCACAAGTACAGCTTCTTCATATGTTTGCCACAAAAAATCTATTGCAGAAAAATTCTTGTTAGCAAAAGAACACTTAGTTTCTTGGGTAATGGCGGCAGATATAGATTGTGTCGGTATGTTTTTGGGTGGTGTTATTGATGGCGATGGAAGTTTTAATACTAACCATGGCTGTAGATTACATATTTATTCATCAAATCCAGTAATGACTCAAGCAATTGTTCTTGGATGTTTAAGATTTGGAATTCAACCTGTAGTTCAAAAAAATAGGGAAAATTGTAAAAATATCCAAATTACAGAAAATATTTCAAAATTACTGAAATATACAAAAAGAGTCAATAATATGCCAAGACAAAAGATTCAAGGTACAAAACTGTTTTCAGCTAAACAATTATT
>JBHPGL010000172.1:0-2432 GCA_042570655.1 Nanobdellota archaeon | reverse complement strand
ATATTGATAACTTCAAAAAAGATAAAAAAGTTGTAGTTATAGAAGAAAAGCCAAAACCAATTCAAGAAATTTCGAAACCAGAAGTTAAACCTGAAATTAAAATAGTATATCAACCATCAACCCTACAAAAGATAGCATTTATAGGATTATCATTAATCACTGCTACATTAGGGTCATTATATGTTCATGATAATTATATTGATACAGATCCACTTCCTTCAAATTATATTCAATCGAGAAATATTAATATTCCTGAAAAACATTTAAATCAGGCAACATTTTGTGATTTCCCTGAGAAATTTATCATAGAAAAAACAAAGAATGATTATTGTGTTAAGCCTGCTGTTTCTGTTTGTTTAAATTGTTATGGACCTCAAGAAAAGAAATGTAATGATGCTTATTTTGATGTTTGTGGAGAATAATAATTAAAATTTTAATGGTTTAAACATTTTTTTTACATTAATAACACATTTATAAATTCCAGTAACTAACATTGGTAATGCAATTACAGCTCCTGCATAAACACCATATCTATCTAAATTTTCAACAATATTACTTTCATTACCATTATTTTTTAAAATTTGTTCAGCTGCAGTTCCTAATAAAAAACCACCAAAAACAACTAATTGAGAATACATCATTCTTTTATATCCTTTTTCAGCTTCATTAGTAGCTTCTCTTCTTTCTTTTAGATCGTTTTCAAATTCAGGATTATTTGAATAATGAAAACCAAAATTAAATGATTTATCTAACTCTTGATCTAAGGTTTTTATTATATCAACTAAACTTGCATTTCCATTTTTAAATTTAGCTCTCATTTCAAAGTATTCACTTGAATTTCTATATTCGTCAGAAAAAAACATTGAAAAAGATTCAAAAATCATACTATTCATCATCCCTTCCATTTCTTTGTTAGATTTATAATTTGTACCATTAGAACTTTCAAAATAACCGCCATTTCCACTTAAAACATTGTAAGCTTCAGTAACTGCAATAAATTCAAGATTAGCCATTTCAAGATCATCTTGATTTTTATCAGGATGCCATTTTGTAGCCATACTTCTATATGCTTTTCTCAATTCATCAGAACTAGCATCTTTACCGACGCCTAATCTTGCATACAAATCATCTGTTTCACTTGGTTTCATTTTCAATTATCAAATAATTCTTTAACTCTATTTTTTCTAACATATGAAATTGGTCCTAATACACATAGAAAATCTAAATATGATTTTTTAATATTACCTATACTTTTATTATTAAATTCTGGTAATTGTTCTTCATTATCATTTAAACATTTATTATGCTCGTTTATTCCATCATTAATTTCTTCTTGAGAATTAAACATGTTAAGTAAATCATTGGAAGTTTGTCTCCAATCTTTTGAATTAACATGATCAAATAATAAGTATGATCCTAATACTCCAAAAGCAGTTAATCCCATTGCACCATATATCATTATTTGTTGATCCATTTTAATTTAGTTTAGAATTATCATTTATAAATGTTTCGGTAGATTTGCTACTTGTTGGTAATGACTACCTTCTACTCCCCTCAGAATGCGGAATTAAGCGTTTTTTCGCAAAAAACAGCGAAATCTTTTGCGAAAATAAGTTCGGCATATCTCGGCTCAATATCAGTTACCAAATCCATTGATCCTTTGGTTATTTTCGGTAACATCTTGCATATGATCTTGATGATATATAAATCCATCCCAGAGATTCAAATAATTTGAGCTATATCTTTTATGATATCTAATCCTGAAAGCCAACAAATTTTTCATTTAATCCCATGTATGCGTTTTGTTACCTTCAATCTGCACTTTTAGTTCTTCTTTATATTTTTTTATTTCATCTTCACTTTTGCCAAAGTACATATGATCTAGTTTCCCGCCTTTTTCAACTAGTTTATCCTTAAATTCTTGCCATTCTTTCCCGACAATTTCTAGAAATATTAGGCTTTTGTCCATATCAAATTTCAGATTAGTCATTTTTCACCAATTTCATTGTTTTTATATCTGGAAGACATTCTTGCAAATTCCGATAATTTGATTTTTCTCCATATATTTTTTCATCTAAACGAATATTCCATTTGTGACCTTCTTCAAATTCTATCTTCCAAATCGCATCAGGAAAATAATCAGGAATATGAGCATGTCTTTCGAAATTCTTTGTTAAAAAATAAGGTTGATCCTGATGTTTTTCTACATATTTTGCACTCCACTCATATTCTGAAGGTATTTCACTTCTTTTTATTTGAAGAAACGCCTTTTCAGTAAATTCAGGGAAGTGTCCTACTGCATGAGCTAATGCTTCTTCTATTGTGTTTGCAGCAAAATAAGCTTGATGTTTAAAGTTTGATTCCTTCACTTCTTCACATTCTTGATCCAGTTTAATGTATAATTTTTCTTTCATTTTATTCATTTTCCTTCA
>JBHPGL010000171.1:0-2434 GCA_042570655.1 Nanobdellota archaeon | reverse complement strand
AAGGAAAAAGTTGAAGGTTCTGAAGATTTAACAGAAGATGAAGCTTCTGAAATTATTGATGATATTGAAGGATCAATTGTGGAAATTGAACAGGCTAAAGAAATAATCATAAGTTCTGATTCAGATGAAGAAATTAAAGAAGCTGCACAAAATATTAAAAATATTTGGTCAAGAATTAAGAATGGAGCTAAAGTAAATGCAGGTAAGGTTGTTAATTCAAGAGTTGGCGGTATCTTAATTCAAACTAAACAGTTGGAGACAAAATTAAATAGGGTTCTTGAACAATTAGCTGAACAAGGAATTAACACTGATGAAGCGAGTGATCTTGTTGATGCTTTTAATGCAGAATTAGATTCTGCTATATCTAATTATGAAACTGCTCGAGAGTTATTTGTTCAAGCTAAAGAAGATCAAAGAGAAGATTTGGTACAAAGCGCTCATGAAGCATTAAAGAAATCTAAAGGGGATTTAAATGATGCAAGAGTAATTATAAGAGATATTGTAGTGAAGTTAAAGGATTTAGGTGGAGAGGACGAACTTGAAGAAGACGAAATCCTTGAAGAGATTGAAGAGGAATTAGAAGATGAATCCGAATAAAATTTATAAATGGAAGGGATTTTTTATGGGTAGAGGTATACAAATGAAGAAAATAATTACATTATTATTTATCTTATCCATTTTATTATTTATATTTGGATGCAGTACTCCTATAGATGATAAACCAATTGTAGATGTTGACGATCCGATAACTGATGATGTTAAAGATACCGTAGCAGAAGATACTTCTTCTGAGATTAATGATGTTGATGCTTTAGAAGATGAATTAGATGTATCTGATTTGGATGATCTTGAACAGGATATTGATGATATTATCAATACAATCTAAATATTTTTATATTATTTGTTTATTTCTTACTTTATGACAGATTTAATCAAACTTGAAGGAAATTATTTAGAAGGAGGCGGTCAAATAATTCGGACAGCTTTAGCTTTATCTACAATTACTGGTAAAGGATTTGAAGTTGATAATATTAGAGCTGGCAGGAAAAAGCCAGGATTAAAGTATCAACACATGCATTCTATCAAGGGATTAGAGAAATTATGCAACGCTGTTACTGAAGGTGTTGAACTAGGGTCTAGTTATATCAAATATTTGCCTGGTAAGATAAAAGGGCAAACTATTTCGATTGATATTCAAACTGCAGGCAGTATTACTTTAATGATGCAAGCTTTATTAATTCCATCGTTATTTGCAGATGCAAAAGTTAGATTACAAATTAAAGGCGGGACAGATACAAAGATGTCAATGCCGATTGATTATTTTAATCATATTTTAGTTCCACATGTTAGAAGATTTGCAAATATAAATTTGAGTGTACTTAACAGAGGATATTTTCCAAAAGGAAATGGAGAAGTTAAGATTGAAATAAAACCAAATTATAAGTTGAAAGATTTTGAAAGTTATGAATTATTTTTAGAAAGTTTAAGGGAAAATATTCCTTCATTTGATTTAATTGATCAAGGACAGTTGATGCAAATTAGAGGTATTAGTAATGCTGCAAAAGAATTAGAAGGGAAAAATGTAGCAGAAAGAACTGCAAACGCAGCAAGAAATGCATTAAGTAAATTAGATGATGGTGTAAAAATTGATACTGAATATAGAGATACATTAAGTATGGGTAGTGCGATTGTATTGTGGGCGATTTATTCAAAGAAATCGGACGATGTTGATGTAAATGACCCAATAATTATTGGATCTGATGCTTTAGGAGAAAGGGGTAAGGCTTCTGAAATAGTTGGAGAGGAAGCTGCAGATAGATTGATTAAGGAAGTAGGTTATGGAGCTCCTGTAGATGAGTATTTAGCCGATAATTTAATACCTTATCTTGGTTTGATTGGTGGTAAGATTAAGGTTGCAAAGATTTCTGATCATACTAGAACTAACATTTATGTTGTCGAACAGTTTTTAGATGTTAAATTTAATATAGATGAAGATAATAAAATTATTTCTGTTGATTTGTAATTCTAGTAATATCATCATTTATAATAATGGGTTCCATTGCATAAACTTCATGTGCCCATCTATGATCTTTAGATTTTGGGGGGGATTTTAAAATAAATATTTTCTTACTCAGATGATAAGCTAATCCTGTCTCCATTAATGTCGATGTACCCATATAACCTTCAATACCATTTTTTGGATAATTTAAGACCAGAATTGCATCACTTTGAACAATTAAGTTAAAACATTTTTTTAAAATATTGTTCTCTATCAAGTGCTTTAAATCATTATCAAGATCATCTATAAAATTATTATCTTTAACATGCATTTCAATATCGCATGGAACATTAACAGAGTGACCTTGTTGTTCTAATTTATCTTTAATTTCCAACATATTCTCTGCAAAAGTCATACTTCCAATTAACATTATTT
>JBHPGL010000170.1:0-2448 GCA_042570655.1 Nanobdellota archaeon | reverse complement strand
AGATATAGTTAAATCAAAAACATTGCATGAAAGAATATTAGAAAAGTATGAGTGAAAAAAAGGGGAATTTGTGAATGTTAGCTTAAGCTATGAAATGCCACGCTTCGTGGTATATGAATGATTCGAGTACTACGCTTGGCAGTATTTTAATTGGAAGAAAATGCCACGCTCCGTGGTTGATGTGTTTTAACATATCACCTCCGAGTCTAGATGCCATCGCTTCTGAGACTCGAGTACTACGCTTGGTAGCATTTTATTTAATATTGTTATTATAATAATCAAAGGTGGGAAAAATGAATGAAAGACAAATGATAAGGAAATTGGACGATCTGCGTAGACAGCAAGAGTTTTTCAAAGAAATAGATCTAAGAGAAAATAAAAGAACTCACGCCCAAATAGATCTACGAAATCATGACCTACAAATCAAATATGTTCCTGATTGGGAAAAACAATTTAGAGATAAAAAGTTAAACCAATATTTGATCAAGAAAGGAGTTAAAGATCCATTAGAAACAATTGTAACTGATATGTTTTATCATGAGATCGGACATAGAGGTACTCCTAAATACGAAGGGTGTCCAAGAACGTTTGTTATGTTTTCGAACAATTTTATAGATGTAATCCATAATATTACAGAAGAAAAAAATAAGAAAAAGATGCATTATTTTGCAAACTGTTTAACTGACATAATTGATGAAATGGCTTTAAAGAAAATCAATAAAAAAGTTGGAATAACAAATTATGCTGGTACTTTCATGTTTGATAAAGAACAAGGTGAAATTGCTAAGAAAAAAGGAGATAAATTCAGTAAGGTGTATGAAGCTAGTGCTAAGATTAGATTATATTTATATGGTGATAAACAAGATAGAAGGTTAATTAAAGAATTTTTTACAAACGATGAAAAGTTGAATCAAGGTGTTATAAACTTTTTAGAAAGAACAGGTCTTTCGAGTATGAAAGAAGATGTTTATGATGGATTAAACGGAAAAGAGGTGTCGTATAAACCCGTTAAAAATCTGTTAAGGATGAGAGAATATTTGACTAATGCTAACAATTGGGAAGAAATTACTAAAATTTTTACTGATGAGTTCTGGGAATATATGGATGAAATGCCGCAGCAAAGTTTGTTTGGTTCTGGCGGAAATATATCAGATGATCCTAATGAAGGGTATGATCAAGAAGGACAAGGAAGTGGTTCTGGAGAGCAAGAAGGAGACAGTGATCAAGAAGGTCAAGGCGGTGGTTCAGGAGATCAAGAAGGTCAGGGAAGTGGTTCTGGAGATGGAGATGATGATCAGGATGGTCAAGGTGGCGGTTCTGGTGATGATGATGGTTGGAATCAAGGAGATGATGAAGGAGATGATCCTTACGGAGTAAAAGATGATGATGATAACAAGTTTATTTCTGGCGATGGGTTTGGAGATGAAATGAACGATGGTGATAATAAGAAAAAATTGATTGCATTAAAACCTGGCAAAGGTCCTGGATGGATGACTAACTTCGAATATTTGGAAGGATTATATGAATTGTTAGCTTCTGACAAAGTATTTGAACTTGTTACACCTTTAATGGAAAGTAAAATTTATCCTTTAGTTAACATAAATGATAGAAAATTTGATTATTATGATGATTCGCCATCTGAAATTGAAGGAATTGATTTTGATCTGGAAAGTAGAGGTCTTGAATTAATTGCTGCCAAATATAAATATAATATTGAGGCAAGAGTACGAAAAGATGTTACTAATAAACCTGATTTAGTATTTGGGTTGTTGGATACTTCGTCAAGTATGGAGATGCGAATGCCGGAAGGTCCTGGATTAGGAGATGTTGTTAATCCTAAAGCAATATCTGATCAACAATGGCGGTATAATTCTAAATATCATGTATCGTTAATTGCGTATTTTATGACTGTTCAAAGGTTTATTGAACTTGGAATTGCTGATGCAGATGCGTACTTTGCAAATTTTAGTTATGAAACAATTGTTTCAAGGGGATTAAGACAAAGTAAATTAGAAGCGTTACATCCTCAATTTGGCGGAACAAGAATAACTATGTCAAAGATAAATGATTTAATGATTAAAAAGAATAATTTGATATTTACAATATCTGATGGTGAAATTGGAAATGATACTGAAATGTTTGAGAAAGTGAAAGAAGTTGTTCAGTACAATCCATATTTTCATGTTCAGATTGGCGGCGAGAGTACATATAGTTTAGAATTAAAGAAGTTAGGGGTTTATGTAAAAAATGTTCAGAGTGAACAGGAGTTGTACGAGTTTGTAATTGATTTAACTGATGTTTTTTACAATGATAAGTATGAACCTAAAGATCAAAGTAAAATAAGGCATACATAATGGCAAAGATGAAGACTGGTTCGGAAATTGCATTATCACCAAGTGAGTATGGGATATTATATAATGATAGTAATAGAATTTGTTATATAGACAT
>JBHPGL010000169.1:0-2460 GCA_042570655.1 Nanobdellota archaeon | reverse complement strand
ATTCATTAGATAAAACAAATATAAATAATATAATTATTAGGTATAATACTGGAGATAAAATAATTAACATTTCAAATTTTCTTAATGAAGGAGTTAATATCAATTTAATATATTTTGATAATAACAATGTTGATATTCCATATGATAATATGGGCGGGAATTTTACACAAGCAAATAATATAATATTTCAAAATAATAGATCTAATTCAAAAGAATTTAATTATAAAAATTTCTTAGTAAGATGTGATAATTTATTTTTAATAGATGATCTTTTATGCATGGTTGAATTAAGTAAACATACTAGATTTCAAGATATATACATGATAGAAACAGAAGAACATTTTGATTCATTGGAAAATATCAAATTAAGACCAGAAAGATATGGTGAAATAATGAAACAAGACGAGTTTGAAGGTATTGCTGTTGAAGGAAAAAAAGCGTTTAAAGTATATAAAAATCTACTAAAAGAAAAAAACCTTCTTCCAATAATAGAACTCACAAAAGATCCAGATAAGTGTACGGGCGAAGTATTTGTTAACAAATTGATAAAACTCTCGGAGGAGATAAACAATGGTAGTTAACAAATTTTTAGACGATTTAAAAGGAATGGACGATAGAAAAATACAAAATCCAGAATCAACAGTTTTGGAACAAATGATTGATACATGTAAAGAAATATTTCAATTTCCAGAAATAATCAATCCAAATTTTTTAAAAATTGAAGAATTATTGCCAATATACGATAAAATGCTTGATCATGTTAAATCTAAAAACCTAGATTTTTCATACGAAGATTTGCAGCATTATATTGAAGCTAATCTGGAACAAGATTTAAGTGCGAAAGGAGAAAAATTGTTAGGAATGTATACAGGAACATTATTGCAAATCTTAACAGAAAACTATGAAAAACAGAAAAAACCAACAAAATTCAAGTTTAACGGTAAAAAACAAAGATTTAGATTTCTTTTCGCATTAACAAAATATTTTGACAAAGTAATTGTTGAAGAATTTGTTGGAGCAGGGATTTGTATGGGTATGGCAGCAAATGGAAAAGGCGATACTGTTCTGTTAAATTATAATCATGCTCCACACGCATGCCAATATACAGCAAGTCATCAAGGTAAATTGAATAATTTAATCATATTAAACAATCTTGATGATAGGGCAGGTTCAGGATTTTGTGATGAAGGCGGTAAAATTGATAAAATTTACATTCAAAATTGCAGAGGTAGAGAAATCGCTTCAATGACAGCTAATTTTGATTGGAACGATTTTGAAGTAAACAATTTATATTTAATCGGCAATAAGGGAGATGAGTTAGGCATTAATATCTGTTTTGAAACATCAAATATTAAAAATGTATATGCATTTCATAATATTGGTGATAAATTGCTTTTTGGAGCAGGTCACATTGGTACAATAGATAATGTATATTTGGTAGGCAATAAAAGCGATAAGGCATTGAATCATTCTTTGTCTGGCGGCAGTGAATGTAAACAAATTCTAGTAGCAGATCATAAAGGTAAAAATATATGTGAAAATTTAACAGCTGGTTTTACAGATGAATATGATGATTATGAAGAAGAACCAAATGGAGATATAGATTTATTATATTTGTATAATAATGAAGAAAATCCTGTTAATCCAAACGTAAAAAAAGTAGTTAATATGGATAAAAATCAATATAAAGAAAAGTTGGAAAAAATAAAATATAAGGAAACTATGGCTTTTGCACATGTTATACAAGAATTTTCACGTATTAGAAAATATGATGATTTATTAATGGTGGTTGATTTTATATGAAAACAATATTTTTAGATGATATCAAAGGAGAAGAAAGAGAAATAATTATTCCTAAATCCAATGCTGTAGATAAATTAAATGATGTTTATAATGAAATAGATCTCGATTATATTGATTGGGAAAAATATTTAACTATAATAAAAGATGAATTAAATAATAAAATTAAACCCATACTTAATAAAATTGATTACAATAATGACGATTTAAAATCCTTTATCTATTCAAAATGTAATTTGTATAAAGATGAATATCCTGTTCTAGGTTACTTTACTGGTATATTATTAGAAACTTTAACAGAACGAAATAAAGATAATCATTTTTATATTAATGGACATGGTCAAAGATTTGATTACCTTTTTTATTTCACAAAATATGTTGATAAACTAATTATTGAAAACTTTCAAGGAGATTTCATTGGAAATTATATTGGATTTAAAGGGGAAGTTAATTTATTAATAATGAATAACATTCATGGAGATGACATTGCACAAGGAATGTGTAACAACGGAACGTTTAATACCATGTTTGTTACAAATAGCGGTGATAATGTATTCTTTACTTATACAGGTCTTAAATGTAAGGGAAATATATTTGCAGCCATTAACAATAAAATTGGCTGGGTAGATAACGGTAATTTTGAAAATTCATATATGAATA
>JBHPGL010000168.1:0-2464 GCA_042570655.1 Nanobdellota archaeon | reverse complement strand
AATAAGTCCTTCCATTTGTTTACTATATTCTAATAAAGTTCCGCTACATGCTTCATCATCATCAAAACCAAATGATTCTACTTCACCTAATGGAGCAAAACAAGTCATTTCTTTACCTTCCATTCCTTTAAATAAATTAATTACTTGTAATACTTCAGGAGTTAATTCGATTCCTGCAGGTACTTCCAAATCTGCTTTATCTACAACCATCTTAACTTCACATTTAATACCAGTTGAACCTTCAACATACATAGTTGCTTCCATATAAACTCCATTTTCATCCATTTTAGATACTAATTTTGCAGGTGTACAACCTGCCATTGCAGATCTCATACATAAATTTAATCCATCAGTTGCTTGACTATCAGCATAACCACAATCTTTATACAATTCAACTTCATCTTTATCACAAATACCATTATCATCTTGATCTAAACAACAATCACTTCCAACTTGAATGTATGGTTTATTGCATAAAGACACTTTTTCTTCTTTAACATCACATTGATTATTTTGATTTTCATCAAGGCAGCAATTGCCTGCATATTCAATATAAGGACTTGAACATTTTGGTCCAGAACTACATCCTACCAAAATACTAAATACTAAAAAACTTAATATGATAAATATTATTTTTTTCATGATATAGAATATCTTAAGAATTTATAAATATTTGCTATAGTTAAATATTAATATAACAATACAGAATAATATTTACATTACAACAATCCTTATAAATCTAAATACATAACTCCTTCTCATGGAAATAAATCCAGATTCAGTGGTGTGGGAGTATACTTTACAATGCAATTCAAAATGCCTGCATTGCGGATCAAATGCAAAAGATAAAAGAGAAAATGAATTATCTACAGAAGAATCTCTTGACCTAGTTGATCAAATCAAAGATGTTGGTTTTAAAAAAATATTTCTATCTGGCGGCGAACCAACTTTAAGAAAAGATTGGATAAAAATTGCAGAAAGAATAAAAGAACATGATATTCAACTTGGAATAATCTCAAACGTTTTACATTGGGATGATAAAACCATTGACCAAATCTCAAACCTAAACCCATATTCAATAGGTATATCTATCGACGGTGAACCTGAATCACATGATTATTTTAGAGGTGTAAAAGGATCACATGACAAAGTTTTTGATACAATTAAAAAACTATTAAGGCAAGATCAAACTATTTGTCCAATTACCTCTATAAACAACATCAATTTTAAAGAACTGGTACAAATAAGAAATAGAATTATTGTGTACGGAACTCAAGCATGGCAATTACAAATGGCATCACCGATGGGAAGAATGAAAGAAAATAAAGATTTATTAATAGATGAAGAAACATATTACAAATTGGCAGAATTTATAGTTGAAACACGAGAAAGACTACCGTATATAAATGTTCAGGCAGCAGATTGTATTGGTTATTTTGGTGTGTTAGAAGATAGATTACGTGATTCAGAATGGTCAGGTTGTGGAGCTGGAATAAATGGTATTGGAATTGAATCAAATGGAAATGTTAAAGGCTGTTTATCAATTCAACATCCAGATGCATATGCAGATAATATTAGAATAACTACATTAAAAGAAATCTGGGAAGAAAAGCAAAATTTTAATTATACAAGAAATTTTACAGTAAAAGAATTAGGGGAAAACTGTAAAAAATGTGATTATGGAGAACAATGTCAAGGTGGTTGCAGTAGTCAATCAGTAGCATTTTATGACGAATTCCATAATGCACCATATTGCCTTTACAGAATGGAGGAAAATCAAAATGGAAAATCTAATTGGAAAAATTGAAGGATTTTTAAAAGAACATACAGTCTTAATACAAAAAGTACAGTTTTATTTAATAGAAGTAAAGGCAGAATCAGAAATGTTAAAAGATTTTACAGATACATATAAAGATGATATTGACAAATTTAAAACAGACTTAGGGAGAAATATTTTTGGTAATAAAAAATCAATGCAAACATATGGTGTATTAATTAATACTGATTTAGAATATGTATTTGCATTCAACAGAAAATTTGCAGACTTAAATAAAAATAAAACAAATATTTTGTATAAAAAACCAGAAGATATTTTATTGAAAGAAACTCCAAATAATGATTTATCAACAGGAATCGAAGATATTGTTCCAGATTTTGTAGAATATGATGATCCAGAATCAATGACAATGAGATATGCCTCAATTACTGGAAAACTTCCTAAATCAGGTAAAGATAAAACAATTACTATCAACCATAAATCAATGTTAGATAGAGTTATTGATAGTTTTCCAGAAGCAGCATTTAAAGAAGGAGAAGTAAGGTATAGTGGTTATTTAGTTGATATACCATATAAATCAAAAACACTTGATGATTTAAAATTAGCATATCCTGAAATTAAAAAAGACAAATTTAAACTTAAATTAGCAAAAGAAATATTTAAAGGAAAAGAAGAAAATCATTATGC
>JBHPGL010000167.1:0-2516 GCA_042570655.1 Nanobdellota archaeon | reverse complement strand
TTTTAAAAACATTACTATAATTTTAAATAAAAGTTAAATTTATATTAATATAAATGTTAATCAACAAAACCAAAAACAAAGTTCTTGCAAAGAAGATACATAATTGTAAATCAATTCTATCAAAATCAATAGGTTGTATGTTTTCATTAAAATCAACTCTTAAAAACAAAGCACTAATATTCCATTTCTCAAAACCACAAATAATTTCACTCCATATGTTCTTTGTATTTTATCCAATTGACGTTTTATTTATCAAAAACAACAGGATAGTAGAAATCAAAGAAAACTTTCTGCCATTCACATTCTACACTCCTAAAAACAAAGCTGACATGGTAATAGAACTTCCAAAAGATATGATAAAAAAAACAATTACTAAGTTAAATGATACTATTGCTTTTAATACATCTCTAGAATAAAAACCTTTATAAAGAATGATTTTATCCATATATTTAAAGGGGATATAGTTTAACCTGGCTAAAATCACTGGCTCCAGTCCCATTAAGTCGAAAGGCTTATGGCTTTAAAATGGAGCGATGAGGCGAAAGCTTATGACAATATTGCGGTCTGTCGTTTTGAGGAAGAGACCGGTGGCTCTGGGTTCAAATCCCAGTATCCCCACTTTTTTTAACTTTATACTTCTCAACATCTTTCTTAGAAATCAATAATCCTAAAATCCTAAACTTTTATATACAAACTAAAACTCATTATCCCAAATGAAAAATAAAACCCTGTTCATTGCAACTGCAACTTTAATAGGTACAATAATAGGTGCAGGAATTCTAGGTCTACCATACGTAATTGCTAAAGCAGGTTTTCTAACAGGAATATTCACAGTAATTTTCTTAGGACTAGCAATTACCTTAATCAACCTTTACGTTGGCGAAATTTCTTTAAGAACAAAAGGAAGACATGAAATGTCAGGGTTAGCAGAAAAATATTTAGGTAAATGGGGAAAAGCTTTGATGACGTTTTCAATGATATTTGTTGTATATGGCATGTTAACAGCATACATTATGGCAGAAGGTCAAGTCTTAAACAATTTGTTTGGATTACTCCCAGCATTTGCCTATTCTTTAATCTTTTTCGCAATAATTTCAATAATAATATACTTAGGATTAAGAAAAGTAGGTGAATCAGAATTATGGCTTGTTTCAATCATGTTAATAATTATCATAATAATTGTAGTATGGGGATTCTTCCATATTAATCCAACAAACTTAAACCAATTTGATTATTCAAAACTCTTTCTTCCATATGGGGTAATCATGTTTGCATTCTTTGGATCTGCAGCAATTCCAGAAATGAGATCAATTTGTTCAGAAAATAAACATCTGTTAAAAAAGGCAATCATTATTGGAAGTTTAGTCCCTATTGTAATATACATACTTTATGCATTAGTAGTTGTAGGATCAGTTGGACCAGCAGGATTATCAGATGGTGAAATATCAACAACAGTACTTGATAAAATAGTAAGTGGTAAACCAATGCAAATTCTTGGCAACTTATTTGCAGTATTATCAATGTTTACTTCTGCAATTGCAATGGGTTTAGCTTTATTATGGGTCTACCATTTAGACCTAGGAATAAACAGAAAACTATCATTCATACTCACATTAGCTTTCCCTCTAGCACTTGCATTAAGCGGTTTAACTTCTTTCATAGCAGCAATTGCAATAGCTGGTGCATTTGCAGGTGGTTTACAAGGTATTTTAGTAGTATTAATGTATTGGAAAGCAAAGAAGTATGGAGATAGATCACCGGAATTCGAAATTAAAGATTTTAAGTTCACAGGATACATTCTAATCTTATTATTCACTTTAGGAATAGTATATACATTTTTAGTAGTAACTGGTTTAATTCCTGTACAATTATGATTTCATATAATACTATGGCCTATATTGCATAATTGACTTAACTTACAAAAACTTTAAGAACTACTTTTCATCTTCTTCTTCTGTTAAATAATCAATAATTGGCTTGTTAAACACTAAAAATAATATTATAATAATAATCAAAACAAAACCAATAATTATAAAGTTAAAATAAACTTTTATAAAATTAGAAACCTTATTAAAAACAGTTGCATCATCATAAAAGACAGCAAGTGTAATCTCTTTATCACTTTCAACTTTATTCTCACCATCATCAGCAATTAAAGTCATTTTTCTGATACCAACAAAATTCAAATCAGGTGTTAATGTTAATACTGATCCATTTACGTTAGTATTAATATTCTCAATTGCATTAGTTGAAAATACCAATTTATCATTGTCAGGATCACTAAAATACGTATTCAAGTTTACATCAATCTTATTGTTAGATTCCCAAATTATATTCAAAGGAGAATTTAATTCTGTCTCACTCAAAGAATTGATATACTCCTTAACAGCTAAATTATCTTCATTATTCAAAATACTATCTTCTTTTGAACTTTTATCATAGAAATAAAAATAAAATACACCTGCTAAAATTAATATAATAACTAATGCAACAATAATATATTTTAACCAAGGAAG
>JBHPGL010000166.1:0-2524 GCA_042570655.1 Nanobdellota archaeon | reverse complement strand
TTATGATTGCCTGTTCACTAGAAATTTTTCTCTTAATTGGTTCATTTACAATTCTCTTTAAAAATCCCTCATTAATTTCTAAATAATTGGCAAGTTTCTCAAGATCATAACTTCCAAACATGTTAACTGTGGCTTTCTCTAACTCTTGAACCCACCATTCTTCACAATATCCTGCCGGAACTAATTTATGTCCATTTTCAACAAAATCCCCGTAACAAAATAATATATCACCTAAAAATAATATTTCCTCAACCTCATTTAACAATTTTTTACTTTCCTCAAAATCACTAACAAACCTAACCGTTCCATCTTTTAACTTTACTAAAGGTGGTTCTAAATTATCACAAGGTGTAACTGTCGTTCCTTTACCTGGTCTTTCAACTTTTAATTGTGTGCCTGTTGCAATAAAATTATTTAATAAAATTTGGGTACTTGGATGAATGCCTGAAGTTGAATGTCCTGTATAAGGTGTTCTTCCATATCTTAATCTCAATCCACCATTCACCATTGGGTGGGTAATGATTGGTCTACCTGCTACCAAATCTTTAATATAAGTATAATTTGGTGAAACTTTTGGTTTCTCTTCTTCATTTGTTGTTCCAGATTTTGGTGTTGATTTTTTTGCTTTAATCTTATCTTGCAAATCTAAAAAGTCTTTTAAATAATCCCAGTCTACCAGACCAATTTCGTGACCCCACTTTCCTATTTTTGGCCACATTTTCTTAGCTTTTTGACATAAACCTTCACCAATAACAAGACATACTCCCCCTCTAATTTTATTTGTTTCAACTCTTGCCAACCCCTTATAATTGCTAACTTCAATTTTTTCAGTAGGATCGCCATTAATCTCAACAGGTAAATTCTTAACCATAAACTTAATTTCTTCTTCAGAAGGAAAATATTGAAGGTTAGTAACTCTTTCATGATAATCAATTAATTCAGTTACGTACCTATTAATTTCTTCTTCTGTTGGATCATATTTCTCATAACCCATCTTAACCCGTACAAAATCAGCCACTAAAACAGATACTGCTGCTGCTGTTCCACCCGCGCCCCTTATTGGACCTGCATAACAAATTGAAAAATATTTTTTTCCATCTAATCTGTTTTTTAATTTCAATTCAATAAAACCTTCTAACGGTGCTGATACAATGCCTCCTGTTAAATATGAAATTCCTACCCTTATACCTACTTCCATTGCTTCAACTTCATCTTTAAATTTACAAAATGTCTGTCTAGCTACCAATTCTGCAATAATAAATCCTACCCTCCAATCAGATAGACCAAATTCTTTTTCAAGTTCGTGTATTTTTTTTGTCATACCACAATTTACAATTTGTGGTGCTACAATAGAAATCAATCCTTGTACCCTTTCAGCCATATTTTTCGCTAAAGGAATATCAACTCTATCTTCTGGATCAAAATTTTTCATCCTTGCTTTCTTAGCAATTTCTAAAACTTTTTGCATAGATTCATCTAAACTAGTAAAATATTTTATTATTGCTTCACTTTTTTCAACCTTTTCAGCCATCTTGAACATCTCCTGTTGCAAAGTTCATAATTTTAACATTTCTTGTTTGTAAATTTACAACAATTGCTCTAGATGGTTGAGGAAACAATCCCACTTTTTTTTGATAATCGCTCATCTTCAACCAAGACGAACAATTTAATAATGTAACATTTTTATAATTATCAACACTCACTCTATGAATATGACCGCTTGCAAAAATGTCCGGGATTTCTTTAATTACAAGGAAATCCTGATTTTCATCAGGTAAATACAATGTTGACGTATGCGTTGGTGCTAAATGTCTTTTTAATAATAAAAATTTCATAATTTCTTCTGGTTTTTTCTGACCGCCCAATAATCTAATTGGTTCAACTTTATCAGCATAATATGGAAAACTAAATCCATGATATAATAAAACAGTTAAACCATCAAAATCATTAGAATGCATTATTTTTACAACAGATGGATTACTGACAATAATTACATTATTTAAATTAACTAAGGCTTCTATGAATTCATTATTCATTGCTGGTTGTGGTTCTGAAATCCTCATTGCATCGTGATTTCCTGGACAAATTATTACCTTAATATGACTTGGTAACTGTGACAAAAATTCAGATAATAATTTATATTGTTCTTTAATATCTGTAATTTCTAAATCATTTTCTTGATCTGGATAAATCCCAACACCTTCAACTGCATCACCGAGAATAAATAAATATTTCACTTTTTCAATGATTTTTTTTTGTTCTTCATTCCCTGCTTCACCTTTAATCCATTTTAAAAATGCATCAAAATCTTCTTGTAAAAAATGTTTCGACCCAAAATGTATGTCTCCAATAAAAACTGCGTAAGCTTCTTCTGGCGCTTTTTTAATTTCATTATTTATAGGGATATCTGGAAAAATCAAACTTGATATAAAAATAATTCCTTTCCCACAAACACCACAAATTCCAAGAACTTCGTCGTGAACAATTTGTTTCCCTAATTCAAACAATGACGTGTTGCAAAATC
>JBHPGL010000165.1:0-2549 GCA_042570655.1 Nanobdellota archaeon | reverse complement strand
TATTAAAAGTTATTTTTCTATTGTATAATGGTGAAAATACAGTTTTATCCTTTAGATGTAAGTTATTTTACAGAAGAAGAAGGTATGGTAGGCAGTAACATAGAAAAAGCCAGAATCATAATATTTGGAAAAACAAGTGAAGGTAAGAAAATAATTGTAGTAAATGATTATGACCCTTATTTCTATATTCAAGTTGGAAAAGATTTTGATGTTGAAACTTTAACCGGAAAAGCAATCGAACATAAAGGTAAAGTACATTTAATAAGAAGGTATGAACAAACTCGAAAAGAATATAATGGAGAGTTGGTTAATGTTATTAAGGTTGTTGTAAATCATCCTAAAGCTGTCCCTGTATTCAGAGATATTTTCAAGGAAGATGAAGATATCATTGATATATTTGAAGCTGATTTAAATTTTTCAAGAAAATTTTTAGTTGATAAAAAAATTATTCCATTAACCTTACATGAATTTGAAGGAGATTTGATAAATCTAAAGTATAAAGTTGACACATATTTATGTGAAGAAATTATTCAAGTTAGTGATGATGTATGTCCAAATTTAAAAGTAATGGGTTTTGACATTGAAACTTATCTGCCAGAATCAATGGAAGTTAGTTCTGTTAAAAATCCAATTATTATGTTGGCTTTTTTTGGAGTTGAAACTGATAAAGAAGGGAATTATGAAAAAGAATTTAGGAAAATTATTACCTGGAAAAAGTTTGCAACAGAAAATAAAGATATTGAATTTGTTAATTCAGAAGCTGAATTGATTGAAAAATTTAAAGAACATATTGAAAAGTATGATCCTGATATTTTAACTGGATATTATTCAGATGTTTTTGATATGACTTATATCAGAGATAGAGCAGATAAATATAAAATAAATCTTAATCTTGGATTAGATAATACAAAAATTATGTCTGCCAGAGGTAGAATAAATTCACAGTCAATAAGAGGTATTGTTCACATTGATATTTATCAATTTGTTTCTAAGTTAATGCATGATGCACTTGATACAGATAATTTTGGTCTTGACAGTGTTGCAAAAGAATTAATTGGAGAAGGTAAGGACGATATTAGTTTTCAAGAGTTAACAGAAGCGTGGGATAATCATCCTGAAGATCTTGAACCATATTGCAGATACAACCTTAATGATTCAAGGATTACGTGTTTATTATGCATTAAATTGCTGCCAAACATTATTGAACTTGTTAAAGCAGTTGGTTTAAGTCCGTTTGAAATTACAAGGAGTGCATTTTCGCAACTTGTAGAGTGGTTTACAATAAGAAATTGTGATGATTTTAATCAATTGATTCCAAATAGACCTAATCATCATGAAATCAAACGGAGAATGATGACTACATATAAAGGTGGATTTGTGTTTGAACCAAAACCTGGATTGTATGATGGTCTTGCTGTATTTGATTTTCGAAGTTTGTATCCGAGCATTATTGTATCACACAATATTTCGCCTGCAACATTTTCAAAAGAATCTGCAGAAGGTTATATAAAAGTTCCTGAAACAGAATATTATTTTAATAAAAATAAAAAAGGTTTTCTTCCAAACCTAATTGAAGATTTGATTAAAAGGAGATTAAGAGTTAAAGAAATATTAAAGAAAAATTATGATCCTGCTTTAAATGCAAGACAACAGAGTTTGAAGACTTTAGCAAATTCGTTTTATGGATATTTAGCTTTTGCAGGGTCAAGATGGTATAGTTATGAATGTGCTGATGCTATCACAACTTATGCAAGATATTATATTAATAAAGTTATTGATAAAGCTAAAGAAAGAGAATTTGAAGTAATTTATTCTGATACGGATTCTATATTTATACACATTGATACAAGTAAAATGGATGAAGCTAAACATTTTATTGAATCAATTAATAATGATTTGCCTGGTATTATGGAACTTGAATTTGAAGGGTTTTATCCAAAAGGAATTTTTGTTTTTACTAAAAGCGGAACAGGTGGTGCTAAGAAAAAATATGCATTACTTGAAGATTCCGGAAAAATAAAAATTAGAGGTTTTGCTTATGTTAGAAGAGATTGGTCTAAAATTGCCCGGTCTGCACAGTTAAAAATTTTAGAGATTATTTTAAAAGAAGGTGATGAGAAGAAAGCTTTTAATTATATTATAAGTGTTGTAAATGATATTAGAGAAGGGAAAGTTGATAATGAAAGATTAGTTGTAACAACACAATTATCAAAGGATATTGATTCATATTCACAAAATGCACCGCATGTAGCTGTTGCTCAAAGGATGAAAAATGCAGGGATTAAAGTTGGACCTGGTTCTTTAATTAGATTTGTTATTGTTAAAGGTAAAGATAGAATAAGTGATAGGGCAAGATTTATTTCTGAAGTTAAAGAAGGAGATTATGATCCTGAATATTATATTAATAATCAGTTAGTTCCTGCTGTTGAACAGATATTTAATGTTTTAGGTTATAGTAAAGATGATTTATTAGCTTCTAAAGATCAAAGTAAATTGGATAGTTTTTTTTAGAAAACTTTATATAATAATATCGTATAATTGTATATTAT
>JBHPGL010000164.1:0-2566 GCA_042570655.1 Nanobdellota archaeon | reverse complement strand
AATAAATAATTATTTAATTATACTTTTCTTTGGGATTTTTTTATTAAAGTAATGATGTTCTATCATAGATCTTAAATCTTCAATTAAAATGTAATCATAATTTTTTGGTTTTATCTTTGGACCTTTTGCAAGTGCGAACGCTAACATATTTTTTCTTCTAAAATTGCCATGAGTATATTTGTATCTCCAAATAAAGTCAGGACAGCCATAATTGTTGCCCAGAGCAAATACAATGTCACCACAACAATAACTTTGGAACAGATCTGTTATCCTAATAGGTGCCATTGGATATTGTTTTTTCTCAGTATATTTTTTCCAATCATAAATATCCATTAACTTACCTTCTTTATCTTTTGGAAGTTTATATCTTAGAATATCTTTATCAATTGGTTTATAACTTGCTTTTTTTGAATCGCCTACTAAAATAGCCTTATCATTTTTTTTCTGAATTATTATTTTATTTTTAGTTTTTAATTTTGTTCTTAACTTCTCTTTATACATTATAAATTCAACACCAGGATGATCTTTAAAGATATCAATGATTTTATCTCTTTGTTTAACATTTTGAACATAAATGTAACCAAAAGTTATTATTGAAAAGTATGCAATTACATCATTTTTCTTTTCAAACTTTTTTGAAACGTGGAATCCGTTGTCACTTAATAAATCATAGAAATTTGAATATTTATTTACTTCTTCCATACCATGGTCTGAAAAAATGAAAACAGTATCTTCTTCAGATAAACTATTAAAGAATTTTTTTAAGTCTTTATCAAATTGTTTTATTATTTTTGCAGCTGGTTCAATTCCATTCGGATGCATTGTATGGTCTGCTGTAATACTCCAAAATAAAATGTTATCATATTTTTTCAAATCAAACTTAAGTTTTTTCATTCCTAATCTTTCAATTGGAATTCCATAATTTACCCATTCAAAAGCAAATAAAACATTTAGTTTTGGAAAATATGTGTCTGCACCACGCGCAAACTGTGAAGCGTATACAATACTTTTTCCTGGAACTTGTTCAAATAAACTTTTTTCTTTTACGTATTTATCAACATCGTTAAACCAATGCGGAAATCTTGTAATATCTGTGAATTCTTTTCTTTTTTTATCATACCAACCTTGGCCAACTATATTACTTTGTCCTGCACTTAATCCAAAAGTTATCATTGGGACACAAGTAGAAGTATAAGTTGGAAACATAGTTATCATATTTTTAGCTCTCATACCACCTTTAAAGAATTTTTTAATATTTGGTAGTTCATTTTTATCATACATACTATTAAACATGAATGAAGGTATTCCATCGAGAATGATAAAAATTGTTTTTGGTTTTCTCTTTTTCATAAGATTTTGAGAATATTAATTATTTATAAATCTATTTGTTATTCTATTTATGTTCAAAATGTCTCGTTCGGGACAGTCGTGTAAATTGGCTAACGCCTTTAAACGACTGCAACCTTCCCGTACTCGAAAAACGGTACGACAAACGGCCCTCTCTTACCCATCCTGGTGACATTTTGAACATTGTTTATTATAATTTTAAATTTCTCATTTTTAAATATCTTTTCAAAGTTACATTTGATGCAAGACCGAATTTTTGTTCCATATTTGTTGGAGTTGCCCAATCACCAACTTCATAACCTTTGTCTTCAAATTGATCTTTGATTAATTGTAATCTTTCATTTTCAATTGCAATTAAATCTTTTTCTTTTCCATGTAATGTTGGCATATAATTTCTAAATCTAAATCTGAACAAATCTGGTGGAAATGTTTTATAGATTATATCTACATCACATGGAACATTATTATCTAAAATTAAACTTAAATTTATTTTTCTTCCTTCAGGATTATTTTCTTTCCAATATTCACCAGCTTCTCTTATTTTATTAAAAGGCATTAAATTTATTCCTGTTACTTTACTTCGATATTCTTCTGAAGTTGATATTAAAGATATTTGATATTGTACTGGTTCTGAATAATCTTTTGCAAATAAAGTTATATTATTAAAAATGTTCATTGCTCTTTTTGTATTTGGAAATATTGTTGAAACTTTAAATGAAAATTCAAGTTCTGCTATTTTTTCTAATGCTTTTACTGTTTCAGGATTAAAAAAAGGATCTCCACTTTTTGCTAAACTTACTTTATGTTTTGTATTTATATCTAAATTGTAATCTTTTGCTATTTGTAGCATTAAAATAACTTGCTCATACATTTCATTTGCTTTTAGATTTCTTACAAACTTTTCATTTCCAAGTTCACAGAATGAACATTTTGAAGGGCAACCTACTTGTGATGATATTACAATAATATTTTTTGGTTTAATATCTCCATAAAAGTATCCTACTTCAACATATCCTTGATCAACTTTACCTGGAAATTCAATTGCACCATCATGAATGTCCCCGTATTGTATGATTTGATCTGTTTTTATAGTGTTTATTCTATGTTTTTTTATTATTTCACCCAACATTAGAATTATTAAGGTATTTATGTATATAAATATTATTGTAATCTATAATTTATTACAAATAGAAAATTAGTTTAAATTTTACCTTTTAAT
>JBHPGL010000163.1:0-2645 GCA_042570655.1 Nanobdellota archaeon | reverse complement strand
TTTCAATTTGGTCAAAAATGTCTATTTTAAACTGGCCTGGCATTAATAAAAAATTTGTATCAAGTATTATTGTTTTTTTATTTATTTTATTCATTTTAAACTTTATAATTTCATTTTTAATTATTATTTGGATTATCTAATCTATAAATTACAGTATATATAAGGTTTTCTAATTATGGATTTGATTACAATAATCTTTAAGTAAATAATTAATAATTTGTATTTTGGGGAAATAAAATGGCTAGAATAATATTTCTTGGAACGGGAGGAGGATATCATGTTGTGGGTAAACAGATCTCTGCTTCAGGTGGAATTGTAATACAAATAGATGATCAACAATACGTAATTGATCCTGGCCCTGGTTGTTTGGTTAAAGCTAAAGAATATGGGGTTAATTTAAGGGAAACTTCAGCCATTATAGTAACTCATAACCATCTTGGTCATTGTAATGATATAAATGCTGTTATAGATGCTATGACATTAAACGGGTTGGATAAGAGAGGTATTCTAGTGACCGTAAAGGGTGTTGTTGAAGGTTTTTTAACAGATTATCATAAAGAAATGGTTGAAAAATTAATTTTACTTGAAAAAGGTAAGAAAATGGGTATTAATGAAGTTGAAATCGAAGGGATTGAGTCTAGACATGATGTTGAAAATGTTGGATTAAAAATTATTACCCCTGAATTTATATTGGGATATATTTCTGATACAAAATATTTTAAAGAATTACCTGATAATTATAAAGGGTGTGATATATTAATTATTAATCAAAAATTGCCTTCTGAAGAAAAATCTGATAAAAATTTGAATGGAATTGATACTGTTAAAATAATTAATAAAATTAAACCAAAACTTGTAATGATAACTCATTTTGGATTGAAGATGTTGAAAAAAGGTCCCTTAATAGAAGCAAGAGAACTTCAAAGAGCTACTTATTGTCAAGTTATTGCTGCAAAAGATGGAATGATAATTAATCCTACAACTCATGCTTCTAAAATTCGACAAAAAACTTTAAATATTTTTAAAGAAGGTGAGAAAGAAGAAGGTAAATTACATGTTCATGAAGAGGAAGAAGTAAAAGAAAAAGAAACTATTGAAAAAAATGAAACACAACAATTCTTAGATGGGTTCCAAGATATTGACAATTATTTAGATGATGATAAGGATGATTAATTTCTTTTTATAATATTTTACACCATTGCCAGGCATAGTCGGCAACTCAACCTCAGCCAATTTAAAGATTGGCCTCGGGTCATATGGTTATTTCTGTGAAACATGTTACTTATGCGAATCAGGCAATGGTGTTTATTAGACATTATTTAGATGATGAAAAATAGAAAATAATTTAAAAGATAATAATTATACCTTTTTCTCATGGGTGTGGGATTAAAGTTAATTGAAAGTAAAGGTATTATTAATAAAAGTTCTATTGATACTGTTCTTGGTATAGTTGATGGAGATAAAATTACTTGGATGAATTTCAATAGAGAAAATAAAGATAAATTTTTAAAGTATTCTCCATTAGATACAAATGTTAATTATGACCCACAGGCGATTAAGGGTGATTATTTATATGAAGAAGATGGTTGGAGATTTTATTATCAAAATGAATGTTCTGAATCAAACTAACAATAAAATCAATTTTAAAATACCATAACCAATTAAGCAACCAGCTGTAATGAAAGGCATTGCAGGATAATATCTGTCTTTCTTAGCAAAAACGAATAATCCAAAAAGTGATAATGTTATAAAGAATATTACAATTAAGGAATATAGGAACGCAGGGGTTGGTTGTAAAAATGTTCTTAATTCAGCTAAAACAACACCTGCGAATATTAAAGGGAATGCAACATCTCCTCCACCAAGTATGGCTGTTTTTTGTTCAACTTTGACATATTTAATTGATTTACTTGATTTTTTATCTGAATTTTTTACTTTGTCTGGTTTTTTAGGTTTCTTTAATTTTTTCATTGCTTTATGTTTTGGTGTATAAGGTATTGAAAATCCAGCAAACAAATTTGATTTGATTGTAAATTCTGCCAAATCTACCATGTGTTTTGTTTTCCAAACTGCAATTATATCATAAATCGAAATTAATAATAAAAGCATAATAAACCAAAATACTGTAAAATACATTAAGAAAACTAGGGCGATTCCTGTATACATGAATACTTCTGTAATGTTATGAATGTAAGTGTTTGGTTTATATAATTTTAACAGACTTAATATGAACGCTAATCCAAATGCTACTGCTATCACAATGCCTATATCGGGAATCCATTCTTCAACATATACTTTAAATGTAATTCCCATCGTTAACAATACTGCTAAAAAATACCACATTTTCCATATTCTTCTTTGACGGAATTTTACTAAAGTTAATAGTAGAATCGTTCCCAAGGCAACTGCAATTACAATAATTATTAGACCTGTAGAACCTTCTTCCCTTGTTAGCTTTTGATCTGATAAAGGATCGTTCATAATTGGAATATTTTTTGTGGTTGTATCATTTGTTCCTGGAATTATTGATCCTGCAGGAAGAATGTCAACTTGTTTATTTATTGTATATAATCCAAATATTTGTGTTACTAAGAAAATTAAGATAATGATAATTGTCACTCTTAATTCATGTTTCATATCTAAAT
>JBHPGL010000162.1:0-2669 GCA_042570655.1 Nanobdellota archaeon | reverse complement strand
CAATTTCGTCTTTCTTTCTTAACTTTTCAAGAATTTTCCATTCAAAATGAGAAGTTTTACCCCTTCCGTTTCTTTTCAACACTAAAAAAGGATGGTTTGTTGTTGCTTTTATTGAATGATGCAATGTCTTTACTTCATATACTTTTTTAATGCCATTATCATAAATACCTGTACATTTTTTTAAAACTAATTTATGTGTTTTTTGATTGAATGCATAAACTTGTTCTCCCAGTTTTACATCTGTTATTTTCTTAAGCCCTTCTTTTGTCATTATTAAACTGTCCCTACTTAAACAATTCATATAAGCTTCATTGTCATAACAAACATAAACAAAGTCATGGCCACGTTCAAGTGCACCAGATAAACTTTGTAGACCAATATCATAGGTTCCACCATCACCACCAAAAGCTACAAATTTAATTTCTTTATTTTTTAATTTACCTTTCTTTTTTAATGCACGATAAGCTGATTCTACTCCTGAAATTGTTGCAGATACATTTTCAAATGCGTTATGGATAAATGGGATTTTCCAGCTGTTGTCTGGATATATTGTTGATACTACTTCTAGGCATCCTGTTGCTACACCAGTAACTACAGGCATAGGTGTTGCTTTCAAAACTGTTCTTACAATTATTGGAAAAGCACAACCATTACATGAACGGTGTCCTGACGCCAATCTGTTTGGCATTTCCGCGAGTTCTTTTAGGTTTACCATTTTTCTTATTAAACAAAATAATGTCGCGCGACATTATTAATTATTTATTGTTATTTCATTTTTTTATTTTACAAACATTAGGATCTCCTGTCCTACAAGCTAAATATCTTGCTGAATCCTCATCACACTTTAAATTCATCAACTCTTCAAATAAATCTTGAATATCTTTTTCTTGAGTATCTCTTCCACCTAAACCATAAATATAACTTTGTAAAATTGGACGTTTTTTTGTATGGTATAATGAATTTTTTATTTCTGAATATAATGGAGCGTCTGCACCAAATGATTCTGCCCTATCTAGTACTGCAGCTTTTTTCAAATGTGATAAAGCTTTTGCTATCTTTTTGTATGGGAACGGTCTGAACATTTTAATTTTTAATAAACCAACTTTTTTACCTTTCGCCCTTAATTGATTTACAACTTCTTTACCTGTACCTGCTGTCGAACTTAAGACAATGATTGCATACTTCGCATCTTTTAATTTATACTCTTCGAAAAAGTTGTATTTGTTATTTGTAATCTTTGATAGTTCTTTACCAACATCAAGGAAAACTTTTGGAACAAGTTTCATTGCTTTACTTTGCTGGTATTTCATTTCAAAGTAATAATCAAATAAAGCAAGAGGTCCTACTGTTATTGGATTATCTGTATCGAGCAGATTAATTCTAGGCTTGTATTTACCTAAGAATTTTTTAACAATAGAGTTGTCAAATAGAGTTACATTTTTTGAACAATGACTATTAATAAAACCGTCTTGACAAACCATTACAGGTAGTTGGATATCTGGATGTTCTGCAAGTCTTATTGCTAATAAAGTTGTTTCATACACTTCTTGAGGATTTTCTGTATACAGTTGTATCCAAGAATGATCTCTTGCCGCCATTGAATCTGAATGATCGCAATGGATATTTATCGGAGCTGATAAAGCTCTATTTGCAACTGACATTACAATCGGAAGACGTAGCCCTGAAGCAACAGGGATTATTTCGTGCATTAATGCTAGTCCTTGCGATGCTGTACATGTCATTGCTCTAACTCCTGCAGATGCTGCACCTACTGTTGCTGACATTGCACTATGTTCACTTTCAACTAAAACGAATTCAGTATCAACTTCTCCATCTGCTACATATTGTGAAAATTTTTGAATTATAGGAGTTTGCGGTGTAATTGGATATGCAGCTACAACTTCTGGATTGATTTGTTTCATTGCTGCTGCTGCTGCTTCTGCTCCTGTTATTACAACTTTTTTGTTTGCCATTTTCATAATAATTTTTTTAATTATTAATAATGCTCTGTCGTTCACGTGCTCCAACCGAATGCTATGCTTCAATGGAGCACCGTGTGTTGTCTTACGAGATACTGGGCTCGTTCACTGGGCAATACTGCCCAGAGCATTATTATAATAATTTTTAGTCTAACTGTTTCATTACAATTGCTTTAAACGGGCATTCTTTTGCACAAATCCCGCAACCGGTACAAAAATTATAATCTGTAAATGTTAACTTTTCATTTTTATGTTTGATACAATTCTCTGGACAATATTGAACACAAATAAAACAATGCGTACATTTTTTCATATCTCTAATTGGCAAATGGGTTTTCCAGTCACCTTTTTTAAAATTTTCAGACGAACCTGGTTCTATTATGATTCCGCCAATCGGCATCTCTTTTGCGTTTTTTAATTTTGCCATTTTCATTAATAATAATGTCGCCATGCGAAGTACTCGAATATATTTCGAGTAATGAAGACTCGGTCGTCATCTTACGGATCTTTAAGCGACACGGAGCGCGACATTATTAATTATTTTTAATTTTATATTTTAAATTAATCTTGAACAACTTTAACTTGGTCATAACCCTGCTTAACAGCAAGTTGATTTGCATCTACTCCTTTTATTCCTAACTTTCTTAGGAAATTACATTTAATAATTAATAATGTCGCGCGACATTATTT
>JBHPGL010000161.1:0-2670 GCA_042570655.1 Nanobdellota archaeon | reverse complement strand
AATAAAGTCAACAAAACGATATAAACAACAGAAAAAATTAAAAATCATTATTCCAAAAAATAATCAAGAATTTTTAAGTAAAGATATTATGAATAGAATGCAAATGTTATTAGATGTGTCATCAATTGATCCAGCAGAACATCCATTTACAGTTAGAATGTCTGAAAATGATGTTAGAATAACAACTAATTATAGAAATTTAACATTTTCATTTGAATCAACAATGCATGAAGCAGGTCATGCTTTATATGAATTAAATCTACCAAAAAAATATTATAATACAGTACTTTATGAGGGCCCATCGTTAGGAATCCATGAATCCCAATCAAGATTTTGGGAAAATATGATCGGTAAAAATAAATTATTCTGGCAAGGTTACTTTAATTTCTTTAAAAAACATTCAAAAATAAAAAAATCTCAATTAAATTTTTATAAAGATTATAACATAGTAAAACCTTCATATGTTAGAGTAGAATCAGATGAAGTTACATACTGTCTTCATATAATTTTAAGATTTGAAATTGAACGAGATTTAATTAATGGAATTATCAAGCCAAAAGATGCAAAAAAAGAATGGAATAAACGATTTAAAGAATTATTTGGAATAGCAGTTAAAAAAGATAGTGAAGGAATTCTACAAGATGTACATTGGTCAGGTGGTGGTATTGGTTATTTCCCTTGTTATGCAATTGGATCAATTTATGCAGCTCAACAATATTATAAAATGCAGAAAGACATTCCTAATTTTAAACAAAAAATTAAAACTTTAAAATTCAAACCAATTTTACAATGGTTAATAAAAAACATTCATAGTAAAGGAAGAACAATGTTAGCTGACGATATTGTTAAGAAAGCTACTGGTGAAAGCCTTAATCCAAAAATATTTATTAAATATCTGAATGAGAAATATAAGGAAATCTACAAGTTTAAATAAATTATTATTTCTATTAGCGCCATGCGTAGTACTCAATTATAAGTAGCAATGACATCTAGACTCGTAGGTGATATCTGAAAACATATAAACCACGGAGCGCGCTAATAGAAATAATTTAAAAACAAAACTTTTAAAAAACACCACCCTTATTCTACATAATTATGGAAGATTTTAACGAATTACTGGAAAAAGCAAACAAGATATACAAAGAAAACCATCCAAATACAACTTGGTTTGGTAGATGTATCTTTCTAAGCTGGTTTTGTGATGTTGGAACATGTAAATTCTGTTTTCGTTCAACTACAAAACATAAAATTAAACACGCAAAGACAGCAAGAAGATCAATCAGCTCAATTCTAACAGAAACTTTAATAGCAAAAAATCTTGGATGGAGAATTGAATTCTTAACAGGTGGATATAGAATATTTCCATTTGAACAATTAGTAAAAATCGCTAAATTAGTGAAAAAAATTTATGGAGAAAAAATCTGGCTTAACTTAGGGGTATTAAATAAAGAAGAATTACAACAATTTCTACCTTACATAAAAGGGATAGTAGCTTCAATTGAAACAATAGATAAAGAACTTCATGATGAAATATGTCCTGATAAAGCAATCGAACCATATGAAGATATGTATAAAATTGCAGACGAACTAAATCTTAAAAAAAGTATGACAATTGTAATTGGTTTAGGTGAAACAAAAGACCATTTTGTACAATTGGAAGAATTCATAAAAAAACATAATTTAGAAAGAATAACATTTTATGCATTAAAACCAGTTAAAGAAACACCTTTTACAAAATCTCCTGAAATAGAAGAATATGTTTGGTGGATTGCGAAAACAAGAATCTCGTTTCCAAAATTAGAAATTATTGCAGGACTTACTCCAAAAAATCAAGAATATGTTCTACCATTATTAAAAGCAGGTGCAAATGCTATAACAAAATTCCCTGCAACAAAAAAGTTCAATTCAGATAAGGCAATATATATTGAAGATCAAATAAAAGAATCAAAAAGAAATTTCAAATCAACATTAACAAAACTTCCTAAAATCAATTGGGAAGAGCAAATCAATCAACTAAATTCTAATTTTGACGAATATAAAGAAGAAATGAAAATTAAAATCAGAGAATATGTTAAAAAAATGAGTAAATGATTATGATGAAGGTAAAGCAAATCCTTTTTCTTTCTTTTGTTCTCCATTTAATACCTTAACAAAATTACTATGTCTTTCTGGCATTGACCTAACAATTTCATGATACAAAATTTCAAATTCGTGTTTAACTTTATATAATTTTAAAAATCTTTGTTTTAATAATACAAAATGTTTGATAAGATCTTTCATACCAAAATTTAACGTATCAACTTCAATGATCCCCCTGCTAAGATAAGAATAAAACATTCTTACACTTTTACTCAAATCATCTAATGATTCAGAAATTTCGTGTGCATCCCTATATAATCTAACCAAATTATCGGTTTCATTTCTTTTTAACTTTTCAGGCATTTCAAATTTTGCTTGATTGTTAATTACAGCATTAATAGTTCTTAACAAATCCAAATTATCATCTCTTAATATATCCATGTGTTTCATCATAATTTGAATCCTTTCTCTAATTTCTTTCTTATCTTTTTTCCTAATTCTTTCTTTCCGATTAATTGCATAAGACATATTAGCTAAATTATTATGATTTGGTTTTGATTTAAAGCTTAAAATATCTTTAAGAAAATCTTC
>JBHPGL010000160.1:0-2714 GCA_042570655.1 Nanobdellota archaeon | reverse complement strand
TATTTTTATTACAAAAGATCATATTATTAAATTTGCTTTCAACAAAGAATTTGGTGAATATGATAGAAATAATGAAACTGTAAAAGAAATTCCGTTAGAAGATGTTATGTTAAATCGAACAAGTAAAAAAGATTTATCAAGAATAATAAAACCATCTGTTACACCCCGAACTACTGGTAGAAGACGGCCTAGAAGACCGGGATCACAATTATTAAAATACGCAGCAGTTGGGAAGAAAGAGTAAAAAATAATAATTAACTTTATATATAACCTCTATTTTTTTTATTTTATAATGAATTGGCACAAAAGTTATGACCAGGGAAACGGCCTTGAGCCCGAGCATTGTTAGACATAACTCCGCCATGATTTTCTTGATAATTTATTGGTATTAATTATAAATTTATTATCAGCCTCTGTAGTGTAGTCTGGTCAACCACAGATGACTTTCTATCATCAACCCCGGGTTCAAATTATGTTTAGATTAAATTCTTCATATTGAAAGTCCCGGCAGAGGCATTTGCCATGTTAGTGTAATCCGGCTAACACATGCGGTTGTCTCCCGCATAATCAGGGTTCAAATCCCTGGCATGGCGTTGGGATTGATTGTTAAATCGATTCAGTGGGTTAAAGTTTTACTTTAACCCGCTCTTTTTTATTAATAATTTTTCCTAAAAATTTTAGTAACAATCAACGGGCATGGCGTTGTCAAGTCAATGTAGCTTAACAAGGGGTTGTAGTTTAATTGGAAAGAACCGGGGGTATTGATCCGCATAACAGGAGTTCGATTCTCCTCAACCCCATTTTATATTCAATCCCATCGGGGTCATAGCTCAATTTGGCTAGAGTACTTGGTTTGGGTCCAAGAGGTTGGGAGTTCAAATCTCTCTGACCCCATAAGCTAAAATTAAAGAGAGTACGCGGTGAGTTAAAGCTTGTCTTTAACTCACTCATTTTGTTAGATTTACAGCCTTATGGTCTAGTGGTCAACGATGTCTCGACTTTGGATCGGGAGACGCAGGTTCGAATCCTGCTAGGGCTATTTAGTACGTAAAGCAGTGAGTTAAAGTTTTTCTTTAACTCGCTCTTTTTTATTAACAATTTTTCCTAAAAATTTTAGTGAAAATCCTGCTAGGGCTATTTAGTACGTAAAGCAGTGAGTTAAAGTTTTTCTTTAACTCGCTCTTTTTATCCACAATTTTTCTAAAATTTGGGTGAAAATCCTGCTAGGGCTATTTTAACCACCGAACAGTAGTACAAACCGAAAGATTTATATACTAAACCTTGCGTTATTACTATCATAGGTGTTAAAATTATGAGTGAAGAAGTCTATTCAAACTATGGCGATATTAATAAGACGATTATTAAAGCAATAGCTTCTATTTTAGCTAATAATCCAATCGAAGGATTAAAAGCATTTATTAAAAATAAACCAACTATGATTCTGCTTGCAAGTCCTGATCATGATAAAGTAAGATATCAACCAGGGAATCAATTAGTTACATATAATGGAATTGATGAAAAAGGAAGGCTTATTCAAGAAACTTGGGGTGATGGTGTAGCTGATATTACTGCAGAAAGTGTAATTCTACAAAACAAAGAACCAATAAAATATAGTCAAGGACATAGTTTAGATGGCGTTGCTGTGAAAGGTTATTATGGTGAAGATAGCAAATTTGTTATAGACCAAGAGAATGGAGATGAAATCTTATTCAATGAGTATGTATCTAATTTAGATTTTGTAAAAGGAGCTTATGGTATTGATGCATCAACAAAATGGCAGGAAGGATATAAACTTGATCCTAGTTATGTATTTCAAATTCCTCAACTTCATATAAAAACAAAATCAGGAATTGAAATTAATTTAAATGGCGGTGATTTTGTTGTTATTGATTCAAAAAATGGTGAAATTAAATCTGTTCATGGTGTAGAAGCTCAATGTTTTAATGACACATACATTGATCTTGACAAACATAAAAAGAAATTAAAATGAAAAAGAAAAGTAAATTAAAAACAGCAATTAAATATCTTCTATTATCTCCAGTTGTAGTTTTAGGAACAAATCAACTAGTAAATTATGCAAACGATTTCTATCATCAATTATATCCATCAGATACGAGAAAAGAATTCAAAGATAAATATGGGATTACATTAAATGGTTGGTCAAGTGATATTGAAATGAAAAAAAGTAATTTGACTAGAATTGCCCAAGTGTTAGATAGAGAAATTGCACAAAAGGATTTTAAGATTACTTCAATAAGAGTATTTAATAACAATTATCTAAAACAAAATTTTGACGAAATTATTTTAGATGCAGGAGGAATCTATTCTCCTATTTCAAATAGTATTTCTCTTCGAGAAAGTATGACTTATGGTACTTTAACTCATGAAATAAAACATGATAAAATATATGAAGTAATTAGAAAATATCCAGAATTTCTTAGAAAATGAAAACAACAACAATAACTAAAACAAACCAGCTTTTAAGTAAATTTATTGTTTTAAATAAACTTGTTAAAGAAGAAGATCATAACGATGAAGAAAATTATAAAGATGGATTTATCACAAATTATGCAAGGAAAAGCATTCATGAAGATATTGCTGAACTATGTGAAGAAGCTGAAACACGACATTATTATTTTGATAATATATTAATATTTGATAAAAATAATGATTATAATATATTAAAGAGAAAAATTAAACTTGCAGAAGAATAT
>JBHPGL010000159.1:0-2719 GCA_042570655.1 Nanobdellota archaeon | reverse complement strand
TCCTAACATCTTATTTTGTACTAATACACCTTCAATATCAGCTTGTGGAAATTTTTTCTTAACATTTCGAATAATTTTATTATAAGCAACCTTAGCCTCTTTTAGATTATTAATATTTGAAATCACTCCACCAATATCACTTTTATGTACAACTTCTTTAGAAGAAATCTTCATTACCATAGGAAATCCAATTTTTTTACAAATTTTGGATATTTCTTTAGAATCGTTAATTATTTCAGTTTTAATATAAGGTAAAGAAAACTTGTTCAACATCTTTTTTGTACTTTCAAAATCTAATTGTTCAATTTTTTTCATAATATTGGAAAGTTTATCTTATTATATAAAACTTTTTGTAACCATTTCTTTCACTAGTAAATTTGTGAATCTGTTTTTAACTATTAAAAGATTAAATCGCTTCATTACTACAAAAAGCAAATAACCAATATATTTCAATTATTTGCTTAGAGTATATATTTTCCATTTACTTAATATTTAAATAACTGATTGTTTTTTACTCATAGTAATAAAACAAATCCAACATAGTTATGCTTTTCATCGACTATAAAAATATTGACTACTCTTGAGGGGTAAGATATATTTAAATATGGTCTGAAATTATTACAGAGTAACAGTAGTAATTATCTGTTGTTAGTTGGGTGGAATAAAAAAGTAAAAGGGGGAGTTAAAAAAATGATTATAAAAGAAGAATTTTTAAGCAAACTTAGAAGGTATTTCTCCTTAAACCTCTATGAAGTTAAAATTTGGACAGCTTTGTTAAGCAGGGGTGTCTCAACAGCTGGAGAACTAAGTGATATAGCTAATGTTCCTCGGTCAAGAAGTTATGACGTACTTGAATCCTTAGAGAAAAAAGGATTTATTGTAATGAAATTAGGGAAACCAATAAAATATCTAGCAGTACCTCCAAATGAAGTAGTAGAAAGGGTTAAGAAGAATATGAGGGAAGAAGCAGATTCAAAAATTGATAGACTTGAAAATCTAAAGACAACAGAAGTGTTAGGAGAATTGAATACATTACATACACAAGGTATTGAATTGGTAGAACCGTCTGATTTGGCAGGATCATTAAGAGGTAGGCATAATCTGTATAATCATCTTGAATTAACAATTAGAAATGCAGAACAAAGTGTTAACATTTTAACAACAACTCAAGGTTTGATGAGAAAAATTGAAGGGTTAAAGCCAACTTTCGAAGCATTAAAGAAAAAAGGTGTTAAAATAAAGATAGCAGCTCCAATCACACCAGAAACATCGTCTACTATTAAAGAGATTCAAGGAATTGCAGATGTTAAGCATAGTACAGTAAATGCAAGATTTGCAATAGTTGATGGTAAGGAGATAATTTTCATGGTATTGGATGATAAAGATGTACACCCTACATACGATATTGGTATTTGGGTAAATACACCGTTCTTTGCATCTGCTATGAATGGTCTTTATGATATGGCTTGGAAAGATATGAAACCTGCAAAAGACTTAGTTAAATAAATTTATTTTTTATTTCTTAATTTATAAATAATCCATATTATGAATTAAATCCATTTACGAGACAGGTGCATTCGTGAATATTTAATACCCTCCATTTCAGAAGCTACATCCAATAAACAAACACTTTTAAGATTATTAGTTTCAATTTTATCACAAATTGATATGTCCTTACTTTTAATTGCTACCCACCTATAACAATTATCATAAAATGGCCAATTTTTAATTTCTTGGCATATTGAGGTATCTAATTTTAATCCCGCTATATCTATATAACAATATAATCTTTCATTTTTTTGGGGTGCTTTATCACAAATAGTAAGATCTTTATTTGTCCTCCCAACATATCTATAACAATATGATTTATAATTTAAATTAAATATTCTTTCACAGATTGAAACATCTGGAATAAATTGACTAATATCAGCATAACACTCGTCTTTAATAAATTGATCTTTAATCATCTCACAAATTGAAATATCCTGAATTTCACTTGCAAGTCTAGCATAACATGGTTCTCTATCATTATTTATCATATCACATATAGAGATATCTTGTTTTAAAATAGCAATATTAGTATAACAAAAACGTTGATATAATGAATCATTAATTTTACTACAGATAGAAATATCTCCATTTATTTCATTAATTCCTTCATAACATATATCTCTTATCTTTTGATCTTCTATTTTATCACAAATTGTAATATCTTGTTTAGCAAAAGCGATTCTACTAAAACATTCATCTTTAAATTCAATATTTCCAATAGCTAATGAATCACATAAAAGCTCATTTAAACTAGCTCCAATGATACACCAATTCTTATTATTTTGATTGTTAATAGCATCACAAATTGAAATATCTTTCACCAAACCTGCGACTTTCGAATAACAATATTCTTTTCTTCCTATATCAACAATCATATCACAAATTGAAAATTCTTGATTAATAATCGCTATATCAGTAAAACATTTTTCTTTATATTCAATCAAATTTATTTTTTCACAAATAGAAAAATTATGCCTAACTTCTGCAATATTCCATAAACATATCGCTTCATCTTTAGGATCAGTAATAGTATTACAAATATTTAAAGTATCAGAATAAGAATCACTTGGTGAACAACCAGAAATAATAATTATCAAAAATAAGATTAAACATATTAAATAAGTTTTGATCATAAATATAAATAAAATCAGCTAATATATAATATTTT
>JBHPGL010000158.1:0-2743 GCA_042570655.1 Nanobdellota archaeon | reverse complement strand
ATTCTATCTTATTAAATCATATTTCATAACCTTTTTCTACCATAAATAAGAAAATATACAGCATATAATGTCATAATAAATGATACTAATAAGAATGGGAACTTAATCGTATAAAGATCTGCTAAAAAACCTGTAATAGGCTCTAAAACAACAATAATCAAAGCACCTAGAAAAGAAAACATAGATTCCACAGTAGCTCTATTATGGCTTTTAGTATGTTTATTAACATAACCGCTTTTTAAAATAATAAAAAAACCATATGGGACTGCAATTAATGCAAAACATAAAGATCCAATAATATAATTATTTGTGATCACCATGGCGTATAATAATATTATAATCATGATTAACTGAAGACCAAACATGTTTCCGTAAGAATATTTATTTCTAAGCTTATGTGCAAAATTTGCAGCAACTGTAAAAAATAATGATTTAAATGTATAAACTATTCCAAATAAGATTATTGGAAGCATTAAATGATCTAAATAAATTTGTCCATAAGTATAAGAAAGATCTGCACCAATAATATATATCAACGAAAATATCATTAGAGTCTTTAAATATGGGTTCTTAAAAATATGTGATATTGCTTGCGTAAAATGTGAAAAAATATTGGCTTCCTCTGCATGTTTGGTGAATTTTGGTTCTTTATATGTGAATACAATTCCAAGTGATAAGATCATAAAGATTAGTGATAATTGGAATGGTAATACTTCTGATATATTAAATAAAAAACCAGATGCGATAAATGCAATAAATAAAGGGATTTGCTTGAATATATGTTGTCTCGCCCATAGTTTCTCATATTCCTCCTCTTTTTTCATCTCTTTTAATGAATCATAAAAAAATGCTGAATCTGTTCCTGATAAAAATGCAAATGATGCTGAAGAAAGTATGATTGCAGCAATAAAACCGCCATAGTTTGTTACATTTATTAATACAACTAATTGTAATATTGCTAATAATGAGGATATTATCAAAACATTTTTTCTACCCCATCTGTCAGCAACTATTCCAGAAGGCACTTCTAAAATCAATCTGGTAACATTCCATATTACTCCTAACATTGCTATCTTGAAAATAGTGAGGTCATTTGATAGGAAAAATATTTTAATTATTGGTTCAAAAAAAATAAAATAGGATAATGAACTTGCTAGATAGAATTTCCATATGTTCGACGAAATTAATGCATTCTTCATAATTTTATATGGAAAAGTGAATTATATATAAACATATTTATCGATTGAATTGAAAAAAACATTAAAAAAAATATGATTTTCTTAAACCAAAAACGAAACGTTTATAAAAAAATTGATTTTGATAGGCATTATGCCCCTGTAGCTCAGTAGGTGGAGCGTGCGGGTATAATGGATTAATTTCCATTGCACTACGAAGCTGTTATCCTATTGAGGAAATTGGTTCAAAATCGATTTATTTCGATGGTAAGAAACCGCAAGGTCCGCAGTTCGAGTCTGCGCGGGGGCGTTTTTTATTTTTCTTATTTTTTTTAAAATTATTTATAAAATAAAAAACGCTTACTTGATTAAAGGGGCATAATTCTTCATAAGATGTTTTCTATGTCTATATTTTTTATTTATAAACTCCTGACAGCTATTCTACAGAAACCTTTAAATATAAAATGGTAATTTTGAATATTTAAAGGGCCTGTAGCTTAGCCTGGTGCATGTTAGCGAATCTAACCCGCTGGCAATAGAGTGCTCGAATTTAGAAGCATTATTGTTTTTAAATGGCAGAACTGATATCTAGTATATTACTAGGCTGGGGATCGAGTGAAGAAGGTTAATAGCTTTCTCTCGAAGTCCGGAGTTCAAATATACTCACTGCGTTCGTAACTTTCGAATGCAGGAGCGTCGAAAGTCTCCGCAGGCCCATTTAATAAATGAATTTTTTCGATGAGTTAACAAGTCGGAAAAATTTATTTTTAAATGCTTGATAATCCCAGATAAGGCTTGCCGAATCGGGATTATCTTTGTATTTATTACTTCTAATCAATTAACCACAACAACAAACCTTAAATACCACAAAAAAAATCAGAAATCTATGAAAAAGGTGATAACTAATTCAAGTTTAGTATTAGAAAATTCTAAAGGACAGAAAGTAACATATCATCCATTTGTTTTCTTACATCAAGTTAGAGATATGATAAAAAACATTAATATCGATATTAAAAATCCAACTAAACTAAATTATTCGCAATTAAAAAAATATGATCAAAAAGTAGTTGAATCTGTTTTTGATATTTTAAGCGAATACAAAATTGACGAAGTTAAAAAGGTATCAGATCCTATAAAAGAACTAAATTCTCTAGGCATCGACGATGATTATGATCTGATTCATGAAAAAAAATTCGCGAAAGCAGTTAAGATTCTGGCAGGTTTCTATAAAAAATAATTATTTCTAATATTATTTTGAACACCACCTGTATTGCATTAGAAGTAAATTTCATAGAATTGAGCGATACGACCTTAAGCTTATCTGGTTTATAAGTTGCGTAGCAACTTACCTTAATTATTAAGCTGAAGTAGAGGTGCTGTTTATGCTTGGTGGTGTTCAAAATTAAAAAAAACTGAGTTATTATGCTCGGTAGTTGTGTTAAAATTATATGATGATAGCTTTAGCTAGCATTTGATAGCATAATATTTTCTCAATTTTCAATCAAATAAAATCTAAATTAGCTTTAGCTCAATTTTCGTAATTTATCACAAATCAAACATTTTAAATA
>JBHPGL010000157.1:0-2781 GCA_042570655.1 Nanobdellota archaeon | reverse complement strand
AAAGAATTCTCCTCTACACATATAATTATAACCAATTCTTCCATTAAATTTAACATCACAGCTTTTATCTGATCTAAATAAGTTTTCTTCCTGTTCAATACATTTTTCATATAAATCAATAGAACTCGAATAATAATTAACCGATGATTCAGGTCTCATTTTAATTCTAGCATGTTTTGATTTTTCCAAACTTAAATTCGCATGAAACAATAGTTTTTTAATACCATGAATGTCTTTTTTATTTTTATCATAAGTAATTTTCAATACATCATCATTTAAATTTAATAAAAAATTAATAAGAATTTCATTTGTTAATATTGAACTAACGCTAAAATCATGTTCTTGAAAATATCTTCCCGATTGGTGTAATTTATAAATTAAATTAGGGGTAATTTCTTCATCAAAGATATCATTTGGGTCTCTATAACTTCCATCATAGTAAAATATCTTAGTTAATTCTTCAAAAGCAAATTTTGATAAAATTGGTTCTTCCATTAAATAACCTTTATTTTTTAAATGTCTTGAATAATCAGAATAAACATAAGTAATCCCTTTAGTTACAGAAAAAATATCTCGAGAATCCAATTTATCATTGTATCTTTCAAGAAATATGGTTTCGATAAGTTTTTCGAGGTTCCCCATATATAAGGTATGACGATCTTCTTATATAAATATTTCTATAGTATCATTATAATTATTATAATAATTATAATAAATCATGGAAATATTCCGATTTTCCCCTGTTTTTACCGTAAACTATCTAATATTAGTGTTAGTGCGCTCCGTGGTTTATATTAAAATAGATTGATTTCAACCGAGTCTTCACTCCTAGATATTAAATAAGAGTACTACGCATGGCACTAACACTTTTCACAACAACATTTATAAATAATCAATTTCTTCTCACTATAAAATGAAAAGAACACACACATGCGGAGAACTTACAAAAGAAGATCTAGATAAAGATGTTATATTACAAGGATGGGTAGATACAAGAAGAGATCATGGCGGAGTCATTTTCATAGATCTCAGAGACAGATATGGCCTAACACAAATAGTCTTTAATCCAGATGTAGGATGCTTTAATGAAGCTGAAAAACTACGAAGAGAATATGTTATTGAAATCACAGGAAAAGTTGTTTCTAGGAAAGAAGGTATGGAAAATCCTAAAATGAAAACAGGCCAAATTGAAATAATAACAAATAATCTTAAAATTCTTAACACATCTGAAGTGCCTCCGATAGAAATTGATGATAGAATAGCTGCAAATGACGAGATCAGATTAAAATATCGTTATCTTGACTTAAGAAGACCTATCATGCAAAAAAATATCTTAATTAGACATCAAGTTGCACAGGCAATAAGAGAATATCTTAATAGTAAAGGTTTGTTGGAAATTCAAACACCAATGATGGTAAGATCAACTCCTGAAGGATCAAGAGATTATGTAGTGCCGTCAAGATTACATCCAGGAAAATTCTTTGCCCTGCCCCAATCACCGCAATTATATAAACAAACATTAATGGTATCTGGTTTTGACCGTTACTACCAACTACCAGTATGTTGCAGAGATGAAGGTAATAGAGCAGATAGACAGCCAGAACATCAACAGATAGATATTGAAATGAGTTTTGTAGATGAAGAAGACATCTATGAATTAATTGAAGGAATGTATAAACATATTTTCAAAAAAGTTATTAATAAAGATATTAAAGTTCCATTTGACAGACTAACTTATGACGAAGCAATGGATAAATATGGCTCGGACAAACCAGATTTAAGATTTGGTCTTGAACTTGTAGATGTATCAGAAATAGTTGTTAATTCAGACTTTTCTGTGTTTAAATCAGCTGTAAATTCAGGCGGAATGGTAAAATGTATTAATGCCAAAGACTGTGCAAAATTCTCAAGAAAAGATATTGACGAACTAACAAAATTAGTTGCAATCTATAGAGCAAAAGGTTTAGCTTGGATGAAACTTACTAAAGAAGGTTTAGAATCTTCTGTAGTAAAATTCTTTAATGCAGATGTCCAGCAAAGATTAATAAATGCCACAAATGCAAAAGAAGGCGATTTATTATTATTTGTAGCTGACACTAAAAAAATAACAAATTCAGCCTTGGGAGCGTTAAGGATAGAATTAGCAAAACGATTAGAATTAACAGATCCAAAAGAATATAGATTTGCATGGATTCATGATTTTCCATTATTTGCATGGAATGAAGAAGAAGAAAAATGGGATGCAGAACATCATATATTTACAATGCCAAAAGAAGAATGTATGCAATACCTTGATACAGATCCATCAAAAGTTATTGGAAGATTATATGATTTAACTTTAAATGGATGGGAAATGGCTTCAGGAAGTATAAGAATACATCTTCCAGAAATTCAGAAAAAAGTATTTAAAGTTCTAGGAATAACAGACGAAGAAGTCGAACTTAAATTTGGCTGGTTAATTAACGCATTCAAATATGGTGCACCTCCTCATGGTGGAATTGCTCCTGGTTTAGATAGGACAGTTGCAATGATGTTAGGTTTGAATGATATTAGGGAAGTTATAGCATTTCCAAAGAATAAAGCTCAAGAAAATCCTATGGACGGATCTCCAAATGTTATTGACGAATCTTTAAGAGCAGAGTTAAAAATTCAGATTGACAAAAAAGTTTTAAAAAAATCTGATAAAGAAGAATTAGGAATTAAAGATTAATATTCTTCAATTTTTTTATTAATTTCTTTTTTAAATAAATTAATATAAAGTTCAATTTGTAATTTTATTTC
>JBHPGL010000156.1:0-2793 GCA_042570655.1 Nanobdellota archaeon | reverse complement strand
AACATTAACAGGATTACATTTAGGATATTGTTTATTGAATACAGGAGTTCAAACAGACTTACCTTATACAAATGCAACTATTAGCGGAACGATATTTGGCCTTGAAGTAGGAAGAGCAGCATATATGGGTATTAGAGATTGTATGATAAATATAGATGAATTTGGAGACCTGCCTTGCGGAAGTGTATTTGGAACAATTTTAACATTACCAGTATCATTATATTATAAAATTAAAAATGATAATAAAGAAATAAAAAGAAATACTTATTGTAAATTTATTTTTAGATTTGATAAATTAGCAGACAAAATACAACAGAATGAAGTTCATCTAAATCATTATGGCTTACTTGAACATCTTGCTAAAATTGAAATTGAAGATGAAGAAAATCTAATTTGGGATAGGGACAACCATCATTCGCAGACAAAAACTTTTTCAAAAAGATTTTATCAAGAAATCATTTCAGAATCAACTCCATTTGAAACTCTTAAATTTACAACAGGAGAACATATTGAAAAAGAACTAAATTCATATACAATTTATGACCATATTCAATCAGACGATTATCACAAATATTCTGCATTAGTTTGCTTTAAAGATAAAAGATACCCAATAGTTTGCATTACAAAAAACAAATGGGATCTTGATAATATTACTAAAATTATGTCAAAACAAAATAGTTTTGAAGACAAATTTTCTGAAATAAAAAATCAATCAGAATATTTGCATATGAGTTATTTTGAAAATAATAATAAAATAAATGAAATAGCGAGGTTAGAAAAATGAGTGTATTACCACCTGTAATTAGTATTGAATTAGAAGAAGAAGATGTCCAGGAAGATTTAAACAATATTTTAACTGCAATGGAACATTTAAGGCAAGAGCAGTTGCAAAACAATATCATTCCGGAAGATCGAAAAGAAGAATATCTTCATTTAGCATTTAGACTTTCGTCAGCAATAGAAGGACTTATTGATGTTAGTACAGATATAAATTTGATAAATGACATGGAAACAGTTGTAAAATCTCTGGAAGAAAATACTGCTTTATTAAATTATGACTATTTACAAAATGATTATTGGAATGAAGAACAACCAGAATTTTCAAAAAAACTGGATAGCATTTTAATCAGATTAAAACAAGATGATTTTACAGATTTATCAGAAAAACACCATATTATTAACGGATTAAAATATCTGGCAAGTAAAGACGAACCTCTGGAAAAAAGGTTGGAAATCTATGATACAATCACCCCATTTAATGACAATTCAAAAATAAAAAATAAAAATTTGTTTAAAAAAATCAGCAGATACGGCTATGATTCTATGGGACTGATTTTAAAAGTTGGAAAAACAAATAATGTAAAACAATTACTTACAAATGCAGCAACACTTGGATTCAAATTTGTCCAGGTTCCAATGGAAGTTAAAGAATACGATAACAATAAAATTAAAGGGAGAGTTATTAGCGCTGATTTTGTAGAAGATTTGGGAAATCCTTTCTTGAAAAAACTTATAAAATATACAGCTCCAATCTCATATCCGTTAATTGGAACATTACCAAGAAGATTAGTAAATAAAATCGTTAGAAAATTATCATTTCCAGATTATTATAAAAAAATTAATCTTGAAAACATTAGGAAAAAAGACACTGTTATTTGCAAAAATAGATATGATGATGGAAGGGTAATAATTGAATCTGGTGCAAAAGGAGACATTACAGAAATACATGATAAAAATCATATTACAATAAAATGGGATGGTCTAGCTAATGAATATGCAGATATTAAAGAATTCAATTTAGAAGAAGAAACAGATTTTGAACTTAGAAGAAACACATTTAAAGATTGGCTTCCATTTGCTTCATCTTTAGCTGTTGAAGCAGGATTAGTTGGGTATATGTTTTATAACATTGCTGGTTTGGCCAAGATACCTCCTTTAATAGGAGTACCACTAGGATTATTAATTATTGATATTGCAAAAAGAGGTGTACAATATGCAAATAATTCAGATTATGGTTCAATGATAACATGGCCGTTAAAATTCTTTTGTTTTAATGAAAAAAAGGAAAATAAAGTTATGGTTGAATTTGATGTAAGCAATGTTAAAAGTGATAATAGTGAAACAAAAGTTGAAAAAATACAAAATATGCAAGAAATTCTTGAAAATGCTGCACAATATAAAGTAGATGAAAAATTTGAAACAAATTTGAGATGGAATTTAGAAAATCATCATACACAATGTAAATATTTTGCTAAGGAAATTAAAGAAAAACTTAATTTTGAAAAAGATCAAATTGAACGTGAACTTGGCTGTTACTTTTTGTATGATAACAAAAAATGTGGAAATTTCAATAAGATATCTGCATTAGTCTGTTATTCAGGAACTAGATATTCTTTATCTTTCATTACAGAAAATGAATTTGACATAACTTCAATATGTAGGACATTAAAAGACGATATTAATGAACATAAAAAATTTGAAAATATTTTCAATGAAACCAATTCAGATTATATGCATTTATGCCGGTTTGAAAACCTTGAAAAAACAGAAGATTTATCTGCAAAAAAATGATGTCACTGGAAAAATTAAATAAAAAGAAAATTGAATACTATGAAATAATCGACATACTTCATAGTATGGAAGAAATCAGAAGAGATAATTTGAAAGAATTTAAGGCATCTATAGTTCATAATGTTAGTATTGAAGAAAAGAACGAATATTTGAAAAAAGTCTCATTATTGTTTGAAAAAATAGATGAAATCTCTGATATAGTTTCTATTAGTGATGAAATCA
>JBHPGL010000155.1:0-2802 GCA_042570655.1 Nanobdellota archaeon | reverse complement strand
AATTAAAAATGATATACATTTAAAAGATCCAGTAATAATAAAATAAAAGAAAAAAAGAAATTAAAGCATCATTCTGATTCTATCAATACAATCAGCAACATCTTCTCCTTTCTTAGTTAATCTTAATAGCTTTAATCTACCTTGTTTATCAAACTCAATTAATCCAGCTTTTTCCATTTGTTGTAATATTTTAACAACGTGAGAATAAGTACAATCAATAAGTTTTGCAAGAGAACTTGCATATATCTCTGATTTGGCATTCTTTAACTGCACTAACATCATTGCTGGTTTTTCTCTAAAAAACACATTAAAAATTGGTTTATTTTTCATATATTTCCCCCCAATATCATTCAATTATAATTATTCTAAACTATATTGTACACAATCATATGTACTACTCTTAGGAAACTAAACCTCTATTTAAATGTTGTGTTTTCAGTATATATTTTAGAATATATATTTGTCAAAGCTAGGTGACGAAAACTAAATATTTTAATCAAATTAATGTAAAATAGTCAATAAACATCAAATATATTTTTAAAGGATTCCCCATCATATGTGAATATGGGGAGAAGATTTTTTAATATTGAAGGTAAAAATATAGATGAAACTATCGAAAAATTGGACACTCATCTAAAAAATTTTGGTTTTAAAAGATTAGAAGAAATGGATTTAAATAACGTTAGTAAAGGTGAAACATTAATTGAAAACGAAATTTTATATGAAATGAAGAATATAGGAGGGTTGTTAGTAAGATATGTTGATAAAAATTCCAAGGCAAAAATTGTAACAGGTCCGATGGGTGATACCTTTTATGCTGATATAATGATTAAATATATGGGTAAGCCAAATAAAAAATATAATAATATGATGCAAAAGACAATTGGTATTATCGGTTCAGGCATTTCTTGGTAAAATATATAATAAAATAAAATCTATATATACCATAAACAAAAACGTTATAAATCAACTAAAAAATTTCTATACTATGTTCTTTCCACACGAAAAAATAAGACCTACGCAAGATGAATTTATGCAAAACGTTACATTAGCTCTTAAATCACAAAAAAATCTACTTGTACATGCACCAACAGGCATTGGAAAGACAGCTGCAGCATTATCACCTGCTGTTGAATATGCTTTAAACAATAACAAAACAATATTTTTTCTAACATCAAGAAACACTCAGCATAAGATAGCAATTGATACATTAAAAGAAATGAAAGACAAATTTAAATTAAAACTTACAGCTACCTCAATTGTTGGTAAAAGAAATATGTGTTCACAACCAGGATCAGATTTAATGATGTCAAATGAATTTTATGAATATTGTAAAGGTATGAGAGAAGATAAAAATTGTGAATATTATAACAATACAAAAAAAGGACAAAGTCCAACTCCATACGCTAAAATAATCCTTGAACAACTAAAAGAAAAAAGTCCAATATCTACAGAAGAATTAATGAAGATATGTAAAGAAAATAAAACAAAGAAAAAACTCTGCTCATATTATGCTGCAATCGAACTTGCAAAAAATTCAAATGTAATTATATCAGATTATTATTATATTTTCCATCCCAGAATAAGAGACACTTTTTTAAGTTCTATAAATAAAGAATTAAAAGATATAATTGTAATTGCAGATGAAGGTCACAATCTCCCAACTAGAATAAGAGATATGATGTCGCAAAGATTAACAACAATAATGTTAGTTAGAGCAATTAAAGAAGCAGAAAAATTCAAGTTTCAAGAAACAGCTCAAATCTTAAAAACAATTCTTGACATTTTAATTAATTTAAGTAATGATTTAAATTCTATATCAGAAAATAAATTAAAACCGCAGGATGAAAAGTACATTAAAAAATCAGACTTCATAAAAGAGATTGAAATAACATATGATTATGATCAAATGTCAGCAGATCTTCATTTTATAGCAGAAGATATTAGAGAAAAACAAAAACGTTCTTATATTGGTTCAGTTGCATCGTTTCTAGATGCATGGTCTGGTGAAGACGATGGTTTTGTTAGAATAATAAATAAAAAAAGGTCGAAAAGATCTAATCAAAACATAATAATACTGTCATATAGATGCCTTGACCCATCTTTAGTCACAACAGAAATTATTGAACAAATGCATTCTGTAATTTTAATGAGTGGAACATTAACTCCTACAAACATGTATAGAGAGTTATTAGGATTTAAAGATACATTAACAATTGAAAAACAATTTAAAAGTCCATTTCCAGATGAAAATAGGTTGGCAATGGTCATTCCTGATACTACAACTAAATATTCTCAAAGATCAGAAGATCAATTTAAAAGAATTGCAGAAATTACTGCAGAAATTGCAAATTCTACTCCTGGTAATAGTGCAATTTTCTTCCCTTCATATTATTTAAGAGATCAGATTAATAAATATTTCAATCCTTTATGTAAAAAATCAACATTTACAGAAAATGGCGATATGACAAAACGTGATAAAGAAGAAATGTTAGAGAGTTTTAAAAAATATGAAAAAATTGGTGCAGTATTACTTGGCTGTTCATCTGGCAATTTTGCAGAAGGAATAGATCTACCAGGCGACTTATTAAAATGCGTTGTAGTTGTTGGTTTACCATTACAATCGCCAGATTTAGAAACAAAAAGATTAATTGAATATTATGATCAAAAATTCAAAAAAGGTTGGGATTATGGATATCTACTTCCTGCATTCACAAAATCATTGCAAAGTGCAGGCAGATGTATTAGAAGTGAAACAGATAAAGGTGCAATCATTTTCCTTGATGAACGATATAAATGGCC
>JBHPGL010000154.1:0-2829 GCA_042570655.1 Nanobdellota archaeon | reverse complement strand
TATTTAAAATGAGAAACCTTTATTAATACAATGTATATTTTCGAGTTAATATGACAAAGAAAAAAACCAAGAAAAAGAAAAGTAAGAAATCAACAATAAAAAAAGTTGAATTAGCAGAACCAGAGCCAGAAAAATCTAAATCAGAAGAACAAAAACCAAGAAAAAAGATAATTGCAACATTCCTAGGAGAAAGAGTTATTACAGAAGATTCAGATGAAGCTAGAGAACTTAATCATAAAAGTGTTTTTGGTACAATTGAAAATGAAAAAGTTTACCTTTCTTTAATTGAAGCACTTTATCTATTTGAAAAAAATAGAATCGAAATTTTAGACGGCAGAAAGAAAAAAGTTGAAGTTGAAAAATTTGTTAAAAAAGCTCAAAAGCTTGAACCAAATTTCTGGATACGTTACATTGTATTTAAAGATATGAGAAATCGTGGTTATGTTGTAAAAACTGCATTAAAATTTGGCGCAGATTTTAGAGTATATGAAAGAGGAATTAAACCAGGTGAAGATCATGCAAGATGGATTCTCTACCCTGTTGACGAAGCTTCTACAATAACTTGGTATGAATTTGCAGCAAAGAACAGGGTTGCCCATTCTACAAAGAAAAGAATTTTAATTGCAGTAGTAGATGCTGAAAACGATGTTTCATATTGGGAAATAAGATGGATGAGACCTTAATTTTATTCTTTTCATTATATTTTTAATACAACATTTTTGATTAACTATATAGACTATATATTCTATAAAGGTAAAATTAATATAATATCCTGTCTTATTCAATAATTACAATGCCATACACAAAAAATTTTGCAAAAAAATCAGATAAATCAGTCTACCCTGTTTGGGAAGAAGTTTCTTTAACAGAAGAGGAAGAAAAACAACAAGAACAAATAGCTAGAAAAGAAAATATCGAACTTATGAAAGAATGTCTTGACGACGCATATAAGGTTTTACACGATAAACAATTTAAACAAGACCAAGAAGATTTAATTGATATTGCAATAGCTTTATTTGAGAAACGAGCATCTCATACAGTTCATTTTAAAGAATCAAAAGCAAAAGAAAAATTTGATAAAAAATAATTTATCTTTTGTTTACGTTAAGGAAACATAGATAAAAATTTTTAATTTTTATCTTTTCTTCTTTGATTTTTTAGCTTTCTTCTTTTTAACTGCTTTCTTTACCTTTTTCTTAGCTTTCTTTTTAGCCTTTTTCTTGACTTTTTTAGCTTTTCTCTTCCTTCTCTTAGGTTTCTTTTCATCTAATGTTAATGCTTTCAACAATTCTTTCTTACTTTTTTTATCAGCAGCAATTTCTTGTTCAACCGGCGCATAAGTCATAGAAATTATTGACGAAACAAACATTACACCAAAAACAACCATGAAAGCATATCCAAAATATTTTCCATGAACATTTCCAACAGACCATGCATCAAACGATCCACCAATTGTTAGATATAAACTTACAATAAATCCTAACATAGTAATTGCCATAAAAATTCCAGATAACGGAGCAACTTTCCATCTCATAATACCACCTCGATTATTATTATTTTAATATTGTTTAATAATTTTATTATTCTTAAAACATTACGTAACTAATCATGAACATACTTATCAATTAACTTCTTTGCATCTTCTCTTTTCTTATGATGCATTTCTAAAAATTTACAAACTTTTTCAATTAATAAAGATTTTAATTCTCCAGTTAATAACTTTCCAGTTTTATAATCATCATAAATTTTTGCCAGTTTTTTATCATCTGGTTCAAACCAATATCTCAAATATTGGAAAGAAATGTCAACATCAGGATTACCACCTAATTTTCTATGTTCTTCAACAGTGGATTGACCCCCAGAGAAAGCATACTTATTAATTTTCTTTTTAGCTTCATTTGGAGTATCTGTTAATGCAATAAAACTTCCAGGATCAGAAGCACTCATTTTACCCCCTTTTAAACCAGGCATAAAAGTATGATAAGAAGAACTTAACTGAATAAACTTATAAGCTTTAATTCGTTGAGAAATATCTCGAGCCAATCTCAAATGAGGGTCTTGATCAGATCCAACAGGAACAAGAACAGGAACAGCTCCACCTTCAAATTCTTTCAATTGCGGATGCAACATGTCTGCAGCTTGTAAAAGTGCAGCAAACATTTTTCCAGGCGAAACCTCACCATAAACAGAACTAAACTCATTAAATGTAATGTGTTTTGCTAACAAGTTCTGCAACCTATAAAATGCGTTAGCTTTCTTAGCATCGTTTGATCTGTTGCTTTGAAAATAAATCTCAACATTTTTTGGTTTTAATCCTAAAGCTATATAATTTGTAATATATTCCTCAATTGCAATCTTTTTACTTTCTTCTAAACTTTGCGCTCTAGCATGATAAGCTTCGACATCAGCAACAGCAATATAAAGTTTAGCACCAAGATTCTGCCAGAAAACCATCTGTTGTGCTAAGATCATGTGACCAATGTGAAATTTACCTGTTGGCATTAATCCAGTCATCATTACAAACTTTTTCTTATTCTTAACAGCTTCAAGAATCCTTTGTATATCTCTGTGTGCATAAATAATCTTTCTTCTAAATAAAATATTTTCATTAAATATGTCGGGAAGACTTTTCATTGCAGACAATCCAAAATCTTGAATTAACTTATCATAATTAATATTTCCAGTAACTTCCCAAGGTGTCACGTTAAATTTATCTGCCATAATAAAAACAATCAAATTTATACAATATAAAAAGGTATCGATTAAAAGAAAAGCCCCCTAGACTTATATACAAAGCAATTTCAAAACAATTATTCAAAACCAATAATC
>JBHPGL010000153.1:0-2848 GCA_042570655.1 Nanobdellota archaeon | reverse complement strand
GATGAAGAAAGAAAAGAATATAATGAAATCATTGATCTAATAGAAAGTGCATACAACAAAACAAATGATTATGGTGAAGTTCTTGAACTGATCCGGTCAAAAGGTAAAGATGCTTTAGCAAAACTTAAAATTGATTTAGACAAGGCCATTAAAGTTATGCTTTATCCAAAAGCAAAAGATATGGAAGACGCATTTAAAATTGTGGGTACTCCAGCTGCAATTGAATATAAATATGATGGCTTTCGAGTAGAAATCAATAAAGATGGAGATAAAATAAAAATATTTACTAGAAGACTTGAAAATGTATCAAAACAATTTCCTGACTTAATTAAATTTGTTAAAGATCACGTCAATGCAAAACAAGTTATCCTTGATGCAGAAGCAGTTGGATATGATACAAAAACAAGTAAATATTTACCGTTCCAAAAAATTTCTCAAAGAATTAGAAGAAAATATGATATTGAACAAATGGCAAAAGATTTTCCTGTTGAACTTAATATTTTTGACATTTTATTTTATGACGGAAAAAATATGATTAAAGAACCTTTTGAAGAAAGAAGAAAAGTTTTGAAAAAAATAATTAAAAATCCTGAACGAAGAAAAGTTAGGTTAGCAAAACAATTAATTACTTCTAACCTTAAAGAAGCAGAAAAGTTCTATAAAGAATCTATGGCAGCAGGAAATGAAGGTGTTATGGTAAAAGGTCTTGAAAAACCATACAAGCCTGGTTCTAGAGTTGGTTATGGTGTTAAAGTAAAAGATGTTATGGATGCACTTGACCTTGTAATTGTAGGAGCAACATGGGGTGAAGGTAAACGTGCAAAATGGTTTACTTCATTTACTTTAGCATGTAGGGAAGGAAGAGAACTTTTAGAAATTGGTAAGGTTGGAACAGGTATTAAAGAATTGGAAAGTGAAGATGGTGAAGTTAAAGGTTCTAATGTTACATTTGACCAGCTTACAAAATTAATAAAACCTTTAATTACCGAAGAGAAAGGTAAAACAGTTACAATCAAAGCAGATATAGTTGTTGAGATTGAATATGAAGAAATACAAAAATCTCCATCATATTCTTCAGGTTACGCCCTTAGATTTCCAAGACTTATTAGATTAAGGGAAGATAGAAGTCCTTCTGATGTTTCTACAATTCATGAAATCGAAGATCTGTATAAAGGTCAAAGAGGCCGTTGAGTTAATATCCTCTTTCTTCATCTCTTCTCCTATGAAATTCTATCATTTCTAATCTTCTTTCTCTAGTAACACCATGCATACATTCAGAAAATTCTAAATCAGTTCTTTCACCAAGAGTTTTTAAATATCTATACATTGAATATGAAAATCCTGCAGCTGCAAAAGCACCATATACGCCAAAATCAAGATTTAATGAAGCATCACCCATAATTTTGTTTGTATTATGAATATTTAGAATCAATCCTTCACCAACAAACATACTTGCTGCAGTTCCAGCTAAGTATCCAAATCCAAAACCAACTCCTTTAATATAATTATAAGTAGATTCAAATCCATAACATAATGCTCCTGCTAATCCTGCAATCCCTTCAAATTCATATCCGTTAGCAATTAAATATGTTCCCAAACCAGCAAATGTGAGAGTATAACCTACATCTAAATTATTTAATATTTTTCTATAATCTCTACCTTGACTTTCCATTTTCAACCCCTCCTAACATATGAATTAATACAAATGTTAGGTACAGGATTTTTAGGTATAATGGGAGCAGTAAACGTTTATGACGGAGGATTGGATGTAATTAAATATTACTCTAAAATTGATAGTATAAGATATGCAGTTTATATAAATGCAGATAAGATTACTCCTGAAGTAATACAAACTGCTGATGATATGGTTAATCAAATTAATATTGGATATTCTCCATTTTTTAGTTTTGCATTGGCAGGATTTGCATTTTCTGTAGCTTATTTGCTTAATTCATATTTCATTTTCCCCCTCCAAAACTCGTTCTAATAATTTCACGCTATCTCCTGAATTATATCTTTCCTCAACACTCATATTCTGTATAACTTGCCAACTTTTACCCTGAATATATCTAGAAATCAAACCTCTATGATTATGAACATTTTCTAATAGAATTGGTTTAATAGGAGTATAATCATCAGGTATAATTTCAATATTTCTTATTGGTTCTTTTTCAATTCCAGCTTTGTCATCTATAATTACATCATCAATATTATCATAACTTAAAATGAAAACTGTTTCACTAAAAATACCTTCTTTCTTTATAACTTTTTTAGTTGTTAAAGCATACCTTTCATTATTAAGTTCTAATTTTGTTTTGAAATAATTATAAGCAGAAATTGTATAGAATGCCATACTACTTAACAATGCAGGTTTTCCTAATTCAATTCCAAAAATATAGGATCCACACCCGATTCCAACACTTAATGATCCTAAATAACAATATGCTGCAGCTTTTCTAACATCTTTTTTTCTTGGTCTAAATGTTAATATTATTTCTTCGTCTTTATCTAAAAATTCTTCAAAACCTAAATAAAATGATTCACCCAAAATCTGTTGGTTTCTAGTCGGTATTATCATTTTTCAACCCTCTCAATATTTTATCAATAGATATAATTGCATTACCACATTTAGTTTTTTGTAATCCTTCCAATTTTGGATACTTGTATCTAAGCTTTTCATTTTTTTTAGTTAAATAATCAATCCTACCAACCTTATTATCAATAGGTATTGTTTGAAGATATCTTATAGAAAATGGATCATCAACCAATTCTAATTCAGGTCTATAATGTGAATAACCTTCTTCAATAAAAATAACTGCTTGAACACCAAAATTACCTTGTTTAACTT
>JBHPGL010000152.1:0-2873 GCA_042570655.1 Nanobdellota archaeon | reverse complement strand
CACATTCATTATATCCATTATTATTTATTTTATGATATGACCTTGAAAAAATTTCTTTTGTTTTCTTAAGATCTTCATTTTCTAAATCATTGTAATTACTTCTATGAAAAATATAATCCCCTCTATCAATAAACATAAATCCGCTACCAATACCATATGGATCAAGAATAAAATCATCATGATTTTCATTAATTTCTTCTAATTTAGGAACAGGTTGATTTCTAGGAAACATTTCTCTTAATCTGGCAAATGTGTTAAAGCAAGCTTCTTTCAAATACATCTGTTTCACCTATATACTCATCGTAAATAAAAATATATTCGCATTCTTTTTTATAACTAGAATAAGTTTCCTCTTTTACTTTATAGTCTTGATGCATTATTGTATGTCCCTTCTTACCCTTAGATAAACATATACTCTAATATATAGATAAATAAACAACTTTATATACTTTTTTATTTTTTTATAAGAAAAAGAGGAAAATGATCTTAACAAAATCAGCAATAATGCGTGAAATTAAACTTGGTAATCTTAAGATAGAACCATTTGACGAATCAGCAATAGGCGCAGGTTCAGTTGATCTAACTCTAGACAATAAATTTAGAATATTTAAAAAAAGAAGAGGAGTGTATAATGCAACTGAAAATGCAAGTCATGAAGAGATCACATCTTTTAAAGAAGCAGACAAATTAATCTTAAAACCAAAAGAATTAGTTCTAGGAATTACTGTTGAAAAAATTACTTTACCAGAAAATATTTGTGGTTGGCTGCAAGGTAGATCTACTTTTGCAAGACTTGGCCTTTTAGTTCACATTTCAGCTCCATTTATGCAGCCAGGTATTTCAAATAAACAAGTGCTTGAAATTTATAATGCTTCTACTATTCCAATAGCAATTTATCCGGGTACTAAGATTTGCCAGTTTATTTTTGAAAGGACAGAAGGTAGAGCGACTTATAAAGGAAAATTCGCTAACCAGGAAAAACCTTAGATTATAAAACCCAGATCATTTTAATTAGGAAAAACCTTAAATATTAGATTAACTTCTTATATCTTATAACGGTGATAAAATGCTTGACATAAAATTAATCAGAGAAAATCCAAAACTTGTAAAAGAAAATATTAAGAAAAAATTTCAAGAAGAAAAACTTCCACTAGTAGATGAAATCTTAAAGTTAGATAAGGAAAATCTAAAACTAATGCAAGATTCTCAGGATTTGAGAACAAAACGAAACAAGTTATCGCAAGATATAAACATTGCTAAAAAAGAAGGAAAGAAAGCAGATAAAATCATTAAGGAAGCAAAAGAAATCCCTGACAAAATTAAAAAATTAGAAGACATTAGAACAGGAGTTCAAAAAAGAATTAAAGAAATTCTATACATTCTTCCAAACATTATTCATAAATCTGTTCCAATAGGAAAAAATGATAAAGAAAATGTTGAAATTGAAAAGATTGGTAAACCAAAAAAATTCACATTTGAAGTTAAATCACATGTAGAAATTGCAGAAAATCTTAATATAGCAGATTTTGATATTAGTGCAGATACTTCAGGAAACGGTTTTTATTATTTGAAAGGAGATCTTGGATTATTAAATATGGCACTAATCAATTTTGCACGAGATTATATGGTTGAACAAGGATACCTTTACGTAGAACCGCCGTTAATGATTAGAGAAAATGTTTTAACAGGGGTTTATTCTCATCAGGAAATTGAAGAAATGTCATACAAAATTGACGGAGAAGATCTTTTCTTAATAGCAACATCAGAACATCCTTTAATTGGTATGTTTATTAACAAAACATTAAGAAAAGAAGATTTACCAATAAAAATTACAGGTTATTCAGTATGTTTTAGAAAAGAAATCGGCAGCCATGGTATTGATGAAAAAGGTTTGTTTAGAACACATCAATTTCATAAACAGGAAATGATAGTAATTTGTCAGCCTGAAGACTCATACAAATTTTATGATGAAATGAACAAACATTCAAAAACTGTTTTCAAAAAATTAGGTCTACCTATTCGTGAACTTGAATGTTGTTCAGGCGATTTAGCTGACTTGAAAGCAAAATCTTGTGATTTAGAAGTATGGTCACCAAGAAAAGAAGGTTATTTTGAAATCACTTCATTAACAAATATGGAAGAAGCTCAAGCTAGAAGATTAAATATTAAAGTTACAGATGGAAAAGATAAATGGTTTGCTCATACACTTAACAATACTGTTATAGCAACAAGTAGAGCAATGGTAGCTATTCTTGAAAACAATCAGAATAAAGATGGTTCAATTACAATTCCAAAAGTTCTAGTTCCATATATGGGTGGAAAAACAAAGATTGAAGCTAAAAAATAATTATTTATTCATTTTTTAAATATTTCTCATCCATTGTTTTTTGAGTTATTCCAATAGTTGTTTTATTTTTAATATTAAACTTTCTTCCATTATATATAGATTCATCATTTGGATTATATAACTTAACTATTACTTCTTCATCACTTGCTCCTACAATCTTTACTCTGTCATAACCCTGTAGATGATGCTGATCTTTTTTTGGATCACGCCTATCTCTTGTCTTAACAGCCATTGATTCAATTTCTTTATATGATCCAGGATTATTTTTGTTTGTAATATATAATATAGACCATTCTGTCCAACCCACTCCGCCAGTTTCTCCATATGAATGGTTTTCCCATTTTGCAATTAAATAAGAATTATTTTCTGATTCTGCATAATCTAGGCCAGTAAAAAAATCAGTTGATGTAATACCTACATATAATGCAGCATCATGACTTTTATCTTTAAGACGATTTTCAATCCAAGGCATCTTCTCAAATAACATATCAAGATCAATACATTTTTCAATTTTATTATATAATAA
>JBHPGL010000151.1:0-2922 GCA_042570655.1 Nanobdellota archaeon | reverse complement strand
TTTTTCTAATAATAAAAGTACACATGAAAGTGATGATGGTGAATACCCAGAATTAAAGGCAAATAACATTATTTTAAAAGATAATCAAAATTATTCAGACAAATCTAAATTTCGGAATGCTTTTACTACTTGTAATAATTTATATGTTATAAATAATAGTTTTTATTTAAATAAAAATAAATCAGTTGAGAATCTACATATTATTTGGGATCTAAATGATGATGATCCTGCAACAAAAGCTTATAATTCTTTTATCAAAAAAAGAAATCTTCAACCAATTATAAATTTAGATCCAAAACAATGCAAGGGAGAAGAATTTGCAAAATATTTAATAAAAATCTCAGAGGGGATTAAATAATGGCAGTAGCAGTTGAATTCCTAGACGATCTCAAAGGAAATAAAGAAAGGGACATCAAACTAGTTAAAAACTCTAATGTAGACAAATTAATGTCAGAAATGTTTAACATACTTAATATTGATATTGACAATTATGAAAAAGTAATGGGTAATGGTGGCGGTCATAGAACATATGACAAAATCTATAACCAAACAAAAAAAAGATTGAAAAGAACAAAATTTACTCAAGATGATTTAAAAACATTAATTTATTCAACAAATTATGGTATTGATTTAAATGAAAAAATTCTTATTGGCCATTATACCGGTGCTTTATTACAATTATTATCAGAACGAAATAAAGGAATCACATTTTATATGAATGGTCATAGATTAGAATATTCTTATTTATTTATTCATTCAAAACTAAGCAAGAAAGACAACATAATTTTGGAAAATTTTAAAGGAAATAATATTTGCGGTAATATGGCAAATAAAGGTTCAAATGTTAATTTAGTTGCCATAATAAATAGTGAAGGAAGTGATCTTGGTTGTAGTATAGGAGCACATGATGGTCATGCTAATAATGTTTTTTTAATTAATAATAATGGACATGCTGTTGGCAATGCAATTGCGTGGGAAGGTTATGTAAAAAATATAATAAAAATTAATAATAATGGATATGGAATTGGTCATGTTGCTCATGCAAATGGTAAAGCTGGTTTAGTATTTATAGCAAAAAATGAAGGCACATACGTAGGAAGTGATATAGGATATGGTAATGGCAATGTTAATGAAATTGTTTTGTTAAAAAATAAAGGTGAAGGACTTGGATTAAAGATTGCTAATCTAAGAGGAACATGTAAAAAATTATTCTTATTTGAAAATATTGGTTATAAAGTTAAAGATGAAGAAACTAAAATAGGATTCAAACCTTCTTATGTTAGAGAAGTTTATACAAACAAAAATAGGGGAGATATGATTCAAGGAGTAAGATATAAAGAAAAAATCAATGGAATTAAAGCTAAAAACGCTTTCAATGATTATATTGAACAAAAAAACCTTCAACCTATTCTAGATATTGTAGAAAACCCTGAACAATGTACAGGTGAAACATTTGCATACAATTTAATCAAAATAGCAGAGGCAATAAGATGAATGAAAGATTCCTAGAAGATTTAAAAGGAAATGAAGAACGAGACATCACTTCTACTAAATCCACTACTGTAGACATTTTAAACTCAATCTGTCACAAATTACTTTATGAACATGATGAAGACGGAATAGATATACATTCAAGACAATTGCCAGCTTTATATAACATGATGTTAGAATTCACTAAAAAAGAAATTGATTTTGATATTGATAAATCTGATTTAAAATATTTTATCTATGCAAACTGTAACAAAGATGCAAATGATTATGTTAAAGGGATGTATGGCATTTTTACATCAATTTTACTTGATATTCTGGATTTAGACTATTTTTACATAAACGGATATGGAAATAGATTTGACAGTTTATTTTCTCTTGCTAGAAATATTGATACTTTAATCATTGACAATTTTGAAGGTGATGAAATAGGCAGTTATATTGCTTCATATGAAAGTAAAGCAAATTTAGTTGCATTAATAAATAATAAAGGAAACCGAATTGGAATAAATATCGCTTCAGAAAATGGTGAAGTAAAAAATTTAATTTATTTTAATAATAATGGTTATCATATAGGAACAGCTGCAGTAAATGAAGGGAAAGTTAACAATTTTATTTTTTTAAATAATACAGGTAAATTTATGGTTAGTGGAATATGTCAAACAATGGCTGAAGCAGATTTAGTTCTAATTGCAAACTGTAAAGATTCAAAATTTATGAATTTTTATGGTCATGAGGAAGGAAAAGTAAATAATACAGTTTTTATTAATAATGATTGTAAGATGGCTTTTGGTATAGGCAATAAAGGCACTGAATTTGATACAGTTGTTATGAAGGATAATATTCAAAGTATTCCTTTTGGCAGAATGAATATTGTTAAAAAGGTAATTTGTGTTGGTGAAGATAGACCATATTACATTGAAGATATTGCTAAAAAAATAATAACTGGAAAACAAGCAGAAACAGAATACAATAAACTTTCTAAAAAATATTCAATTGAAACTATTTTAAAATTACCAGACTCAGAATTGCAAGGCGAAGATTTCGCTAAGTATTTAATAAAAACAGTTGAGGGAATAAAATAATGGTAGTTACAGAACAAAATATTACTAACTTCCTAGACGATTTAGGAGGAGAAGAAAGAGAAATAATCCCAGCAGATTCAACTATGGTAGATAATCTTATGGATTTACTTAATTATTTACTAAATAATGAAAATGTTCAAAAAATTAATAATACCCCTCTATATGATTCATTATACAAAGAACTATATAGAGTAACAAGAGAAAAAATTACAGATCTTACATTAAAAGACCTTGAATCATTTTTATTGACATCTAGTCAAATGGATTTAAGTTACGACGATATTTTAATTAGGGGGAATTATTCAGGAGCACTATTAAATATTTTATCAGATTTAAATGAAGATAATAC
>JBHPGL010000150.1:0-2926 GCA_042570655.1 Nanobdellota archaeon | reverse complement strand
ATTTTATATGGCAAGGTTGTACCTGCCAATAGGTCAAATCAAATAATCTCCTATGAATTTCCTTTGTCCTTTCAACACTACCAACTTCTCCAGGTAATAAAAAGAATTTTTTAAACTTAATAATATCAAACTTACCTTTCTTAAAAAACATCGAACTAAAATCATTCATTGCTTGAAACGCATCTTTTACAAAATCAACTTGATAACCTTTTGGAAAACTTGGAAAAGTTCCACCCATAATAATGAGTTCAATTTTATCAGGTACATGACCAGTAACAATATATTGTTCAAGTCTGTTAAACACTTGTAAATATGCATCAAATTTATTTCTAAGTCCCCTCATTGATGCAGGTTCTCTACCTGTATAACTTTGCGGAACACCTTCATCTGTTTTGGATGGACACATAATGCAAGCACCATGAGGACATTTATAGGGTGCGGACATGATGGCTACAACTGCTACTCCACTCAATCCTCTAGTTGGTTTTGTCTGCAACAATTTTTTTAACCAAACTAAATCCTCAGAATTAGCATTTAACAAAATCTGAATATCAGTAGGAATTTTTTTAACATTATGTTTACTACACAACTTAATTTTCAATCTAGACAATCTATCTTTATCTAATTTTTCAGATTTCAAAATTTCAACAATTTCATCTATATATTCTTTAAATGACATATTATCTGGAAAATGGGAAAACTTTATAAATATTGGTACCAAAACAAAAACATATGATCATAATAATCTTATGGATACTTGCAACTTTATTTATTTCATCATTAGCAGGAGTTTTAGGAAAAAAATATGGTGTTGAATATACAATTGCTATAATGGCATCATTAATTGTAATTGCAAATATTTTAGCTAATAAAATAGTAATGTTTGGACCATTTACAGTTCCGGCAGGTATAATTGTATTCTCATCAACATTTTTAATTACAGATATAATTTCAGAAAAATGGGGAAGAAAAACTGCAAGAAAAGCTGTTTGGGCAGGTTTTTTCGCAAACATTATTTTAGTAATTTCTCTATTAATAGCTATAAATTGGCAGCCAGCACCTTTTGCACAAGATTTTTCAAATTCATTCTCGATAGTATTAGGATTAACACCAAGAATTGTTCTAGCTTCATTAATTGCTTATCTAATAAGTCAGCATCATGATGTTTGGGCGTTTAATTTCTGGAAAAAAATAACAAAAGGAAAACATCTTTGGTTAAGAAATAATGCTTCAACTGCAGTTAGTCAATTGTTTGATTCGGTCATATTTAGTTTTATAGCTTTTTATGGAGTATTCCCGATATTACCATTAATTATAGGAACATATGTTGTTAAATTATTGATTGCAATTTTAGATACACCTTTTATGTATCTCATTGTATATTTGATGGATAAAGTTAAAAAGAATTAATTTGAAATCAAATAACAGGTATACCTACATCTTTCTCAAACTTAATCCCATAAATAAAAATATATTCCCACAATAATCCTTGAAACCGTTCAACTTTAACAGCAAAACCATTCTTATGAAAATAATCAACAATCTTTTGATTAGTATTTAACCATTCTACATTAGGTAAAATTCTAAAAAATTTATCATATTCAACAGCAATTATCTTGCCGCCTTGAGGCAATCTAACATGCATATGCTTTAACACATTATCAATATCACTTAAATTTGATAAAGTTCCAACTGCAACAATAGCATCAACTTTAGGAACAATTGGATGAACTCTTTTATGATGATGTACATCATGAACCAACTTAACATGACCATGACCTTTTTTCCTCATCCTTTTTTGAGCTATCTTTAATTGACCTAAAGACATTTCAGTACCATAAACCTTTCCTTTTGGTCCAACAGCTTTCGCAATCTCATCAGTAACAGTTCCAACATTACAACCAAACTCTAATACATTTTTTCCTTCAACTTCTCCCAATAATAATAAAACTCTTTTCCTAACCCATCTAGGTACAACTAACCTTTCAAAAAATGAAGTTAAATAACCAGTTTTATCAAGAGTCCATCTTATTGCTTTAGGATCATAATATGCATTAACCAATAAATAAATTGGAATTCCAAATCCTATCAAAGCAATTGTTCCTGCAAATATCCAGAAAACATTTTCTTGAATATTCACCCATAACACAACTAATGCAATATTTATCATTACAATAAATATTGGCAATATCTTACCTAAAGGCGCTCTATAATATCTAGGATGATCAGGCTTTTTATAACGTAATACAACAACAGCTAACATAACAAGAGAATACATGATTAATTCAACAGGAACTAACATTCCAACTAAAGTTTCAATATTACCAACAGCAAGTATCACAACAACAGAAGTCAACAACCCCATAAATATAATTGCTTTGTAAGGTGTTTTATTTTTAGGATGAATGTCTGCAAATGTTCTAGGAAACAATTTATCTCTTGCAAGAGCAAGTAACAATCTTGGCGAAGAAACACTTTGACTTGCCATACCTCCAATTAAAGCTAAAAATATTAATCCTGTTAAAACTAATAATAAAATTGGAGAAAATCCTATACCCTCTGCAACAGCTTTTAATGGCACATCAGACCCTCCTAATACAGCAGGTCTAATCACACTTAATAAAATAAAACTAAACACTAATGAAAAAGCAACAGCAATCATCGTTCCCCTAGTTATTGCTTTTGGAATAACTCTTTCAGCATCTTTAGTCTCTTCAGCTAAAAAAGTAATATCTTCCCAACCAAAAAACATTTCAGAGATATAAAATATCGTTAAAAGTAAAGTCGTTATCCCAAAACCTATTGGAAAAAAAGTACTAAAATTATCAAATCCTCCTGGAGTAAAACCAATCTTAAACAATCCAGGGATTATTAAAGAAAATAAAGCTCCTAATGTAATAAAAGAAAATCCAACTAACATTATTGC
>JBHPGL010000149.1:0-3079 GCA_042570655.1 Nanobdellota archaeon | reverse complement strand
TTTATATACCCTACAGACACTATATATGGATTAGGATGTAAATGAAAATGGTGTTGGATTTGAGATTTTGTTTGATAAGAAGAATAAAAGTCTAATTTATCCAAAGGATATTTGGAAAAAATATCCTATTAAAAATGTTCTAATTGATAATTTATCGCATTTATTAACAATTAACATGGCTATTGTAGCTGATTTTAAAGAACTTAATTATAGTACTGCTTCACCTTTATTTAAAAATCAGTTTGATAAAGTTGTTTTTAGAAGTATAGCTCATTCTGTTACAGATTATAAGATTGATACATCTAAGATTATTAAGAGATTTATGAATATTAAATATGATTTTCACAGTGATAATGTAAAGATGCCAAATTTTCATCAAAAAGGTGATTACAAAGCTGTTGTTCCATTATCTTGCGGGAAAGATTCCATTATGACACTTGCTGTTTGTAATGAACTAGGATTAAAACCTGTTTGTGTTTACATAAATGATACTATTAGTCCGCCTGAAAATAAAATTAAAATGGATTTTATTGATCAAGTTTCTGAGAGATTTGGAAATAAAGTTATTAAAGTTATTAATGAAATTGAACAACTAAATGATTTTGAAACTTGGGATGCAGAAGAAAGTACTTTACCTTACATGCATATGATAACTGGATTTTGTTTTATTTCTTTACCAATTACAAATTATTTTAATGCAAGATATATTGTTATTGGCAATCAACAAAATATGAATTTTAGTTTTATGAACAAAGATGGTTACTCAACTTTTCCTTCTTATGATCAAACAGATGAATGGCAGAAACAACAAAGTATTATGACTAAGATGATGACTAACGGAACTGTATCGGTTTTGAGTGTTATTAAACCTTTAACTAATATAGCTATCATGAAAATATTGTTTAATCGTTACAAAGAATATACTAAGTTTTTAATTTGCTGTGATTGTTTAGACATTTCTCGGGAGAAAAGGTGGTGTCATGATTGTAATAAATGTGCAAGATTGCAATTAATGATTAAAGCTGTAAGTAAAAATGTTTCAGAAGGTGAAGAACATTTGGAGCGAGTTGGGTTTCACACTAATTTGTTGCAGAAGAAATATCTTAAACATTATTGTTTGTTTGATGGGAAAGAAGTTGATTGTTATGAAAAGAGTAAGGGAGCAAGAGATGAACAGTTGTTATCCTTTTATTTGGCTTACAAAAAAGGTTTTAAGGGAGCTTTGATGGATTTGTTTGAAAAGAAATTTTTAAAAGAAGCTCGGGCAAGAGAGGATGAGTTAATGAAAAAGTTTTTTAAGATTTATGAGGCAGATATTCCAAGAGAATTTAAATCTGAATTGTTTAAGATTTATAGGGATGGTTTGGGTGAATAATCATAAAATTTATAAATAAAAGTAGCTTAGCTATTAAAAAAGGGTGTAATTTTTATTAAAATCATGTGAGGTAATTTTTATGATCGGAACTATAACTGAATTTTGTAAATGGGATGAATTGATTACTAATGTTTTAGTCTATAAGGGAGATTTTGATTTAGATACAGATGAAGGTCTTGCAGATTGTTTAAAGAAAGTAATAAAAGAAAATGTGTATAATGTTGCTAATGTGGCAATTACCCAACATACTAAAGGTGAACAGACATTTCAAGGAATGGAACCAAAATTTGAAGATCCAGGAAAAACATTATATGTTGAAAGTTTAAAAAATCATTTTTTTGATCAATGTTTAATAAGTATGGGTATGGAAAGAGCTTATTCAAAGAAAGGGATGGATAAATTTATTACTCAAGATGCATATGAATCATTTCCAAAATTTAAAGATGGCAAGGAACGTTTAGAATATTTAAGGATTAATAATGAAGCGCCTGTATTTATTGAAGAATTAAGGGGAAAATATTTAGAGAATTAAGCAAAAGCAGATAGTTTTGTTTGAGTTTTTATCTCTCAGGAAGCCTCCATTCTTTAATTTTTTCATTAAAAATATAAATATCACGAATGATTGAACCAAAAGATTTCTTCTTACCAAATTTTCCTTTTTTAACTAAGATTACATTTGCATTTTTTAAAATATCCAAATAATGCTTCAAAGAATGTGCCCATTTTCCACCAAAGGAATTTAGTTTAAGTCTATTTGCTAAATAACTTGCTAATTCATAACGATGAGTTTGTCTTAATTCTCTTAAAGCTAATAAAATATCTTTTAAAGTTACTTTACTTGGTGTTTTTTTAGGATAAACTTTATCAAATATGATTAAAGCTTCATTAAAAGAACTAACTTCTTTTGAATAACCATTAATGTAATCAATTAATTTGAACCATTTTTCTGTTTCAGGTTCAAAGAAATTTGTCCATTTAAATGCTTCTCCTTTTATTAAGGTATTACTCCAAAATCTCCAATAATTTGAACTTTTTGAGACCATACAATTATGTTGAATTTTAAATAGGTATAAAATATTACTAATATCATCTCTAAATTTTTTACTAGCAACACAAAATTCTATTTGGTGCTTCATACCTATACCTGCTTCAAATGTTAATGCGCCTAAAGCAAAAGCCTTCCTATATGTGTTTGGAGAATTTTTTATTATATCTGGTTCTCCTGTTGTATATTGTTTGCATCCTGATGGGTATTTGAATATTTTATTTAGATATCTTGAAAAAATTTTATTATTAAAAGAAATTGCCCATTGTTTATTTGAAATTGTTCTAATTTTTGGAAATAAATTAAATTCATCCATTATCCATTCTCTAAATTTAATGAGATTTTCCATATAACCATCGCAAATAGAAAAATAATGATTATTGAGAGTTCCATCGGCTGTATGTGCACCTATAATTTTACAAATATTAGATGATAAATATTTAGGAGGTTTAATAATTTTTACAGGGGGTTGACTAACTTTTAAAAATTCTATTTCATCTTGAATTTGAAATTTTATATTTTGTCGTTTTGTTAATAATAATAATTCATAAATAAAAACAAGTGGATACCATTCTTTTTTTAGATATACTAATCTTTCAGCAGTTGAAATTGAGATATTAAATTTATTCATAAAATATTTAACTAATTTTGTACAACTT
>JBHPGL010000148.1:0-3115 GCA_042570655.1 Nanobdellota archaeon | reverse complement strand
AAAAAATGGAGACAATCAAAAATTAAATGCGTTTAGTCAAAATATTCAAAAATATTGTAAAAGCAATAATAATTTAGATTATAATTTTGACAGTCATAATCATGAGAATGAATTAATTTTTATGACAGCTAGATGGAGTGTATGCGATGGTATTATTTTTGGACCTATTAGAGATGTAATTGAATCTGGAAACATGATTCTAGACGGTGGTTTTGGAATGACAATTAAATCTTATGAATATTCGTTCATGAATAAAAAAAGTAATAAAGAAAGGAAATAAAGATAGAAAATAAAATTATTTTAAAATAAATAAAAAAGATAATAAATAAATTATCTGCTTACCAAGATTTCTACGTTTTTACCAAAGATCTCTTTAATGCTTTCAAACAAAGGTTCTTTTATGAAAGCCTTTTTAGGCAACTTAGCATTTGCTAGAGCTTTTTCCATCTCTTCCAAGTTAGAATCGTTTCTAGTTGCTAAAGAACCATCTTCTTTAATCTTTGCTTTCAAGATTGGTTCACTTTCTTTATCAATATCATAGATAACAAATGCATGATCATCTAAAAGAAGAACTTCTCCATAGTTATCGCCATGTTTAATCCTGATTCTTGCTCTTTCAAGGTCTTTTCCTCTCTTCCTTTGAAGATATTCAACCATAAATTTAAGGAATTCCTGGCTGTTCTTTTTAAGGTCTAATACTTCGTTTCTTGTAAGTTTACCTTTATCATAATCAGCTTTTCCTTTAATTATATTTTCAAGTTCTCTTAAAAATTTATTAGGTATTTTACCGCTAATTACCATTTCTTCTTCAAATTTAGCTAAGATATCTGCATCATTTACTTTTTCAACACCTTCATATCTTAAAATGTCTCTTACAATTGAAACTGTTGTATCATATAAATGTACCATATCTTCTTTATCTTTCTTTTCTTGAATTTTCTTGAACAAATCTTTAATTACTTCTAAATATTCTTTTGCATTAGATAAAAGTTCGTCAACTTCTTTACCTGATAATTCTTTAACTTTACCATGTTCAATGTCTTTTCGAACTCTATAATTCTTTTCCAGCATTTTTACATATTTTTCATCCAACATTTTTTCTTTCTGAACGAAAATTTCTCTCAAAACATCGCATGTTTCTTTTGGAGCTGGAGGTGGAAGTCCGTACAACATTATAGCTGCTTGAGTAGGTGTTAATATTGATAAGAAAGTATCTTCCATACCAATTTCGTTTAATTTAAACGTTACTCTTTTCAGGATTTGATCGCCAGACCCCATGAACATATCTATGGCCTCAGGACTCGGCTTAATACGTCCCATTTGCAGCAATTGTTTCCATGGCATGAATATTCCTCTATCATAGAAAGGAACACCATCTCTTAATAAGTCAAAGTATACTGGATGTGCTTCTTTTAAACCGTCCCAGAAATCTGTTAAAATCCAAGTTTGTACATGCAGTTTATTTTTTACACCTGTAATTTCACCTGCTTCAATACCCATTCCTATAATAATGGCTCTTAACTTATCTTTTAACTCTGCTCTTGTCATTCGTTTTACATCTGTATCATCAATAACAATGAAAACATCTATATCTGATTCTGGTTTTGCTCTACCTTTCATAATTGAACCTGATAGAACATATGAAACTATATATTTTTCAAATTTCTTCAGAACCATTGTTTTATGGACTTCAATTACTTTAATTGTAGCTAAAATACCTGTATCATAAACTGGAGCTGACATAGCAATCATTTGTAATAAATCGTATTTTGCATCATAACAACTTTGCCAGATTTCAGTATGTATAATTGTTTGTATATTCAGATTTTCGTCAATACTTTTTCCAATACTTTCAATAATAGATGAAAGTTTTTGTTTAAGTTCCATCTTTGACATTTTTTGTGAATCTGAATCGTCTACTAGAACTAAAACATTGATTTTTTCGTCTGGTTTTTCGCCTTCTTTAGGTTTATTTGGAGGCAATAACGCAATACCAGAAATGTATTTGTCGAATTTATCAACAACTTGTTTTTGAAACTCATCTAATTTTTCTTTAATTTTCTTTAATTTTTCTTGAGCTTCTTTCGGAAGTTTTTGTTCTGCTTCCTGCATCATCTTTTCTTGAGGAGAAAGTTCTTTCTTTTCCTTTTTTTTACTTTCATTTTTCTTTGATTTTTTAGTCATATAATCACCCTATGATATATAATTCATAATAATAATAAAGCTAAAATCGATTTATAAATAAATGTATACTAGAGAATATACTTTTGGGACAATTTTATCAGCATAGTACCATTTCAAAATAGAAAATATTATATAATAAGATAAAATGAATTTATATTATTATATTTATAAGAGGTGAAATTACTATGACTGAACCAAATCTTGAAGAAATTGCAACAAATTTAGCAAATATGGATAAAAATCATAAACTTGATTATATTGAGAAAGATATGCTTGCAGGTTTTTTTTCTATGCCAGGTGTTGTTACACATGATGAAAATGGAGCTCCTGTATATAAAACCAAATTTAATGAGGAAGAAAAAAATAAAATTGGTGACATGATATTTGATAATTTAAGCATGCATGCACATCAAAGACATTTTAATTATAAAAAAGGGGAATTTGAAGATTTAAAAAATAAAACAGATAAGTATGGAAATAGTCATGCTGATTATTTAGTTGAACAAATGTTTGGAGTTTCTAGAGATATAATAAAACAACAATTAGATGATGTTGATGAAATTGATCATAGAGTTTTAGGTAAATTGATTGAAGAACCAACTAAAAGATATGTTCAAACCATACAGCAAAAGATATTAGCACCTCTAAGAGAAAAGCATGTTGATAAAATTAAAGACTTCATTACAGAAGGTATTGCTAATTATTCTCCTGCAGATAAAAAAGTGTATAAAAAGATGGGTGATGCTGTTTCAATTGAAAAAATATTGCCTTTCTTCGGAGAGTATGCTCAAAAGAAATATAGAATTGAAGACGAAGAATTACAAGAAGCAGCTTAATTTTTTTAATTTCTTTTTTATATTTGATTTTTCTTTATTAAAATAATTAATATGTCTTTGATGTGCATGCATGCTTAAATTATCAAATATCATGT
>JBHPGL010000147.1:0-3183 GCA_042570655.1 Nanobdellota archaeon | reverse complement strand
ATTCAATCTCTTTTTTCATAGAATATTAATAAAATATGGTTTATTTAAACTTTTCTCAAATATTATAGTAGTAAAAAATATAATCAATACCATTGCCTGATTCGCATATTTGACTAGTTACACAGTATGTACAAATCGACCAGAAAATGAAATTTTCAGTTGAGAGGCCGGGTCGCAGGCATTTAAAGCGAAGCATTAGACATGCCTGTTGCGAACGAGAGATTTTGAATATGCCTAAAAAAAAGCAAAACATATATAAATTAGATAAAGCTTTTATTATTAAAATGATTAAATTGGAGGAATAAATGGGTAAAGACAAACTTACTGAAACATTTCAATCTTATATAGATGATGCAAAAGCTGAACTTAAAAGAGTAGACCATTTAATCTATGTTAGTCTTAAATATACAAGAACTGTTGATGTAATTAGACATGTTGTACAAAGAATGATAAATTTCTTTGACTATATCATTGAAGGGCTTCTTGAAGAAAAAAAGAAGACAAAAGAAATTAGTTCTTTACCTAATGCACCAGGTTTAAGATGTACAAATGTAAAAGACTTATATAAAGACGAAAAAATTGTTGAAATGATAAACTTCTATTTAATGCTGAGAAAAATTATGAGAGCAAAATTCGAAAAAGATCAAGAATATCGAAGACATGTTGCCATGACAGCATTATGTGAAGACGGTACAATTTATAAACTTGATATTGACGTTGTACAAGAGTATTATAAAAGCAAATTAATAGGTTATCAAGAATATCTTGAATCTTTAATAAAATGAACCAAACTAAGTTTATTGGAATTGTTAGCGGAAAAGGCGGTGTTGGTAAAACAACAACTTCAATAAACCTTGCAACTGCTTTCACTATTTTTGGTAGAGATGTAATGGTTCTAGATGCAAATTTACATACTCCAAATATAAGTCTCTTTTTAGGAATGCCAAGACTACCTGTTACAGTTCACCATGCAATTAATGGCAAAAACAAATTGTCAGAATCAGTGTATATGCATCCATCAGGATTAAAAATCATACCTGGCTCAATTTCAATGCCAGATATTGAAAATATTGATATTAAGAATCTTAGCAACATTATTCAAGATTTAAATGGAAAAACCGAACTTGTTTTATTGGATATGGGTTCTTTCTTTAGCGACAATATGAAAATCATCAACCATCTTGACTGGTTAATTTTTGTAACAACTCCAGACTTACCTTGTGTAACCGATACTTTAAGAGCAATTAAAGCAGCAGAAAAATATAATGCAAATGTTTATGGAGTTGTTGTTAATATGGCCAGACACGATAATTTAGAATTACAAGTTAAAAATATCGAAACATTTTTAGGAACAAAAATATTAGGCACAATACCTTATGACGAATCTGTTAGGGAATCACAATTTATTAAACATCCAGTTGTATATTCGCATCCAAATACAAAATCTACAATTGCATTTAAAAAATTAGCTTCACATTTAGTTGGAGACAATTATGAAGAAGAAATTAAAATCAATCATTCATCTAATAATTCATTTAAAAATATTATTAAAAGTTTATTAAAATGATTTCAGAACAAAAATTAAGAAAAAAAGGGTGGACAGAGGCAGAAATTCAAAAAACCATGAAAATTCTGCATCAGGCAGAAAAAAATAAATCTAAATCAAAAAAATTTTTTGAATCTTTTGTCTATTTTTTTTCAATATTAATAGCAATTCTCGGCAATTTAGTTGTAACAATCTTAGTTGTTCCTCTAATAACAATTGAAGGTTTCGTCTTTTATGTTATGATAGCTTTAATCGCATTGGGTTTTGGAGCGCTATTTACTCTATTATTAATCGATCTTGAAAAATTAAATCCAAGACAACATGTAATAGCAGGATTATTTATTCCAGCAATTGCTTTTATTTCAATCTTTTTCATGGTAAGGTTTGCGCAGTTATTTGCAACAGATTTAGGATTAGAACACGTTTTAGTTAGGAGTCCAATTGTAATAGGAATAGTTTATTTTATTTTCTATATACTCCCATATGTGTTTGTAAGAAGGAATGAAATATTTAAAATATCAAGATAATTGGTATTTTATGAGACTAAATTTTTTACTAATTTTACTCAATTATATATAAAAATTTCAACAATAAATAATGATTTTTCCACTGGACACTGGACATTCTGTCGTCAAGTATATAAATAAAAATCAATTAAATAGTTTCATATATTAAATTTGTGATGTAAAATGACTTTAGAAAATTTATCTGATAAAAAATTTATATCTAATGATATGGCATACTGGATTGGTGTTGCCCAATCAGATGCATACTTTAAAAGACAATTTGTTAAAAGTATAGGTGTCTTAAGATATCAAATTGCATTAAGAGTAGGTGAAAAATCGTTACCCATGCAAAAAAAATTTGAACAAATATCACAAAAATTATTTAATATTAAAGGATCTAATTTTAAAACTTTGAATGAAAATATATTTCCTGCTTATGAATATTCCTTTGGTTGTAAAAACTTATTACCTGTTTTTAGGAAATTAAACATAAATTTTATTGAACCGATCCCTCCAGATTGGATATTAAACTCACCAAAATTATTTGGAGCCTATCTTGCAGGAATAATTGACGGTGATGGAGATGTAAGAATATCTAACAAAAAATATCCACAATGTAAAATTAGAATTTCTAATAAAAATAAACCCATACAGTTAATAGAATCTTTAAAGAAAATACTTAAATGTGGAGTTAATAATCATATTAGAATAAAAGAATCTAAATTGGCAGAAAGAAAATTTATTGGAAGATGTTCAATTACTGAATTTAGTATATCTAAAAAAAATTATCAATATTTATATGAAAATGTTATTAACCATCTAGCATTAATATATAAAAAAGATAAAATTATGGATTCAATTTGGATGAAAAGGGCGGTAGCCGGGACTTTCAATTGCTAAATTTTATTAATTCCAGCAAATTTGAATTCTCGCGATAGTTCATCCTTCTATCGACCCGAGCTGGGAGATTTATGCATCACTATTAAAAAAATAATAATTCCACAGTCTCCAGTGCTGCCGGACTACACCACTACCGCCATAAATATGATGATTTGTTCCTTTCTTTTTAAATTTTTTGTAAATTATCAATAAATTGCAAAATAAATAACATAATAATTTAAATATTGATAA
>JBHPGL010000146.1:0-3189 GCA_042570655.1 Nanobdellota archaeon | reverse complement strand
AAAAGATCTTTTGTGTTTACAAAGTTCAAATCAGAACATCCTTTATCAGATATGAATTTTAAACAAGCATTTAAAAAATATTGCGGTAAAGAATTCTATCCTCATATAGTAAGATCTCATTATGCAACTCAAACTACTGAAGATTTCCTGAAAAATCATCAAACAGCAACAAAAGATGAAATGAAAGAATTATTTCTATCAATTGCAGAAAAGTTAGGTCATAGAAGTTATAATAAAAAAGAAGGTGTTTGGAAAGAAAATTATAATGTAACAATTCATCATTATATCCAACCAGAACTTGTTGATAAAGTAAAAAGTATTGTTAAATAAAATTTTCTTTTTATGATAATATTTTATATGTAGAATTTGATTTTTATTAACTATTTTTAACTTTCTTCTTAACAGCTTTCTTTTTCTTAGCTTTTTTCTTCTTAACCTTTTTCTTCTTGGCTTTAGGAGTTATAGGGGTAGTATCAACCTTTCCATCTACAATCTTCATCATTGTTTTACATCTTGGATAATTGTTACACCCTAAAAACTGTCCATAAAAACTCTTACGTAAAACCATCTTACCTTTACCACAATTAGGACATTCCATACCTTCTTCAGGATAAGATTCTTCTTCAAGAACAGTACCTTCTTCATCTGTAGTCTTTCTAGTTTCACAATCTTGATTAATACAAAATTTTTGAGGACCTTTTTTAGGAAGTTTTACTTCAACCACAGGATGATTACATTTTTCACATACTTCTCCAGTAGGTTTAACAGTTCCTTTTTTAGGTATATTAAATATGGTTTGACAATCTGGATAACCTCTACATCCAATAAATTTTCCAAACTTACCTTTTCTAATAATAAGATCATTTTTACCGCATTTAGGGCACTTTCCAACATTAGTTGCTATTTCAATAGCTTCTCTGTTAGCACCTGATAATTCTTCACCAATTAACTTTTCATTTGATTTAAATTCACCAATAATCTTTGATATAATTTTCTTAGCTTCTTCAAGAACTTGTTCAGGAGTAAGATCTTTTTTTCTAATCTTTTCCATTTCTTCTTCGAAATGTCTGGTTAAATCTACATCTAAGATATCTGGCATATATTTCTCTAAAGTATCAGTAGTTTTAATTCCAAGTTCAGTAGCTTCAATATTATTATCTCCAATAACATAACTTCTAGCAAATAAAGTTTCAATAATTGTTGCTCGTGTTGCTTTTGTACCTAGATTTTTCTTTTCTAAAGCTTTAATAATAGAAGCCTGAGTATACCTTTTTGGAGGTTGAGTTTCTTTTGACAATTGTGTAATATCTTCAATATCAACTTCATCACCAACATTTACTACAGGCAATTCATTTTCTTCTAATTTTACATACGGAACATAATAAACATGCCATCCTTTTTCAACTGTAACTGTTCCTTTTGTAATAAACTCTTCAGAATTAACATCAATTATAATTGTATTTGTTTCTCTAGTCGCAGGTTCTCCAAATACTGAAAAAAATCTTTTAACTATAAGATCATAAATTTTAAATTCCCTTTCACTAATATCTCCTGGAGCAATTCCAGTAGGATAAATTGCAGGGTGAGCATCATCTTTTTTCTTACCTTCGTTAGGAACAAGTTTTGCCAATTTTAAAATCATTTCTGAAAGTTTTGCATAAAATTCTTGCATTTTTAACTGTTCAAATATTTTCTTAAATCCCAATTGTTCAGGTAACTTTTGAGATGATGTTCTTGGATAAGATATCCAACCACCAGTATAAAGTGTTTGTGCAATATCTAATGTTTCTTTTGGTTTAATTCTAAATAATCTATGAGCTTCAATTTGTAAACTTGTTAAATCAAATGGAACAGGGGGATTTTGTTTAAACTGTTTCTTTTCATTTTTAGAAATCTTTCCTTTATCATGTCCCTTAACATTTTCCATTACTTTATCAGCTTCTTCTTTTTTCCAGAACTTATCAACTATATGTAATGCATTAATTTCATTAGATTTAATATTTCCATTAAGTTCAATTTGCCAGAACGGTTCTGGTACAAATGCTTTAATTTCTTTTTCTCTATCAACTACAATTTTCAAAGCAGGTCCTTGAACCCTTCCTGAAGATAAAACTTTAAATCCGCCAGTTGCTTTGTTAATAGCGCCAGTTAACGCTCTTGTCATATTAATACCATAAAAAAAATCAAGTACGTGCCTTGTTTCACCTGCATTTGCTTGACCCCAATCTAATGTTTTAGATTTATTTTCATAAGATTTAATTAAATCATTTTTTGTTAATGTTGAGAATTTCATTCTGTTAGCATCTTTCTTTTTACATATATACTTAACAATGTTTAATCCAATAACTTCTCCTTCAATATCATAATCGCAAGCTACTGTAAATTCTTTTGATTCTTTTGCAAGTTTTTTTAATGCGTTTAAATATTTTTTAGAAAATTCAGCAGATTTATTATTTTGAGATGTAGGTACCCATTCTACTTCATATACTGGAAATTTTGACCATGGAGTTTTTTCAATTTCTCCAACAGTATAAAGATGACCTACAGCACAACCAACAATAATTTCTTTCCCCTTATGTTCTAATCTATAAAATGGAACAGAGTTAATATTTTCTTTTTTAGCGATTCCATCGGCGAGTGCTTCTGCTATTTTTTTAGCTGCGCTAGGTTTTTCACATATGATTAGTTCTGTCATTATTTTCAAGAAACAGGGGTTCATTTAAAAAAGTTTGGTTTTTTTTCTATTTTTAATATAAAAAATGTTAACGCCATGCGAAGTACTCCTAATTATAATTCCTGGTGTGAAGACTTGTTCCCACACGTTAGTATTGGGAACATTAGGAAAACTCTGTTTTCCTTAACGTTTGTCATCATTCAATTTTACAAGTAACACGGAGCGCGTTAACATTTTATTTAGAAAAATAATAATTTTTATTTAACACTTCTCTCTATCTTAGAAATAAATTTTTCAATTGACTTAGACCTTTGTACATCATCATCAAACAACTTATTATATAATTCAATTATCTTTTTATTGTTAATAATTAATCCTGTTGTTTGATTTAAATAAGTTAATGCTAAACAAACCTGTTTAGGTGTAATAAAAACATACATTGACTTATATTCATCAAGCACATATATTTTAATATTATCTTTAGCAATATTTTTCTTAATTTCATCTAAATTTTT
>JBHPGL010000145.1:0-3224 GCA_042570655.1 Nanobdellota archaeon | reverse complement strand
CAGCTATACTATTTTATATTAAACTACTTGAGAGGAAGATAAAATGTATAAGAAAATTGTAAAAGATACGAAAAGTATTGATAAGAAGAAAATTTTAAATATTGCTGGTTTTGTTTTAGGTGGACTAGGTTTAGGAGTTACAATTTTAAACCAATATAATAATCACTTAGAAGAACAAATTAGCAATAATCTTGATCGTTCATCTGTTAATTCTTATGATGTTAATTGTATAAAAGCAGATATAAATTTTGGTAATAAAAAAGTGACTGATGAATGTGCAAAAGTAATAAATATTGATGCAGATAAAAACGGATTGTTTGAATCTTATTTAGTTTCAAAAAAGGCTAATAAAATTTCAAGATTTAAAGGAGAATACTTACTTAAAAATAATGGAATTAAGACAATAACAGTGATAAAAGATCATGAAACTATGAATAATTTAGACTATAAAGGTTGGCAAGTTCCATTAATAAATGGACAACATATAATTAGTAAAGATTTGAAAAAAAAATTGGGTAATCAAGAAAAAGCTTATAAAAAAGTTATTTTAGCGGGAAACCAAATAAATTTTGAAAGTTTTTACACTATGAAACAAACATGTGAAGAACCTGTTAAACTAATTAAAGAAGCAATTGAACTTAAACCAGATATTTTAAATGAAAATTCTATAAATTTATCTTTGGTATCTTGTTTAATGGCTCTTAAAAGAGGTAGTGAAATGTTTGATTATGTTGATAAAGTAAAAATAAAATTTATGTAGTAGCGTCAAGACTAGGATCAGGCGCATTAATAGGTTTATTAATGTTTTATAGGTGAAATAAAATGGAAAATTTAGAACAAGAAATTAAAGAAATAAATCTAGGATATAACATAAAACATTCTGTTGTAAAAGGAATTTTGTTTCATCCTATATATTCATTATCATTATCTATGCTTGAAAATCAAACTTTTTTAGAAGAATTAACAATGGGAAGAAATATTTGTTATTCTTTTTTCATAACAGCTGGTTTTATAACATATGACCTAATTAAACATTATAAATTTAAACAGAATTAACAACTTCTTCATATTCAACAATTTCAGGGAAATCAATCACTTCAGCTTCATGAGCTTTCTCATAAGGAACATAAATTAACTCTTGTCCATTTGATAAAATCATCCCATATTCTTCAAATATATGCTTAGCAGCATTATAAACAAGTTCAAAAGGATCAACATAACCATTTAAACTCTTTTTTCCATCACTAACTAATCCGTTATTCTTATAAATCTTTAAATCCTTACCAACTAAACAATCTAAACTTACATTTAATTCATTTTTACCATAATCAGAATCTTCAATTAATCGTAAAATTGGCAATGCAAGATATCTTAAATCAGACCCAATATAATCTAGAATTTCTTTCATATATCCATGTTGCCGAATTAAATCTTGTTTGATTTTCTTAGCCTCGATAGTCATCAGACATTTGTCCATCTTGTTCAGATGTTTCATTTACTCTATAATCAACATTAATAGTATCTAAAATTTTGTTTAATACACTTTCAAATGTTGGAAATGCTGCACCTGCAACAACATCATAAGGTGAAACTTTAGAACTAGTAAAAGTATCTTTAGAATTTTCAGGTACAGATTTTGGAATATTACGACTATCAAATCTTTGACCTACTATAATAGGACTTGTTCCATAAGGGGTTATTTCCATTTTTTCTTCCTCTCAAGTAGTTTAATATAAAATAGTATAGCTGAATTACTATATAAATATTGCCTTTTTCGTCACCTCTTAATTACAGTGTTTATAAATAAAAAACGAAATTTTACAAATAAAAACATAAATTACACTATTGCCTGAATTGCATAATTGAAAGGCTTCGCAGAAAATGCTCGTCGACCTGAGGCTTTTTTAGCCGAAGTTGAGAGGCAGTTTATGCCTGGCAATGGTGTAATATTATCTTTAATAAGCTTTAAAAAAACCGAAAAGTTTATATATTAGTATACAATTATGTATATTAGTAGCTCATAATTACAATGAGTATACAAAAAATTTCACATTATATTACAGTGAAAAGAGGTGATAACAATGATTAAAATGGATCAAGCGATGTTAAACTTTCGTGATAATATAGACGCTTGGGTTAAAGATATTCGTGATGAAATGAACGAATTATCAGTAATACCAGCTGTTGTAGGAGAGAATCTTGATAACATTCAAAAGCATGAGGAAACTATCCAAGATCTTAGACAAGAAATCCGAGATTTAAAACAGGAAATGCAGGTTTTAAAATTGGTACAGTTAAAAGATTTGTTTGAAGGAAAATTAGATCAAAAAGAAGTGGAAAAACTAACTCAAAAACAATAATTAATGTTAGCGCGCTAACATTTTAGAATTAATAATTAAATATCCTTCAGAGTCCAGCCGTATTGTTTTAATACATCATTAACTCCATTTCTATAAGCATTTGCACCTGTATTACATTCAATACATAATTCTCCATTAGATTCAAATGGCATATAATTCATTAGACATTTATTTCTACAATTATTACCACTATCTTTTGTATATGATTGTTCTTCAAGATCCATATAATGCATCATTTCATGGCCGACCATTAAATCAAGACTATCACAATCTCTAACTAAAGCAAATGCAGGTCCTGCAAATCCAAGTCCTCCTTCAACATCTCTATTAGTTATTAATAAATGCCCAGTAGGGATTGGACTAATATTATAATTTCTCACAATTTTTCTTAACTCTAATGATTTTGGAATAGGATTCCCTTCGATCAAATTAAATAATGAAGAATTTTTATTAATATTAATATTAAAATAAATATCAAATCTATTACATATGTATTTTTCTACAGCTTCTTTAGCAACATCTAACCTTCCTCGAGAAATACCTTCTTCACCGTGAATAATTAATATTTTTTGTTTATTAAAATACCAATCATCATTATTAATTCTCATTAATCTTCTAATAACTCTTTCCTGATCAACACCAGCTTGAAACTGATAATTACATGATAATACTCTTTGAATATAAAAGGACGCATTATGCTTACCTTTTTCAAACTGTTCATCTTCAATTTTATTTAATAATTCTTTAGAAGGTTTTGAATTTTTTTTACCAGAACTTTTTTTAGATAAATCATATCTTCTAACAACTCTTTTTGATTTATCACCTTTCATATAGGAAAATAAAGCATTTAATCATATATAAATC
>JBHPGL010000144.1:0-3295 GCA_042570655.1 Nanobdellota archaeon | reverse complement strand
TTTACAATTCTTGAAGACGATCCATTAATGATGTGGCATTTTAAACAAGTTGAAGAAGATATAGTTGAGAAAGAAATTAAAGATGAGAAAAAGATTGAGGCTATTATGAAAGAAGCGAAAGTTGAAGGAGATAAAATTTATGATAATGAACTTCCTAATCAATTAAATAAATATGAACTTGAATGGAAAGATGATTTGATTGACAGAATTGATAAAAGAGATTGGATTATAATTGATTAAAGGTAATCTTCTTTTTCTTGATTATTATTTTCACTTGATTTTTCTTTGTTTAAAATTTCCTCATTTGTTTTTATTTCTTCTTCCTTTTTACCATGTGGTATAAATCTTGATAGGAATAATAAGATAAATGCTACAACAGGGATTAATAAAATAGGGATGATATTATTTTTTATAATTGTCCAAATTGATTTTGATTTTTTATATCTTTCAACAGCTTCTTCTGCTAATAGAATTGTTTTAGTTTGTTCTATTGTTTCTACATCAACTTCAATTTCAATTTCATATTCTAGATTTACTTTTGTATCAACTTGTTTAAAATGCCACATCATTAATGGATCGTCTTCAAGAATTGTAAAAGTAGCGCCTTCTGGTAAGTTGATTGGACGGATTTGATCTGCTGATTCAACAAGTTCTTTCGGAATGTATTCTATGATTATTAAATCTGTTAAAGGTTCTTCCGGAGTGATTTCAATATTTACTCGTGTTTTGTTATTTAATCCAACTTGGACTATTTTTGCTGACTTTTCAATTGTTACTAGTTGGAGTGTGTTTTGGTATATTTCGTTAAATGATTCTTTTGTAATTTCTATTAAGTTTGAAATTGTATTTATTACTTGATCTAGATCTGTTATTGTTTCAATTAATGTTACAGCATCTTCTATTATGTAATTTATTATGTTTATTTGTTGGAATGTTAGTAGTTCTAATGTGAATCTAACTGTGTCTGTGTCTATTACGTTTTGTGTTGCGTCTAATGCTATTACTGTTATTTCCCAAGTACCTCCAAAGAAACCGTTGTCAAACAATTGTAAATTATTTGTTCCTGATGTTACTGGTATTGGTAAGGCTTGTGATGATGCTAATAAATTTAAATCTATAGATGTAATATCATAAGTTATTGATGAAATTATTGGAGTAGTTTGGATTGTTGTATTTAATAAATACCGGTTTAAGTTTGATTGATAATTAATATTATCTAGATTATATATTGTTTCTTCTGGGAAGAGGATTTGGAGATCTCCTGGTGCAGATTGGACTATATTAATAGTTAAGATAAGTAGAAGTATTATAAATATTATTTTACACCTCATTTTAGTTTAATAATTAGATTTGTATATTTAAATTTATCTGTATCTTATTAGAATTATTTTTAAAACTATAACCAACAACAATATTGGATTCAAATACAGACTTGCTTGTGCAAATCCTGTTCGCAAAGGAAAAATACATACTTTGTATGCATTTTACCTCTGCACTCAATTTGAATCAATGTTGGTGGTTATTAGAAATATTTATATAATCACATATTTTAATTTAGTTTATAATGAGAAAAAGAGGGATTTTGATAGTTGTAATCATTATGTTATTTATTTCTATATTTGTTAATGCTGAATATAATGATCATACATTACAAGAAGCTGAAAATGATAATGAAGTTAATATGGTTGGACAACCTGACGGAAGATATCTGCATGGAGTTACAATATGCGGACAAAAGTTTGAATGTTCTAACATTACAGATACTGAACTTATTAATCCTAATTCTGAGTTTGATCCTGATTTTGAGGTAGTTGGATATAAAACATTTGATTTTGGACTTTGTCCTGAAGAATTTACTGACAAATTCTGTTTTGAAGATGATATTGACTGTTGTTCTGCATCTGGATTTGTTTGGACAAAAGGTGCTGAAGAAGATAAATTTGGTTTTTATGAAGATGGTAGAGGTACTGAATGTTGCGGTGATGATAAAGATGAAGTTTATGTTGATGTTTTAAGTTCAAATTATTCTATAAATGATATAAAACAAGATGGTTGTTGTTCTGATATATTACATTCTAACACAGCTTGTTTAGATGTATACGGAAATTGTCAACAAGGACCATTTGAAACTGGAGAAAATTATGGTGTAGATTTTAACGGAGTTGAAACTTGTGAAGATGGTATTGATAATGATTGTGATGAATTGATTGATTATGATGACAGGGGATGTTTATGTAAAGTTATTTTGGATATTAAAGATGAAGATGGATTAGGTATTAAAGATGCTACCATTGAAATATTTGATCAAGACAAATTTATTTATGATACTTTCTTTATTGAAGATACTACTTTGCCTTTTGATATATTTATTCCTGACATTAGAGCGAATTTTGATAATGTGTTTGATGTCAGAGTTAGTTCATTTGAAACAGTATCACAGTTGATCGAAGGTGTTTGGTGTGGTTCTGAGGAGTTTGATACAGATCCACCTGAATTAGATTATGATTTAGAAATTGATAAGTCACATTGTACTTCTGATTGTACTGAAGATGGACTTTGTAACACTGGATGTCAAGGGAGAAAAGGTTGTATCTTTGATACTACTTTAAGTTTAGAAGAGATTGGTAGATATTGTAACTATAAAGCACCTAATTTTAAATTTGAAGATAAGGGTACAGAATATCTTTGTTGTAAAGCTGAAACAGATGCTGCTAAGAAATTGTTAGGAGATTTGGTAATTGATTCTAAAAATATTCATACATTAACTAAAAAAGCTGTTTATCAAAGTGAAATTGTTAATGTATTTGTAGATGTTTATACAAAAGAATAACTGTAGTATACAAATATTTATAAATAAATTTAGTATAGTTAGTTCTAGGGGAGAGTATGAAATATAAATTATTAATACCATTGATTTTAGGTGTATCTTATTGTACTACAGCTAGTTCTGGGGATCTGTATAAACTATTAGAACAGAAAAGAGAGCAAAGCATTAGACAACATTGTTTTGATGAAATAGTCGACTCAATTATTAAAGATAAAGAACCATATACTTTAGATTCATACCCTGATCTTGAATGGAAAACTAGAAATTATGATTTACCAAAAACTACATTGGTTTATAATCAATATGTTCAAATGGAAGGGGTTAGATATAGAATTACTTTATTTGATGTCAATGATGATGGAAAAATGCGTAATCAAGATCTTGCAATAATTGAAAAATATAATTTGAAAGGGAAATTGTTGTTAAGAATATTTGATGATAGCAGAGTTGGATTTGATAATGATGTAA
>JBHPGL010000143.1:0-3360 GCA_042570655.1 Nanobdellota archaeon | reverse complement strand
ATATCTTTTATGTTACGTCAGAATGTCCAGTGTCCAGTGGAAATAATAAAAAAGACGTGGAAAATCCACGTCTAATAGCGAGGGAAAGATTTGAACTTTCGACCTATACCCAATTTGAATATAATTCAAATTTCCGGGTGTCGCCAAGGGCAATAAAGTCCCTATATGAGCCTTCCGCAGCAAATGAATTGCTTCGACGGGCACTCCTGGCTGCCCCACCTCGCTATAAATTAGAAAAAATAGCACCTTATTTATAAAGTTTACCCTAATATTCAGTCAATAACATTATTATAAAAAAGAATCATTCAACCTCAACATTCAAATAATCACTTTGTCCTTCTAACATAAAAATAATTTCATAATCTAAATTGGCAGAATTAACAACTGCTCTAACTCTTGAATAACCTAAATTACTTCCTTCATCTAATAATTCAGTATAACCAGTCCCAGTTTGTGTGCTTACATCATCTGCAGCAATAAACTTAAAACTGCCAGGAGTTTTCTGACCATCAAACTCAACATAATTAATAATATTAGCAGTATCAATCGCAACTGGACTTCCACTACTTCCAATTCTAGTAAAATTAACTAATATGTAATCATTTTCTAAAACAATAAAATTATTATCTTGACTAGCAGTTACATCTGCCGAAGAAGCAACTCTAACATTACCAAGGTTCAACTGAACTCCGGACGCAATAATAGGTTCATCTGATTCAAGTTCCCAAACTAAACTTCCATCTTCAACATATAATTTTGCTTGTTCCATTTCAAATAAAAATTCTTTTTGACTTCCAACACCTTGTTGTGCAACATCTTGAACAACATTATCTAAATTCAACATGGCATTTTTAGAATTTACATATTCAACTTTTAACTTATTATCTTCAACAATACCACCGCTAAAATTAATTACGATTGCGATTATTACAATCATTATTGCTATGAATAGAATTGCGCTTACATAAATCTGCCCTCTTTTTACAATCATATAATAAAAAAGAACTAATTAATATATAAATTTATTCCAACTTAGGTCTAATATCTTGCAGCTCTGCTATGTTTTTTATGCTAAGTTGGAATGATTGAAAATTTGAAATAAATTAAATTGCCGTAATACTTCGAAGCTTGCTCCGAAGCGATGAGATAGGTAATTTCAAATTTTCATTTTATTTAATTGTTACAGTCGCATCAAGAGTAAAAATATGTTCAAGACCGTTAATTTTAATAATGGTTGTATCAGCGAGAATTTTTAACTGTTTTCCTTTTACTACTTCTTCACAATTAGTTGCTGTAATAATAAATTCTTCTCCATCTGCAACAACAATATTTTCAACACTAAAATCTCTACATTGCGAAGAATCTAAAGGATGACTTTCAATAAGTTCAATATCATAACCCATATCATTTTCTACAGGTATCTTAATCTCTCCTATATTAACTTCAATATCATTTTTTTGGCAATCAAATCCTCCTGTTGTATAGCAAGAATCAGGAATCAATAATTTTGGATCAATCTTATCAAGATTAGCATTCATATCTTTTATGTAATCAGCTCTATTACATAATATTTCAACAGCTTCAATAATTTGTCCTTCATTTTGAGCACTTTTACAAGTTGAAATACAACCTAAACTAATTTCTTGTTGACTAAGTTTATCTCCAAAATATTCAATAGCTTCAGCCTTAGCATTTTCACAACAAGAAATACATTTATTCATTGGATTAGAACCACAACCTATAACAAATAAAATTAAAAGAATTCCAAGAACCAAATTAAATATTTTCCAATTCATCTTCTTGGTCAGTTATTTCTCTAGATCGTTGATTGCAAGGTCGAGACTCTTCCTGATCATCTACATCTATTTCAGGAATAATTGTTAATGAATTTATATCTCCATCAAAATCATTTCTATTAATTTCAAATTCCAAAGTAATAGGTTTATTTGAACCAAGATTAAAAGGAACTAAATTTGGAGTCTTTGAATCATCAACACTTAACTCTAGAAATTGGTTTTCATTTTGAATAAATATTGTCAATTCTTGTATCTTTACTCTTGGTTCAGCTGCCATAAACATTAAAATTGTTAAATGTCCATTAGATGCAGTATAATCATTATCATAAGTTATTCTTCTAACATCAATATCCTGAATGTAAGAACAAGATAAAGCAGAACTAGAAATCTTATCAGCAGAATCCAACTCTGACTCAAAGAACGATTGGCCCCACGCCATAATAAGTGCTCCTTGTTCAGTTAATCTATTTTCATCACAAAAAACATCCTTTACATATTCTAATTTATCTCCTTTTTCTGCTTCTGTACAAATATAATCACAACCTTCAGAAATATCCTGGTTAGACAATCCTTCCCCAGTTATTTTAGCTATATCATGCAGTCTTGCTTCACAACAACTTAAACATTTATTCATAGGACTAGAACAACCAATAATTAAAAGAATAAAACTTAAACAAAAAACCAAATTAATTATTTTCCAATTCATCTTCTTGGTCAGTTATTTCTCTAGATCGTTGATTGCAAGGTCTAGACTCTTCTTGATTTTCAACATCAATCTCAGGTGTTACAGTCACTATACTAATATTTTCATCAAAATAATCTCTATCAATTTCAAATTGTAAAATTACAGGTCTTTTTGGTCCTAAATCAAATGGAACAATATTAGGATTAATAGAATTATTAACAGTCAATTCAACAAACCTATTTCTAGCAGCATTCTGAATTGTAATAGTTAACTCCTGAATCCTTACTCTTGGTTCAGATGACATATCAAAATTCATAGTTAAATTACCATATGAAGCAGTAAAATCATTATCATAAGTTATTCTTCGATAATCAATATCTTGAATGTAAGAACATGATAATGCAGCTCCAGAAATCTTATCAGCTTGATCTGTTTGATTTGTAAATAAAGCTTGTGCCCATGTAAAAACAATTGCTCCTAACGCAACTGCAAATGCAATTAATAAAACTGTTGCTACTAATGGCGAAATCCCTTTTTTCTTAAATAACTTCATTTGACACCTCTTTTTTAAATCATAAAATTTTACTATTTATAAGCTTTTTTATTTAACAATCCCTTATATGGTCATCAGTTATTACTCTCTGGTTGCAAAATTGATTTTCATTATTAATTTCAACAGCAGGAATTATCTCAACACTTTCAATAGTTCTCCCATAAATTGTATCATCATATGCAACAACACTACCATTAATACCTTGTTGTTTAATAAATAAATCAACTTCTTCACTTATAACACTTATCGCAGAAGCATTACCTACTATGTTAACTCTAACAGCTGTAATATTTTTATTACCTTTATTTTTAATTATAAAATTAATT
>JBHPGL010000142.1:0-3362 GCA_042570655.1 Nanobdellota archaeon | reverse complement strand
TTTTATTTCAGTAGTGTTATCAGTAATTTTAATTAATAAAAAACATAGATTAATAAAAATAAATAAAGATATACTAAATGATATCGAACCAACAATTATATATCCGCCAATTTCAGAATTGTTAGACATCATTATAATTCCATAAATAATTCCGCCAATTAATATGAATGTTCCCAAAAAAATACCTAACATGAGCATAATAAATAAAAAAGGATAATCTCCCAATATTAGACCATTATAACTATGAACTTTTGAATGTATTTTATTATTATCTTGGTTAATATTATCTGCGAATTCTTCTTTACCCATATAAACTGCCTCATTCATCTCGTATTTCTTGTATTGGATTCTGTTCAGTAACTTGTTGACTACAACTAACTATAAAAATCAATAATACAAGTCCGAGTAGGATTGCTTTTTTCATTTTCTAAAGTAACAATATCAAACCTACAATAATTCCTATAACTATGTTGATAATAATTATTCCGTTTTTAATTTTTATTAACTCTATTAATTGTTTTTCTTCCACTGGTAATTTATTGTATAATTTCTCGTTTTCTTCATCATTATAATTGCTTGAAGGATATTCAAATTTACTGTTTGTCATAATATCACCTTCTCTAACACAAGAAATACCTTTACATTTATAAAGATTTATCGTCTTTATAAAGAGAGTAAAAGATGAGTGAGGAATATTAGAATTAAACCTCTTTTAGTTCAAGTTTATTATTTTACCAGTTTGCCAATCTTTTAAGATAATTCTTGCCATCTTATCAATATCTGGTTTGTTTTTCTTTTTTATAATGTTTTTTTTGATTGCAATATCTTCAATAGTTTGTTCAAAATTTTCATTAGGTTTAACATCATAATAGTCTTCAATTTTTCCTGGAAATTTCTTCATAATCTCCATTACAACAAGGTCAGGATCTTTTGTTCTTGTAAAATCTGTTGTTCCAATAATAGAATGTTTAGTACTGTCTTTTTCATTAAAAGGAATAACACCAGGACTATCTAAAAATGTTATACTATTGTCTCCTTTAATTCTTTGAACTCCTTTTGTATGGCCACTCATCATACTTGTAGATGCTGAACCTCTACCTATCATTGCATTAATTAATGATGATTTTCCAACATTTGGATAACCAAGAACACCTACTTTGGCTGGGAGGGAAATGTTATTTCTTTTAGCTTCAATTAATATTTTATCTCTGAGAAGATTTACGCCATAATATTTTATTGCAGAAATAAACACGCAAGGTTTTAATGATTTTTTATATTTTTCAACATCTTTTTTATCATCTACTAAATCACATTTTGTTATTACATAAATTAAAGGTTTATTTGAATTTTTAACTTTCTGTTCAATCTCAATATTTCTAGTTTCATCTACTAATCTTGCATCTAATATTATTAATAATATATCTGCTTGTTGAATTACATTGTTTACTGCGTCCCAATAATTTGCCATTTGATATAAAAAAGAGTTGTATTATAAAAATGTGTGGTTATATGTAGAAAAAAAGTCTCTGCCGAACAGAATACCAAAATATCCCTTTTGGAGGGCTTTGGATTAATGTTATGCTTATTGTAATTTTTTCTTTTTATTATCTTCGAGATAATTGCCTTTTGAGATGATAGTTCTTCCTAATTGTTTTTCAGTAGATTCTCTAGCATCCCCTGCAGCTTTTCCACCTTTTTTTGCTATTTCTTTACTTTTATTAAATGAATCAGGTTTTTTATCTTCAGAAAGTTCAGTAGTTACCCTTTCTCCGAGCATTGTAAAAATTAATTCTAAATCATTCATATGGTCCCTCAAATTATCTTTTGATTTTTTTGGGAGATTTTTATGTTTTTTATATTCAGTAGGAGTCAAACCAAATGTTGCTTTACTTATTTCTGCTGTAAGAATTGCGAAATCTTTTTGTGTCTCAATGCCTCTTTTTTCCCACTCGTCTGTTAAATTTTGTCTTACTGCAATTCCTCTAAGTCTTTTATCAATCCAATCTTTAGGATATCCTTTTGCAGAATAAATTTCTTTCATTCGCTTTTGTGCAAGTTCAGGATTTTCAATTTCTTCTATTCTATCATAACCTACTTGAGCCAACCATTGTTTAAAGGGCTCTGCTCGTTTGGATGGGATTGATTGGATTAATCTAAATGCGTTTTTGGTATTTGTACAATCAGTAAGTCTTAACTTACCGTCATCTGCAACTAATTTCAACTGTCCGATTTTTTCGGATGGTTCAAATCCCTCATTAATCAGTTTTTTTTTCAAATCAGACCAATACTTTTTAGCCCTATTGCTTTCAGTTAAAGCTTCGATAATATCCACTACTGAAAACCACCATTCATCATTGAACCAAATCCTTCTAATTTTTTTATCTTCAAAAACAATTAGTTTATTTTCTTTAGTCATTTTTTAGAGCCATATTTTTATTTATAGTGGAATTTAGAGATATTTAAATGTTGCTATAAGTCAATCCATCTGGCAAATGCACAACAATCCAAATCACCTAAAAAGAACCAAACATTGCAGTTTTTAGTTTCACACTTTTGATCATGAATACACTTATTGTAGATTTTTTTACACTTAGGGCATGTAACTTTGTGTGTCACTTTGTCTATTCTTTCTGCTATCTTAATTTTAGATTTTTCAAATTTTTTAAAGCATTCTTTGCATAAATCAAGATTATAATTGCTAATCATAAATGAATTATATTCTTCTTTACAATTTATGCATTTACGTTTCTTTTCCATAATCATATAACTAATTAAACTACTTAATAAGTCTTACGCGGAGATGTCCAGTGTCCAGTGGTCTCGTCTATAAATATTTAAAAGAACTATATATTTTTTAGAATGATAATAAGCCCCTGCCGAGCCACAGTACATTAAGGCGTAAAGCCCTACTTCTTATTCCTCCTTATTTGTTTATAATTTAAAATAATATTTAAATCTGATTTTCTATCAATAATGCATCTGTATCAATAACCTTACCTTCAATCACTTTCATAGTAGGATGTTCTTCTTCAAACTGTTTCTTGCTATAATGAAGATCTATTAGATGTTTTGCTAATGTGAATAATTGTGGCCAAAAGTCATTAGGAGAAGGTTGCCTTCTTTCTTTTTCTACAGGAAGGAAAAATATTGGATATCCCCAACCATCATAAGTGGGGATCTTAACTTTTCTGTATAGCCAATTATCTATCATGATTTCATCAGGAGCTTCCTTGAATCTTATTTCTTTTGTATAATCCATCTTTAACAACAATCCTCCAACATTATGCTTTTATCTTCATCTTTAATTACTGCTTTTATTTTTGTTATTTGTTGTGTTGTAAATTCAATATTTTCATTAAGAT
>JBHPGL010000141.1:0-3364 GCA_042570655.1 Nanobdellota archaeon | reverse complement strand
ATACAATTTAGAAGTATAGAAAATAAAAATCATTAAAAAATAATCTAGAATTTTTTAAATTCTGCAATTAAATCAATTGTATCAACATGACCCATGAACATAGATCTACAACAATATCTTTCTAAGCCAAGATCATCCATAACTTTTTTCCGATCTTCACCTTTCTCAACCCTTTGCTTAAACTCTTCCCAAAGTTGTGCAATTGGTTTACCGCATCCAAAACATCTAACTGGAATAATCATTTTATAACCTCATCTGTAAGACTTTTGTCTTTTAGCTCTTGCTTTTGAATCATTTGGTTTGCATACTTCTTTACGTCTAACATCTGCAACCAATAAATTTCTATCATATTCAAGGAAAGCTTTTTCTAACTTATTACTTTTACTAAACTCAACTAAAGCTCTTGCGATAGCTAATCTTGCAGCATCTGCTTGTGACATAACACCACCGCCTTTTACTTTAACACTAATATCCACTCCATTAACAATATCACCTGCTAAAATTAAAGGTTCAGTTAACTTTACTCTTGCTAATTTAGGTTCGAATGAATATAACAATTTATTATTAATTCTAACCTTACCGTTGCCCTTTTTAATGACAGCTCTAGCAATTGCACTTTTTCTCTTTCCGCTTGTAACAAATGTATCAACCATTATTTAGACCTCAAAAATTTTGAAATATCATTTATTGAAATATATTTTAAATTTGGCAGTTTTTCAACATGCGATTTTTGAATTGTAATCATATCTTTACCTTCAAATTCTTGTGGAATACCTCTATGACACTTAACTTTTTGAAAAGCTAATTTACCTTTCTCTTGTTTGTAAGGCAGCATTCCTCTAACAATTCTTCTTAATAACTGTTCAGGTGTTCTTGAAATGTACGGTCCTTTCAAAGGAATACCCATTTCTCTTTTTTGTTTATACCTTTCAAGTATCCTTTTTTTATTTCCTGTAATAACAGCTTTTTCACAATTAACAATATCAACTTTGTTACCAAGTAACGCTTTCTTGGCAGCAAAACTAGCCAATCTTCCAGCAATCAAATCATCTGCGTTTATTATCATTTTAAATTCACCAAAATTTAACCAAGTATCTTAATTTTACTCCCTTTTGGATTTTTCTTTAATAATTCTTGAATTGATAAACAATTCCCATTAGCCTTACTAATTTTATCCACTGCTTGATCTGAAAAATCATAAGCAGCTACAATAACTTTATGATCAATCATTCCTCCACCTAAAACTTTTCCTGGAACAATAATTGTTTCTTCATCTTTAGTATGTTTATTGATTCTAGTTAAATTTACAATCCTTCTTTGTCGTGTAGGTCTCTCTAAGTCAGTCGCAATCCTTTTCCAAATGTTAACTTTTTGTTGGATTGCTTCCTTTTTCAATTCCTGTATTAATTCCCTTAATATTGGATTTGTTGGTCCTGTTCGTTTCATTTTTAACCAATTTAAATTTCAAATGCGGAGGACGGGTCTTTCGTTTATAAATTTATAATTTCCACTGCCACCACAATAACTGAGATTATTTTATCAATTCACCCAATTCATCAATGTCATTCATATAAATGTCAACAGCTTTACTTAACATTTCCTTAACACTTAACTGACCCCAAGGTTCAACATATAATATTATACTGTCTTCAGATTCATTTGTTATAATATTTTTATCACTTGCGTCAACACAAGCATTGCATAAATGACATTTTAACAAATTATCTTTATTAATTTTTAACTTTCCACCCTTAACATCAAATACATCAACAGGGCAAACTTCTGCTATAGCCTCAGGATTCTTAGGATCTTTTTTAATCTCAATTATAGGTTTATATTTATAATAAATATGACCTGGAGACCATTTTGCATGATCTTTTCCCTTGCCCAATTGTGCTTTAGCAATAAATTGAATTCTTTGATCTTTCAATAATTTAGCAATAAGCATTTTTTCATCAACAGGAACGACTTTTGGATCATCAGATTTAATTTTACTAGCAGTAACAATCCCTGGTCCTTTTGCAGTTAATTTTAATTTTAATTGACATTGTGCACATCCTTCTCCTTTACATGAACAATTTTCAGGTAAATTATACGATTTTAAATCTGTCTTTAAAGGAATCAATCCCAATCTATGAGCCAAAATTTCATCATATAATACAGAACTATTATCTCTAATTTCAACTTCTTCAATTGCCATTGTTGGAACTTTTGAAATAACATTTTTTCTTAAAACATTTGCAAAAGAAAATCCCACATTATCCAATTCAATAATTGATTTATCCTTAGTTTTTTCAATTAAATTAATTTTCATTTTAGACTCTCCTACCTTTTCTTCCGCCTTTCTTTCTACATCCGTCGTGCGGAATAGGGGTAACATCTTCAATTAATCCTATTCTTAAACCCATTCTTGATAAACTTCTAACAGCTGCTTGAGCACCAGGTCCAGGATTATTAGGTCCATTATGTCCACCAGGAGCTTTGATTTTTACGTGTAAAGCATTAATACCTGCTTCATATGCTTGTTCAGCAGCTTTTTTAGCAGCAGCCATAGCCGCTGTAGGTGAACTTTCCATTCTATGAGTTTTTACCATTTGCCCTCCTGAAGTTCTTGCAACAGTTTGAGTTCCAGTAATATCTGTAATTGTAATTATAGTATTATTATATGACGAATAAATATGCGCTATTCCCCATTTCATTGGTTTTCTTTCAAATCTTTCTACCATTTTATTCTTTAACCTTCTCTTCAACTTCGACTTTTTGCTCTTCCTTTACTGCTCTTTCAGGATGACCTTCATCAGATAACTTTGATTTTGGAGTAAACTTAATAATTTGCTCCTCATTTATATCTACTAAATATGAAGGCGATGTAATTTTTTTATCTCCTATCATAATATGTTCATGTGTAATAAATTGTCTAGCTTGTTTAACAGATCTAGCTAAACCTTTTTTAAATACTAAAGTTTGTAATCTTCTTTCAATAAAATTTTTCAAATCAATACCTAAAACATCAGATAGATCGGCATTTTGTTCAATTAATCCAAATCTAGCTAATTTATCTAATAATTGTCTTTTTTCAATTTCTGATTGTTCAGATCTTTGTATTACTAATTTCTTAGCTAAAATTTTATCTAGATTCAATTTTCCAAATTTCCTTTTTATTTCGAAATCCAAATTCTCTTGATAATTCCTTTTCCTCATCAATCCTTGTTTTTTGCCAAGGATGTGTAGGTGTAGTATACTTTTTCCGTTGTTTTTTTGGATCGCCCATCTTATATCATTTATTTAGTTTTACCTTTAGATTTTCTTTTTACTCCTAATCCCTTACCTTTATTTCTTCTAAAATTACCTTTTGTCCTTTGTC
>JBHPGL010000140.1:0-3406 GCA_042570655.1 Nanobdellota archaeon | reverse complement strand
GTTGAATAACATATAAAATTAGCAAAACTTTTACCAATCCCTTTTATCTTTAATAGAGCCATAATGATAGGTTTATTCCCATCTAAATCAGTATTCATAACTCTAATAATATACTTGACTCCTTCCTTTTGACCTTTTTGTATTTCTGCCATTTTAATTTTATTATATTTTTCCCTGGATAGAATTAACAAGTTTTTAACCCTATCCTGCGCCTAATTTTGTTAGACTCGGGCAATTTTAAGTAATAATCTCTTTGAAAAACAAGTTATTTATAAACGTTTCGGTAAAATTACCCGATTTAGTGTTAGCGCCTGGTTTATACGCGAAGCATACGGTTTTGTAGTACTCGATAAAAGATATCTGGTTGTGAAGACTCGTTCGGACACGAAGTATTACGAACGTTTGAAAAACAAAGTTTTTCATAAACGGTCGTTATCTTTCAATTAAACCCTAAACCACGGAGCGCGCTAACACTTAATATATTACTTTACTCAACTAGCAAAACCTTTATAAATAATTGCCCATTTCCTAAATAAATTGGGGAAATAAAATGTTTAAGAAACTAGGTAAAACCATTTACAAGATATATGAAAAAAAATATAAAATCCTATTAATAATACCTTTAATTTTATTACTTTTTGCAATCGTTCAAATTTCAACTCAAGTAGCTTCTACAGGAGATATAATGAACAGAGATGTTTCTTTAAGTGGCGGTACAACTATGAATGTTAATATTGTAGGAATAGATTCAATAGCTATTGAAGAATTTTTTGTAGAAAAATATCCACAATATTCATGGGACGTTGTTAGGGTAACTAAATCTGGTTTTGATAATGGTATATTAATCAAATTAGATGAAGACGATTCATTAAAAATTGACCCAATTAAAGCAGACCTTATAAATTATATTAAAGAGAAAGGCATTGAACAAGACGAAGAAATTATTAATTTAAAAATTTCTTCTGAATCTATGGGTGCTGCCTTAAGTCAAAGTTTTTTTATCACAACTTTCTATGCATTAATAATAGCATTTCTATTGATGGCATTAGTTGTTTTCATGAGATTTAGAACATTTGTTCCAAGTATGGCAGTTATTTTAGCTGCATTCTCTGATATTATTGTTACTTTAGCAATTGTAAATTTAATGGGTATAAAATTATCAATTGCAGGTATAGCTGCATTTTTAATGTTGATTGGTTATTCAGTTGACACTGATATTTTGTTAAGTACAAGAGTATTAAAAAGAAGAGAAGGAACTGTATTAGAGAGAGTTTTTACTGCAATGTCGCCAGGTATAACAATGACAATAACTACTTTGGCAGCAATTTTAGTAATGTTATTCTTTTCAGCAGCACCAGAAATTCAACAAATTGCAACAATCATTTTCATAGGTTTATTAGTAGATTTAGTTAACACATGGATACAAAACGTGGGTATTTTAAGATGGTATCTTGAAAGGAAAAAAGCTGATTAAAAATGTCAAAATTTAAAAAAATAATATACAATTGGAAAATTTTATTATTAATATTTTGTTTACTTTTGGCAGTTATAGCTATATCTCCTAAATTTCCAGAAAGCGGTGCAGCAATCATTTTTGTTGAAGAAAATTCTCTAGCTGCAAATAATGGATTTGAAAGTCCAGATCCAAAAGCAACACCAACATCGTTAGAAATTATTAAAGAGATTAACGGGATAAAAGTTCAAAATAATTCACATTATTATACGATTATTAATTCGCTCGAGATAAATGATACTGTTTCCTTTGTAACTAATAAAGATAATTTTAGATTTAAAATGCAAGAACAGTATGATGAAATTATTATAAATGATACAGAACAAGGAACTATTGAAGAAATTACAGAAGATATAATTGATGAAAATATAGATGATATAGATGAAACAATTGCTGAAGATTTGGATAATGTAACTGAAGAAGATAACAACGTTGAAGATTTGGGTATAGACACCAATATTACTGATGATATAACTGATTTAATAACAACAAAACAAGTACCAACTGGTGTAATTCAAGATATTGGAATTAGAGTTGTTGAACCTGCTACTAACAATATTAGAAAAGGTGTTGATTTAGCAGGCGGTGTAAGGGTTCTATTAACTATTGATGAAGAAAATGTTGATCCTGAAACATTTGCAAGTGTTAAACAAATTTTATCAAATAGACTTAATAATTTAGGTCTTGCAAATGTAGAAGTTAGGGAAGTAACAGATTTAACAGGAATCACATATTTTGCAGCAGAAATAAGCGGTGCAAAAGAAGAACAAGTTAAAACAATCTTATCAACCCAAGGTGAATTCGAAGCAAAAATAGCAGGTAAAACTGTTTTTATTGGTGGAGAAAAAAATATTGTTTATGTTTGTAAAACATCTGAATGTTCAGGAGTCACAGAATGTTCAACAGACCAAAGTCAATCATATTGTAATTATCAATTTCAAATTACTTTAACAGATGATGCAGCTCAAAGATTTGGCGATGTAACAAGAGATTTACAAGTTGTAGGAGAACATTTGAATGAAAGTATTTTCTTTTATTTAGATGGTAAAGAAAAACAAAGTTTAAAAATTGATTCTAGTTTAAGGGGTCAAGCTCAAACAAGAATATTAATCACAGGTTCTTCAGTTGATGAAACTGAAAGTGACGCTTTCTTAGAAGCTAAAAAAGAAATGGCTTACTTACAATCAATATTATTAACCGGTTCAATTCCAGTAAAATTAAAAATTGAAAGAACAGATTCATTCTCACCTATTTTAGGAGAAGAATTGTTAAGAAACACCATCATTGTAGGATTATTCGCAATCCTTGCAGTTGTATTAGTAGTCTTGATTAGATTTAGAAAAATATCAATTGCAATCCCAATGATTATTACAATGTTGTCTGAATTAATCTTAATCCTTGGTTTTGCGTCATTAATTAAATGGGAGCTTGACCTTGCAGCAATGGCAGGTATCTTAATTGCAATTGGAACAGGTGTTGATCATCAAATTGTTATTGCTGACGAAATTCTTCGAGGTGAAAAATCAGGTTTATCTCTATCATGGAAAAAACGAATTGGCAACGCTTTCGGTATTATTATGATTGCATACTTTACAACAGTTGCAGCAATGGTGCCTTTAATGTTTGCAGGTGCAGGATTATTAAAAGGTTTTGCCTTTACCACAATTATTGGAGTGACGATGGGTGTATTTATAACGCGTCCAGCCTTTGCAGCAATGCTTGAAAATCTCCTTAAATAAATTCAATTCTAATAAAATTCTATTAAATTATTGAGTACAATAGCCAATTTGATATGAATTTCTCCAATTTACCCGAAAACTTTTTATACATTATTCTAATATCTTAATTAATAGTTCATAAAAAGAGGAAAAAATGAATATTAAGGATATAAAA
>JBHPGL010000139.1:0-3427 GCA_042570655.1 Nanobdellota archaeon | reverse complement strand
TAAATTAACTAAAAAGTTTGTTAATAAGGTAATAGTAATTGATGATGGTAGTAAAGATAATACTTATAACATTGCTAAGAAAAATGGAGCAGATTATGTTCTTAAACATATTGTTAATATGGGTAAAGGGTTGGCGCTTCGTACTGGATTTGAAGCTGCATTGAAGCTTGGTGCTGGGATGGTTGTAGCAATTGATTCTGACGGTCAACATGATCCAAGAGATATTCCTAGAATGATTAAAGCTTTGGATGATAAGAAAGCTGATATTGTTATTGGAGCTCGACCTTTTAATAAAAAAATGCCGTTATTGTTAAAGTTTGGGAATGGATTGATATTATTGTTATTTAAAATGTTGTTTGGATTGAATGTTAAAGATACTCAATCAGGTTATCGTTTGTTTAAAGCTGATGTTTATAATAAGATTAAATGGAAGAGTTGTGGATATGAAGTTGAAACTGAGATGTTAGCTAATGCTGGGAAATTTGGGCTTAAGGTTGTTGAAGTTCCTATTAAAACAGTTTATCATGATAAACATAAAGGTACTACTCCTATTCATGGTGTTAAGATTATTTTAAAAATGATTAAATGGAAATTATTAAATTTTTAAAAATAAATAATGTTATAAGGTAATATTTGGTGTACAAATTTTAGGGATTGTATTTGCCCTAGTAATGGTTTATTTAACTTATATGTATTTTAAAAGAAAAGAATTTGATTTAAATGATGCTATCCTATGGTTAGTAGTATGGTTGTTGTTTTTAATATTAGTAATCTTTCCTGAAACTGTTAACATATTTCTTGAAAAATTACAAGTTGCAACTGCAATACAATTATTCATGATATTAGGAACATTATTTTTAATTATTGTAGTATTTTATTTGTATAGAAATTTAAGGGTTATGCAAAAGAAAATGGAAATGGTAGTTCAAAAGGTTGCGTTAGAACCAGTTAAAAAGAAAAAATGAATAAAAATGAAAATAAGCATAATAGTACCAATGTATAATGCAGAGAAAACAATAATAGGATTGTTAAAAGCCTTAGATGGTCAGAGTTATGATGTTTTTGAAGTGATTTTTGTTGATGATGGCAGCAATGATAATTCTGTTGAAATAATTAGTAATTTTAAAAGTAGATTTAAAATTAAAGTTGTAAAACAAAAAAATCAAGGACCTGCAGTTGCAAGAAATGTTGGCGTAGGTTATGCAAAAGGAGAAATCATTGTATTTACAGATTCTGATTGTGTTCCATATCCTAATTGGTTGGAAGAAATGGTTAAACCTTTCAAGAATGATAAGATTGTTGGTGTACAAGGTACTTATGATACATTAAATAAAAACAAATTGATGGCTAGATATGTAGGTTATGAGATTGCATTCAGACATAAGAAGATGGCACGGGTGAGTGAGATAGATTTTATTGGAACTTATAGTGCTGCATATCGAAAAGATGTTTTTACTGATGCTGGAGGATTTGATACTAAATTTAAGATTGCAAGCGGAGAAGATCCTGAATTGTCTTTCAGAATTAAGAAAAAAGGGTATAAGATGGTATTTAATCCTAAAGCAATTGTTAAACATCCACATGTAGATGGTTTATTTAAATATTTAAAACAACAGTTTTATAGAGGGTATTGGAGAGTTCCAATGTATAAAGCTCATAAAGAAAAGATTACTAAAGATACATACAGTGGGATGGAGATTTTTATTCAAACTATTTTGGTTAGTTTCTTATTTGTTTCAGTGGTTTTATCGATAGTATTTATGAAATGGTATTATGTTGTTGGAGGGATCGGACTTTTAATATTATCAAATATTCCTTTAGGAGTATTTTCAGGTAAAAGAGAAGCAAAATTTTTTATATTAGCACCTATAATTGCTAGTATTAGGTCAATTGTAGGATATTTGGGGGCTATAAAAGGATTTTTAAAATTTGGATTTAGATAAATCGATATTTTAAATATTAATACTGATAAAATGAAAATATTAATGTTAAACCCGCCATGGGTAAAGGATTTTTGTAGAAGTGCTAGATGGGCGGCTGTTTCAAGAGGAAGAGTTCAAAGACATCCTGATTGGATGTTAATTGCAACTGCTGTACTTGAAAAAGAAGGACACACTGTTAAATTCATAGATGGACCCACATGTAATCTTTGCAAGGACGATATTGTTAATATTATGAAAAAGTTTAAACCAGAAATGGTTGTTATTCATACAACCACTCCTAGCATCTACAATGATATTGGATATGCAAAGTTAGCTAAATTGATTCTTGGTTCAAATAATAAAGGTTCTGATAAAAGAGGAAGTAAGAAGAAAAAAAATTTAGATGTAATTACAGTTCTTATTGGACCACATGTTACTGCTGAACCAAAAAATACATTTGATATTGCTAAAGGAAGTGTAGACTATATTGCATTAGGTGAGTATGATTATACTTTAAGAGATATTGCAAATGGTTTGGTTAGAAAGAAGTTGAAAGGTGTTGCATATATGTCTGGGCAGAAGTTGATTTCTAAGGGATTAAATCCTGTTCCAGATGTAAATGAACTTCCATTCCCTGCATGGCATCAAATTAATCCAAAATGGTATTGGGATGCTGGTAAATTATATCCATTCTTAACATTGATATCTGGTAGAGGGTGTATTGGCAGATGTACTTTTTGCAGAGATGCACAATTAATGTGTGTCAAACCTGTTCGTCTTAGGGATCCTAAACTGATTGTTGATGAAATGGAATATGGTAAAAGATTGTTTCCTAAGATTAGGGAAATTATGTTTGAAACTGATACTTTTACTGTATCGCCACCACATGTACGAGAATTGTGCAGCGAGATCATTAAGAGGAAGTTGAATAAAAAGTTAAGGTGGAGTTGTAATGTAAGAGTTGATATGGATTTGAAATTATTACCTCTTATGAAAAAAGCTGGATGTAGAATGTTAATGATTGGATTTGAATTTGGTACTCAAAAAGCTCTTGATGCTGTTAAAAAAGATATTAAAATATCAGATTCTATTAGGTTTGCTAAAGCTGCAAGTAAATTAGGATTTATTTTACATGGTTGTTTTATGATTGGTGCACCTGGTGAAACTAGAGAGAGTGCATTACAAACAATTAAGTTTGCTAAATCATTACCTCTTGATACAATTCAAATTAGCGGGATTTGTGTTTATCCAGGAACAGAGTTGTATAAGTGGGCTAAATCAGAAGGTTACCTTGTTGCAAAGGATTGGACAGATTTTGTTAGTAAAGATTATGAACAAGTTACTTTACTTAGTTATCCGCAATTGTCAAAGAAAGAGATTGATGAATTAATTGATAAAGGTTTGCGTGAGTTTTATCTTAGACCTAAACAAATTATTAAAATGATCTTAAATATTAGAAGTTTTGGAGATATTAAAAGAAAGTTGTTTGGATTGAAGAGTTTTTT
>JBHPGL010000138.1:0-3433 GCA_042570655.1 Nanobdellota archaeon | reverse complement strand
TGGTTGATGAAAGAATTAAAAAATTAGCAGAAATTTTAGTGAATCATTGTATTAAAATTAAGAAAGGTCAAACTATTAGAGTTAATTGCGGAATTGAATCTTCTCCATTAGCGTTACAAGTATGCGAAATTTTGTTGAAGAAAAAAGTTTTTCCCAAATTAAATATGGTTATGCCTGGTTATTCTTATCTTTATTTTAAACATGTAACTGATGAAATGTTAAGAAAATATCCAAAGATTGCTGATTATGAGATTAGAAATTCTCATGGCGTTATTCATATTGGTTCAGAATATAATACTAGAGAGTTTAGTAATATTGATCCAAAAAAGTTTTCAATGAGAAGTAAAGTTCTTGAACCATTAAAAAAATTTTCAGTAAAACAAGATAATTGGGCTTTATGTGAATTTCCTACAAATGCACTTGCTCAAGAAGCTGGTATGAGTTTAAATGAATATGAAGATTTTGTTTATGGGGCTTGTTTACTTGATTGGAAGAAACAACGAGCGAAACAGAAAAAAATTAAGAAATTAATAATGAAAGGTAAACAAGTTAGAATTGTCGGTAAGGAAACAGATATTACTTTTAGTATTAAAGGTAAAAAAGTTATAAGTTCTTGGGGACGGAATAATATGCCTGATGGAGAAGTTTTTACAGAACCTGTTACAAAATCTGTTAATGGATATATTTTATTCGATTATCCAGTGGTACGTGGCGGTAATGAAGTTGATGGTGTTAGATTAATGTTTAAAGAAGGGAAGGCTGTTGAAATAAGTGCTGAAAAAAATGAAAGGTTTTTGCAAGCAATGTTAAATACTGATAAAGGAGCAAGTTCTGTTGGTGAGTTTGGAATTGGAATGAATCCCATGATTAAGAAGTTTACTAAAAAAATTTTATTTGATGAAAAGATGATTGGAACAATTCATTTGGCTTTAGGAAGTTCTTTCCCATTTACTGGAGGCGAGAATAAGAGTGCGATTCATTGGGATATGATTAAAGATCTGCGAAAGGGCGGAAAAATAATTATTGATGGTAAAATTGTTCAAAGAAATGGTAAGTGGTTAATTTAGGTAGGAATTTTTTCTCTTTGTTTTTCAATTGTTCTATAAATTTCTACAGGGATTTTCATTCCAAGGTAAACCATAATCTCATGATAGAGACCATATAAATCTCTGTGAACATCTTCCATTTTTTTAATCATTTTAGGATTAAATGGATTATTAATAGCTTCTTTCAATTTTTTCTTATTCTCATCCAGTCTTTCTTCAAATTCTTTATATCCTCTACTGATTCCTTGTATGAATCTTTCACTAACTTTTTTTTCATAAATTTGTTCGGTTAAATCAAATAAAATGTCAACAGCTTTTCTTGTTAATCTAACAGGATCATGATATATACGTCTTGGTTTTTTTGCTTTTAAAACTTTTTTTAATCCCAAAGTCCAATAATATGCATCTTCATATTTTCTTCTTTGCACTTCTAAAATTGCTCTATGTATGCTTTTTCTTGCTTTTATAACTAAATTTTTTATTATAAGAATTTCATCATAAACTTTAGATAATTTTATTTGAGACATTATAATTAATATTTTTTATTATTATTTAAATTTATTTAATTATTTTAATCCATTTATCTGTTTTTGTTAAGAATTTTGGACCTTTTTTTGTCATTAATATATCATCTTCAATTCTAATACCATATTTATTTTTTAAATAAATTCCTGGTTCAATAGTAAATATCATATTTTCTTTAAGTTTGTTTTTGTTTAAATGGTTAATTCTGGGATTTTCATGTATTTCTAATCCGATTCCATGGCCTATACTATGAATAAAAAGTTTTGCTCTTTCATCTAATTCAAATCTGGCAATTTTTTCTATTTCTGATAATTTCATACCTATTTTTAATCTTTTAATTGTTTTAAATTGTGTGTCAAGAACATGTCTATAATCATTCATTTCTTGTCCTTTTGGATGACCTATCCAAATTGTTCTTGTCATATCTGAGCAATAGCCTTTATATTTTACACCAAAATCAATTATGCAAAGGCCTTTTTTAATTTTATTTTTGTTTGGAAGATGGTGTGGATGATATCCATTTGAACCAGAAGCAACATGCGGCGGGAAAGCAAATTTACATTTATTCTTTTTTGTTTGTTTTTCAAGAAAATTAACAACATCTTTCTCTGTTTTGAATTTTTTAAAATTTTTAATACAATTTTGCATTATTTTGTCTGTAATATTACATGCTTTTTTTATTAATTTAATTTCGTCTTCTGTCTTTTGTTCTCTTAATTCTTGACAAATAGGATTTATGTCGGTGAACTTTACTTTTTTAAATTGTCTTTTTAATTTTTTAAGACCATTTATAGTTGTAGTGTCTTGATTTATACCTATGATTTTTGGTTTTCCTGTTATTTTTTGAATGTCTTCTAAAAAAGTTTTTTTCATTTCAATTATTTTTAATTTGATTTTATGTTTTTTAATAAATTCTTTAATTCTAACATATTCAAATCCAGGAACTAAAATGAAAGGTTGTTTAGATTTTGGAATTATTAGGATTCCAAGATTAAGTTTTGATTCATGTAATTTTGTAAAGTAGAAAAAATTGTAATCTTTAATATTAAATCTTGTTATAAATAATGCAAGGTTGATTTTATTCTTTTTTAGATATTGTTGGAGTTGTTTTATTTTCATTTTTCTTTTTAATCTAGAGTACTTCAATAAAGGTGCACTTTGTGCATAAACCTGGTGGCATTATCATTATTAGTATTATTTTTAATTAAATAGAAAGAATTATAAACAATATATTAATATATCTATATATGGCTAAGAAAAAACTGAAAAACGGATTGACTGTAATTCATAAGAAAACTAATGATAAAAGTGTTGCAGTTGAAGTAATGTTTAAAGTCGGAAGTAACTATGAACCAGATAAATGGGCAGGCATTTCACATTTTATTGAACATATGATGTTTGAAGGAACAAAAAATAGAAATGCACATAATATTGTTAAAGAAATTGAACAATATGGTGGAGAAATTAATGCTGCAACATCACATGATAGAACTTTATATTACATTAAAATCCAAAAGAAACATTTTGAAAAAGCTTTAGAGATTTTATCAGATATGCTTCTTAATAGCCTATTTGATCATAAGATAATTGAAAAGGAAAGAGGAGTTATTCTTAGCGAAATTAATATGATAACTGATGATCCTAAACAATATCAATGGTTATTGTTATTTTCTAATTTATTTAAAAAAAATAATACTAAAAGGCCAATTATTGGCTTTAAAAAAACTGTTGAGAAATTAAAACGGAAAGATTTTTTATATTATATTAATCAATATTATGCACCAAATAATTGTGTTGTTAGTGTTGTTGGTGATGTTAAAAATGTTTTTAAAAAGGTTGTTAATATTGCAAGAGCAAATACA
>JBHPGL010000137.1:0-3461 GCA_042570655.1 Nanobdellota archaeon | reverse complement strand
ATAAAGTTTTTTGATCATTTATGAATAGTAAAATCATTCACAAAAAAATGAGAATACTGTTCATCATTAGATAACTGACGAATCATATTTAAATAATGATCTCTCATTTTTTTGGACGACCTCCTCTGTACTAAGTTCTGATTATATTCTTAACTGGGTACTATAGGCTTTAGCCTGCAGAGGAGATCATTTTATCATTTTATCATTTTATCTATTCCTTTAATTATTCTATCTAATCTGTTTTGCTGGCGGATCAAAGACATAATTAATTTATCTATCATATCTGTTTGGGTTTGGATTTCATTTATTACCTCTTTCATATTATCACTAGTTTTATTAAGAAGCCATAGTATATAATTTTAGTCATTATAGTTTATATAGACTTTATAGAAGTACGATTTTCTATATAGTTTTTGTGTTTACTTTTTTACTTTAATTGTTAATACTGCGCTCCGTGATTTAAGTCTAATTAGAGTGATTACGATCGAGCTTTCATCCCTAGCTTGGTAATTAGAGTACTACGCTTGGCAGTATTAGCAATTTTAAAGGAGGAGTAGAAAAATATATAGAAACATTTATAAATCATTACTGTGCAGTTATGAATATGAAAGGTGTAAAGAGGATTATTGGCGAACTTAATGATCTTGACATAGGTGAATTTGATAAAGATAATTTAATTGGTTTTAGTTCTATTGAAGAATTGGGAGATTTAGGAATTGAAGATCTTTCCGACACTGATTATTTACTTTCAGATGTAGATGAAGATGTAGTTCGTGGAGATTCCCATAAAAAAGGGATGGACGAATTATTAAAAGAAACTAAAAAAAGACAATCAACAAAAAGATCTATATTGCCAAGCGGCGGATTTAAAACTAAAAAAGGTCTTGGTCCACAAACTTATGGTGAAGGATTATTCTCAAGAAATCGTGAACTTAAAACAAATGTAGGGGATACAATTGATAAAATTTCTAGAGGAGTTAAAGATAAAATTGTTAAAAAAGATTTTAAAGGATTACTAGGTGATTTGCTTTCTAATCAAGGTTATAAAAATCCGACTGTTCAGAAAATCAGATTGCAAGAAGGAACTAGAATTCCTGTTTATGCTGTAACATTTACTTTTAATGACGGATTTGATTTTAATAGAATTTATATTAAAAATTATGAAGGACAAGAACATCTTCGAAGAAAAGATCTTGTTATTCCAACATTTTTAGCTGAGTTAGGAATTCCTGCACCTAGAATTATTGGTTATGATTTAAGCGAGGAAGAATTTGACGGCAGGTATGCTTTTTTAGAAGCACCTGCTTCACCAAATAAGGCTGTTTTTATGCATAATCTTGGTAATGATGATTTAACTACTACTTTACAGGATTTAACTGACGAGACTACAATATTAAATATTGCATATAAAGCAATGCAGCTTTCTGCTGAAATGAATTTGTCAGCGACTATGAATCTTGATTTGTTAAAATCAAAATATGGTCTTGAATTAGAATTAAAAGATCCTATTGATTTAATCCAAGAGAGATTTAGATTTGCCTAGCAAATTAATAAATAGATTTATGTCAGGATATATGGGAATTAATGCTAAATTCAGATCTGATGAAAAATATTTTTCTCAAGGAGATTATACAACTAATAATTTAAGAGTTGGTGAAAGACTTGATCAATTATTTCCTTTAGATTTTGAACTTGCTAGATTAACAGGGAATCCTTTAGAAGATGCTGTAATGTTTAGTGTTTTTGCATTAGGTACTAGAGAAGATGATGCTGTTGATTTGAAAGAAAGTTTTAAAGAATTGTTACCATTAAGATTCCAATTAGCATTTAATAATCTGGCGCATGAAAAAAATTATGATATTAAATTGGATGATAAATATATTTCTAAAATGAATTTTATTGAAGAATTGAGAGCAAATTTGTATAAGATTGGAGATCAGATTTGGACTCAGGAGAGGGATGGTGCAAGTGAAGAAAGAGTTAGGAAGGCTAAATGGCATTATACACAAATGATGATAAATGTTGTTGAAAGGAGTGCTATTGAAGAACATGATGGTGAAGGATTATATTTTTCATTTGCCAATATTGTTGCTGATGTATTATATCAAAGTAAAAGAACTAAGTTCTTGCATAGTTTTATTCATGATATGGTTTAAAGAATTAATAATTTTATTTAATAATTCACGTTCGCGTGCTTCAATCAATCTAAAATATTTGTGAAGCACCGTGTACGGTTCGCATAAGCTCACATATTTGCTTTACGCGATCATATTGCTCGCTCACTGGCCAATACTGGCGAATTATCAAATAAATTTTAGAGTATAAGAGCAAAGTATTCTCCTGCTGCATCATATGTTTTTTCTATAACTCGCATTAAATATGATAGAAGTATTGATTCTTTACCTTTTGATTTCATTAATAATTCTCGACCTTTTTTTCTTAATTCGTTTCTATTAAGATAAATGTATTTTTTTAATTCAGAATCAAATTTGTAAAATATTTTATAAAATGAAGAGTAGAAATCATTGATCTTTTGAAAGTAATCAAGAACATCTTTACTAATTTCTTGGTTATGTTCTTTGAGTAGGTCGCATATGTATTTGTATTCGTCTGCAATTCGTTCAAGTCCTTTTATAATATCATAAATCTGCATGATTCTATCAGGATTTTGATATCCTCGTTTATGCAATATTCTGACACAAGCCATAGTGAATTTGTTGTTGAGGAATTCTAAATTTCTAAGCTCAAAAAGTTTTGAATAGTCTTTTTTAGTTATTGCATTTAGAACTTCCTCAGACATGTCTTTTGTTATTAAAAAAGATTTCCTCAACATTATATCAAATTCACTTTCTAGGGTATGTGCAATACTTTTTATTTCAATTTTGTTGGACTTTTGATCGATTATTTCAAATCCTATGCACTCTTGGACTCGTTCTTGCATCTCTTTTGGGGTATTATCTTCAGAGAATCTAATTTCGATATCATCATAGCCTAACTGGTATAAATGTGTTAGGTTATTCTTTGTAAATATGCCAAATTTAGACGTGTCTACCATCTTTTTAGGCGATTTAATTTCAGATACTGTCCCTACTGTAATCTTTGTACCTTCCTCTTCTACATCGACTTCATCGCCTTTATTTATGCCAAATTTCTTAACCCATGTACTAGGTAAAGTTACTGTTAAAGAACTTGCTCCATGTTGGACTATTTTACGTTTCATTTTTAATTTTTTAAAATGGTTGAAAATTTGTTAATTTTCATTCCATGTTATTAGTTAAATATAACTTGTATATAAATCTTTCCATAGTATATACAATATGTACAATGTATGTATTACACTGGTAAAGTATATATATTTATTATGTACACCTTAGTATTAGGTTGAACAAATGTTTGATCTAATATTTGATAAAAATTTTATTTGGAGGCAGATAATATGGGTGGCGATATAATAATTGGAG
>JBHPGL010000136.1:0-3483 GCA_042570655.1 Nanobdellota archaeon | reverse complement strand
GATTTTGCAAGAACAAAATATAATAATAAAACGATAACTATTAAAATTGCCGCTGGGTCTGTAAAAATTAATGCCATAAAACTTAAAGTTAATGGAATTGAATATTTATTATCTTTATTTAATAAGATCATAAAATATAATGTTAAGAACATTAAGGGAATTGAAATTGAATATACTGAAACTGAATTAAATGTTTGTGCAAAAAATATGGGGACAAATCCACCCATTATGCATCCTATTAATCCTACTTTTCTATTTTTTGTTATTTCAAATATTAAATGGTATAAAATAATTACAAGTAAAGATGCAAAAATGTTTGGCAGGATTTTTAGAACTATCGTTATGGGTAGGAAAAAAGTGAAGATTGACATGATATAATGAAATCCTGGAATGAAAATATGACCTCTACCACCATAACTTAATGGGTCTGAAAATAGCGGTAATCCTGTGTTTTTAATGTTTTCAATCTGTTTTACATTAAAATATGCATCTTTATCAAAATGAGGTGTTTGGAAGGCGAAATAGAGCCTTAAACCTAACACTATTAAGAAAATTAGAAGTATACCTATCAAATACTTTTGTTTTGAATTCATTATATCACTAGAATAACTATGTGTTTAAATATTTTAGCAAAATTTTAAATATAATTGCGACTATATATATTTAAAAATGGAATTTCAAAAGGTCAATCCAGGAACAGAAGTTATGCGTAATTTACTTCAAGGTGGGTACGAAAAAGATGTAATTACGACGATTTATGGTCCTGGAGGGAGTGGGAAGACAAATTTTGCTATCTTAGTTACAATTGAAATGATTAAGAAAGGGAAAAAAGTTATTTTTATTGATACAGAAGGGAGTTTTTCAATTGAAAGATTTAAGCAATTGTGTCCTGAATATGAAAAGTATATTGAAAGTATTTTCTTTTTAAAGCCAACTACTTTTGCTGAACAACAAAAAGTTTTTGAAAAGTTAAAGATATTGGTAAATGATAATATTGGATTAATTGTGCTTGATACTGTTGCAATGTTATATCGATTAGAACTTGGTAGGACAGATAATTTTTATGCAATTAATAAGTCATTAGGACAGCAACTTTCTTATCTTTCTGAAATTGCCAGAAAAAGAAGTATTCCTGTATTAATTACTAATCAAGTTTATGCTGATTTTGAAAATAAGAATAAAGTTAATATGGTGGGCGGCGATATTTTAAAGTATAGTTCTAAATGTTTGATTGAACTGCAGAGTTTACATGGAAGTAATAGGTTAGCTATTCTTCGTAAGCATAGAAGTTTGCCTGAAAAGAAAGTTATGTTTGATATTAAAGAAGATGGGTTATATGAAAAAGAAAAAAATATAATTTGATTTTTTTAATAATAAATACTAATGCCAGGCATTAACAGTTTCTCAACTGACAACAGGGATTAAGCGAAAGTTGATTCGCAACTTATAATAAATAAGCGTAAGCTACTGTGCAGCTTATAAACTTGTTGTCAGGTCGACTCGTTTCTTCTGTGAAACATGTCACTCATGCAATTCAGGCATTAGTATTAATAATATTATTAATAATTTAATCTTCACTGAAATCTTCTATCTTACCTTCAAACTCTTTATCTGATTTAATCGTACCTTTATTTTTCATATATTCTTTTGCCAGAATCCAGAAAAATAATCCCAAAGATTTTTTACCTTTATTATTACAAGGAATTACTAAATCAATGTTGTTACTTGTATTGTTTGTATCGCACAAAGCAATTATTGGGATTCCAATTTTCATTGCATCTTTTAAAGCATTTCTATCAGGCCACGTATCTGTTACAATCAAAACTTTAACTTCAATAAAATTTTCTAATGCTGGATTAGTTAAAATCCCTGGCGGATATCTTCCTGCAAATACTTTACATCCCATTATTTTTGCAAATGCTTTTACTGATTTCCAACCGTTTTCTCTCTTACTCACAACCAAAATATCTTTTGGATCATAATTTGATAAAAAGTTTGCTGCAATTTTAATTCTTTCATCTATCTTTTGCAGATTTAATACACTTAATCCGTCTGGTCTTGTTTTGTATATGAATTGTTCCATATATTTTGTTTTAAATTTTGTTCCAATATGAATACCGCTTTTCAGATAAACATCTGATGGTACTAAAAATTGTTGTTGATCTGCCATTTTCTTTACCTCGTATTAATAGTCAGTAGAAGTTGCGTTCCACTGCTTTTTATCGCCTTGCAGTTATTATTTAGAGTCCTGATCTTGTATCAGCTAATCTCTAAACTCGGCTATAATTATGTTATTTTGGGAGGTTATTTATAAAGGTTGCGGTAAATTTGATGTTGTATTATAATGTTAATAAGATATAAATATTTAAAAAATCTTAATAAAAAAGTTAGTTAATTAATTTGAATTCTTCAACAACTTCATAAATTGGTCCTTCTTGTGTTAAAGTTGATTTGTAAAGTTTAAAAGAATTGATTTCGAATTTTAATGGTTGAATTTTAATATTGTCAATTTTATCCTTAAATTCCCTTTTATTTATCAAGAATTTTACTCTGGCAACTGTAATATGAGGATAGAATTTTGTTTCATTTTCAAAACCTAGATTTAACATATAATCATCAATAGATTTTTGGAGTTCGTTAACCATTTGCTTTTCTTTTACATCTATCCAAACAACATTTATTCTTGAAGGACTTGGAAATACACCAATAGTATCCAGGGTAAGAGTAAATTTAGGGAATTCTACATTTTTTAACATTAATTATAATAGTAATTATCTCAACATTTATCTTTCCGAGTATAAGATATTCAAAATTTGAATTTGATAATGTTCCATCAAATGAAGATATTGAAGCATTAAAATTTATTGAAGAGAATAGTAATCCAGAAGATGTAATACTCGCATCACCTGAAGAAGGTTTTATGATAAATTATTTTTCAAAAAGAAAAAACGTGATGGACGAAAACTACGTAGGGATAAAAAATATTAACGAACGTTATAACGATGTTAAAATCATGTATACAACTATGCTCCAAACAACAAGCATAGAACTATTAAATAAATATAGTGTAGATTATATCTATTCCTCTTCGTTTAATAAACAAAAATACGGGGTAGAAAATATTAGATATGCAGATGCAGAATGTGTAAAATTAATTTACGAAAAATCCGACCATTATATTTATGATGTTAAAGAATGTAAAACTAAAGAATTAGAATTTGAAGTGTAATTTATGAGGAATTAACATGACTAAGACAAAGAGAGAAAAAACGAATATAAATAAAACATTAATCGTATTAATAGTTTTCTTAGTCTTATTAATCTTTATTCCATCATTTATCCATATTTTTTCTTATAAAGGTGTTGTTATTGGGGAAGAATCTTATTATCATTTACGAATTTCAGAAACATTATCAGAAAAAGGTTTTTTCTTTGAAGACGACCAAATTATTGGAGGAAGACAATACAATTTAAATCCGCACC
>JBHPGL010000135.1:0-3562 GCA_042570655.1 Nanobdellota archaeon | reverse complement strand
CATTTAAAGTGCTTAATCACGATGAAGTTGATAGATTAAGAGGTTATTTACTTAATCAAAGATTGTTGAAAGGTAACAAAATTGATTCTCCTTTATTACATGCTAATAATTGTCAAGTCATACATGACATTTATGGAATTGAAAAAATAAGTGAGTGTCCGATAGATAACAATACAAAAATGTATATTTCTCCAAGAGGAGAAATTAAACAATGCGAATTTATTAAAACAATGCGAGGAAAATAAAATGGTAGGAATAATGGATAAATTAAAAGGAAAAAATGGAAATAATACCCAAATTCAAGGATATAGACCAAATGTATCAGATGGAGATTACTTTGTACATCCAAAACTAAAAAGAAAGTTTACAGGATTAATACAAGTAATTGAAAATATTAAAGAGTTTGGTACAGAAATGGGACACAGAAATTATATTTTTGCAGGTCCTCCTGGAACAGGTAAAACATTAGGTGTAGAATATGTAGCAACAGAACTTGGTGCTATTTTATATGATGGAAAAACACTTCAAAATGCAGCTCATATAAGCGCTGCATTCCAAGAATTTAGAAAATATGCAAAACAAAGTAAAGTTCTTGTTGTAATTAACGAACTTGACAAATTTTCTAATAGGGAAGATGTAACAGATCCAAATCAAGCATTATTGTTAAACACTTTGTTAGATGAAATGAACGGTTCAGAATCAAACCATAACATTTTCATAATTGGAACTACAAATAGACCAAATGCAATTGATTCTGCATTAAGAAGAAACAAAAGATTTGGTAAAGAAATTGAATTCTTACCGCCAGATAGAGATGGAAGATATGAAATCTTAAAGATTAACGCAATCAATTATAGAGCAGGAGAAAAGAAAGGTGGAGTGTTAGGTATTGGTGCAAAAAAAGTTGGCGGAGAACTTGCTGCTTATGACAGTAAAGAAGCAATAAAAGAAAGAGACAACGGTGGAAAACCTAATGAAGAAACTAAAGGAATGGTTTCAATTCCGTTTTTGAGTAGAAAAAAACCTACTCAACAAAAAAGTCCTGAAAAAGCTGTGCTTGATGTAATAGATCCAAGAGAACAAGCTAAAACAATAATGGGTGATCAGTCAGATGACAACGGAAGCAATGTTGAAGAGGGTGAAGGTTTGGAAGACATATCACAAATGCACTTAGATCCAACTAAAAAATATGGACATAAGTTCGATATAAATGAAGACCAACTTGCAGATATGGCAGATGTAACATATGGTTATACAGGTGCAGATTTAGTTGCTTTGTTAAATGAAATCTTTGAAAATACATTAATGTATAACAGAAGAATAGTTGAACAAAAAGATATTGACTATGGTTTACTAAATACAAAACCTTCTGCAATAAAAGACATGCCATTTAAAGAACCAAAAATCAAATTCGGTGATTTAGGCGGATATGAAAACCATACCAGACTGTTAAAAACAATTGTACAAAATAACATGATAGAAGAAGAAGAAGGTACAACTATTATGTTTTATGGTCCAAAAGGAACAGGTAAAACTTATTTTGCAGAAGCATTAGCAGGCGAATATGGATACAATTTAATTGTTGTAAACGGTTCTGCTCCAGAAGATAAATGGGTAGGTGAAACAGGTAAAAAACTTGACAAATACATTCAAAGAGCTAAACAACTTGCACCTTGTGTATTGTTATTTGACGAAATTGATTCGCTTGTTGAGAAAAAAGGAATAATGTCCCATAAAGGAAGTTGGACAGGTTTGTTACAATCTAAATTATCAGATCCAATTCCAGGTGTAGTTACAATTGGAACTGTAAACGATATCTATAAAATAACAGATACGTTCAGGGACAGGTTTATCTACAAAATGTTCTTTGGAATGCCAACAGAAAAAGATCTGGTAAAAGTTTGGGAAAAACATCTTACAAATGGCGTCAAAGCAGAAGAAGTAGCATCAATTAACACTAAATTATCTTGTAGAGATATTGCTCATTGTAATAGAATGATAAACGGTTGGGGAATAAAACCTTCAATTGAAGTTTATAAAAAAATTGTAAAAAATCGGAAAAATCCAGACAACACTAAATGGGATGAAATGGTAAATGATTATGGTGACAGTGTACAGGATTTTGAAAATATAATGGAATTTATGGAGGAAGAAGAAAAATGAATTTGCAATTTAGAGAAAGACAAAAGATAAGAAACGTACCTATAGTTCCATCCAATGAAGTAATGGCTCAAGTAGCTAGAGGATCAAAATTTATTCCTGTGGAAAAAGATTTCAACCATGCATACATACCGCACGGTTATTCGTTCCTTGACATGAAATATAAAGGTGTGTCATTTAAAATCTTATTACCGCAAAATTTGATCTATTTCAATGCTAATCCTGGAGAAGGAAACATTGACGAAGCATTGGATGAATTATGGGACGGCTATAATGAAGCAGAAGATTATGAAGATGAATTAATCATCAATGGACAAACAAATGTTCAGGAATCTAATCTTGCAACAATGTTTAGGTTGAATTATAGAAAATATGTAATTAATAAATTAGTTGTAGCTGGGTGCAAGATTGGTGAAGATGGCGAACCAATAGCAGAATATGATGAAGAAGTTTTAAACGAACTAGACATTAATGACTCATATGTTAATGACAGGGTAAAAGGTATTGCAGCTTTAGCATTAGGTAAAAGTACTGACGAAATGAAAAAGTTTGGTGTTGGTGATTTGTTAAAACATAAAACTTTACAGGAAAAAAAGATTGAAAAACTGACATCAGAAGAATTTAAAGAAATTACATGTTGGGCAGGCAGCCATTATGAAATATTACCTGAATATCAAAAAGAAGATGATATATCGTATAATATTGATAAAAGACACGATAAAGGTCATATGGTTGGTACAAAAACATACGAACATCGTGATGTTCAGTATTGTGATTCTAAAATTAATGAACTTGAAAAAGAAATTGTTGATTATAGAACTAAAAAACATGGCGAAGTTGGACGACATGACGACAATTTGTTAAGAATGTACACTAATTTGTCGTATATTGCTAAGGAAGACAAAACAAAACAATTAGATGTAGTACCAACAAGAGAACAGATTAAAGATATGAATAACTGTGAAAAATAATGACTCTGCCAAAAAGTATAGAAATTGAGATAGAAGAAGGAGAAATTCGTAAGGATTTGATTGAAATACTTGAAAGTATGGAAACAATTCGTAATGAAGAACTAACAGAAAATAATATTGGCGAAGAGAAGAAAGATGAGTATTTACATTTATCTTTGTTTGAAAATAATAAAAAAACAGAGGACTTAATTTATACAAAATGACAACATTAGATTTAATCAGCAGTGAATTGCAATCATGGAATGGATTAGTTGAAAAAATGCATTCAATTAGAAATGATGACATTAATAATATTATAAGAAATTCAGATCTAAACAAATATTTAGTCAGTATCGATAAATTATCTAAACAATTGGAAGAAAAATCTGAAAAAGATAAAAATTTTGGTAAAAAAATTAAATTTGCATTGTCAAAAATTAAAGAAAATCCAG
>JBHPGL010000134.1:0-3571 GCA_042570655.1 Nanobdellota archaeon | reverse complement strand
ATATTAAATAATTTATATTCATATTTTGGGAAAATGAAACATCTAACAAAAATTAAAATATTAGGAAAATCTTTAAATCAAGAATCCGCGTTATTTTTAGGATATTGTTTATTTGCAGGACTAGCAACTCTATTAGATTGGACATTATTTTTCTTTCTCACATATTCAGGAATACATTATTTAATATCTAATGTATTTTCATATTTAACAGGGATAACCACAAATTTCATTTTAAATAAAAAATATAATTTTGAAAATAGAAGTAAACAGATTGCAAAACAATTTAGCGTATTTCTAATGGTAGGCATTGTAGGCCTAATTTTTACCCAAATATTATTGTACGTTTTCATAGATATCATACATATGTGGTATATGTTTGCAAAATTCCTATCAACATTTTTAGTATTGATTTGGAGTTATTGGGGTCATAAAAAACTTTCTTTCGGTTTATATAAATAAAAATAATATAAGTGCCATTGTTTATATTGCATAATTGACATACTTCGCAGAATAAGTTAAACGACCTGATAACTGGTTTATAAGTTGCGTAGCAACTTACGCTTAATTTATCAGTTGAGAGGCTGTTTATGCTTAACAGTGGCACTTTTTTTATAAAATTAAGAATTCTTAATTGCAGCATTAATAAATGATAAATACAAGGGATGTGGACTTAACGGTTTCGAACTAAATTCAGGATGAGCTTGAGTTCCAACATAAAATGGATGTCCTTCCAACTCAAATATTTGCATAATTTCTTTATCAGGAGTCATTCCAGAAAAAACAAGTCCATGATCCTCATATACTTTCTTATATTTAGGATTAAATTCATACCTATGCCTAAATCTCATTCTCACTTTAGTTTTATCACCAAAAATCTTATACGTTTTTGTTCCTTTAATAATCATTACATCTTTTCCACCAAGACGCATATTTCCTCCAAGACCTTGCTTTTCATATTGTTCAGGCAATAAACAAATCACAGGATGTTTTAATCCAGGAACATTTTCTTCTGTGTTAGCTTCTTTTAAATTACATACATTTCTACCAAATTCAATAATTGCCATTTGAAATCCATAACATAATCCAAGATAAGGCACTTTATTTTTCCTTGCATAACCAGCACACATAATCTTTCCCTTAGTTCCTCTTTGACCAAAACCACCAGGAATAATAATTCCATCTAATTCTTCTAATTCCCTATTAATATTTACTTCACCACTTTCAATTCTTTCAGTATCAATTAATTCTACATTTGCTTTTACATTAAAATACGTGGAAGCATGTTCAATTGCTTTAATGATACTTGCATATACATCCCTGTTACCTTCCCCATACTTCCCAGTTATTCCAATAGTAATTGTTTTCTTTGGACTTAAAAAATTCTTTACATAATTTTGCCATTGTTTCAATTTCTTTTTCCCGAACAACTTTTTTCTTAAGTTAAAATGTTTTAAAACTTTAATATCGACTTTATTATTCTTTAAAATTAAAGGTACCAAATAAATAGATTCTTGATCAGGTAATGAAATTACACTATCTCGCCCTAACATACACCTTTCTTGAATTTTTGAACCCGCACTTTTTGCCATAAGTTCATGTGACCTTACTGCAACAATATCAGGTTTTAATGAAGTAATTTGTACAAGATCTGTAATTGCTTGTTGAACAGGCCAAGTTTTTTGTTCTCTCAAATGATTTGGTTTTGGCATGTAAACATTATGAATAATGAAAACATTTTCTCTCCCTTCTTCATAAACAAACCTTTCCAAAGCTTTAAAATAAACTCTACTTTCTTCATCACCAACTTTACCACCAAATTCAATAATCATAATATCTGCCTTATTAACCATTGCAGACTTTCTCATAAATTTATTTACAAGACCAACTTTGTGAGGATAAAATTGAACAGTTTTTCCTTCAAAAGAACCATCTCTTTCTAAACCACGAACACTTTCTTCAAGATTACCATTAGTAAAAAAACTCCATTTTGTTAAATTTTTAGAATAAAAAGATTCATATGATCCTAAATCCATATCTGTTTCAGTCCCATCATCAAGTACAAAAACTTCTCCATGTTCAAATGGACTTAATAATCCTGAATCAATGTTATAATAAGATTCCATTTTTATTGGCGTACAATTAAAACCATATTCTTCCTGTAAAATAGTTCCCATAGATCCGCCAGTTATCCCTTTACCCACACCAGAAATCACACCACCTGTAATAATGATATATTTTACCTTACCTAATTTATATCCTTTTGGAAAAGAACTCCATTTTTTCCCTTTTTTAGTGTCAGCAAAACTTTGTAGAATTCTCAATCTTTCTGCTGCATCTTTTGTTATCTTTTCACTCACCAAATCACCTAAGTTAAAACAATTTAAACAATTTATAAGTATTATTATGATTTAAAATGTAAATTTGAAGACTTGTTTTTCAACACCCACACCCGCAAAAATATATACTTTTTCAATAAATCATGATATAAAAAGAGTAATATTTATATACTAAAAAACTAAAATTAACATTATGATCCAAAAAAACATCATGGTAGTTGATGATAGCATTTCTTCAAGAAAATATTTAGATATTTTACTAAAAAAAATAGGCCATTCTTCTACATTAATTGAAAATGGCGATAAAGCTGTTAAAATCCTTAAAGAAAATAATGATTTTGACTGTATAATCTCAGATTGTAGTATGCCTGGTGAAATTGATGGAATTGAACTATCTAAATTTGTTAACCCATTAAAAATTCCTTTCATATTCTATACAACGAGTATTGATAGAGTAATAAAAGAACAACCAACATATATGAGATCTTATGATAAAGTTAAGAATGCTCCTCAAGACGTAATAAATGAAATTGATACTTATTTAAAATTTACATTAACAAAAACCCATTTTTCTTTTTTAAAAAATAAATTAAAAGAAAAAACAGGATTAATTACAAAAAGATTAAACTGGTCGGTTGGATTACACCATTATTTAAAAGACAATCCCAAATTAATTTCTTATGATGATGTTTGCAATAATTTTAATTATAATTATTTAGATATCATAAGTTATCTAACAAATAACAATTCGCATTTCTTCAGGTTAGAAGACCAAATGTTAGAAACCTATAGTATTCTAAAGAAATTTAAAACTCAAGGTAATAATTCACCAAAAATAATAAGTGCAGGTTGTTCTCGTGGTCAAGAACCTTATTCCATCGCAATGTTGGCAAGACAAGTATTTAAAGATGATTGGAAAGGAATGATCTATGCTCTTGATATAAATAATAAGGTTCTTGAAGAAGCAAAAGAAGGAAAATATAACATTGATTTTAACCTTTCACCTGTAGAAAATCCTTTCTTAAGAAATATTGTAAAATCATATGCAAAATTTGATGATCAAAATTTTTATATTAATGATAAAATAAAATCAATGGTTTTCTTTAAAAATACAAACTTAATAGAGCCTTTAAACCAATATGGAGCAGATTTAATATTTTGTAATTATGTATTGCTTTATTTTGATAGAGAAACCCAAAAACAAGTTGAAAATAATTTATTAAATGCCTTAAAAA
>JBHPGL010000133.1:0-3574 GCA_042570655.1 Nanobdellota archaeon | reverse complement strand
TTATCATTAATTATTTCATACATAATATCGTCGTCGTTTTTATTATACACTTGCATTGCTGCTTTTCTCCAAGCAAGATTTTCTGGTTCTCTTGTTGAATTTAGATATTTACATGCAAATGTATATGGATGACAACTTATTCTTACATGTGATTCAATTGCTTTATAATATTCTAATAGTTCAATTTTTCTTGTAAATTGTGTTCCACGAACAATTGAATCATCATAAATTTTGAATTTTTGGTTTCTGATATTATGAGGTACAGGAATTAGTTTTAATTTAGCTATAAGATACCTAATTCTTTGATCTCCTGGTGTGAAACTTCTACCGCCATATTCTTTTTGATATTTATTAAAGACTCTCTTAAAATCTAATTTTGAATAATTTGCAGCACCATAAGCTGAAGCAGATCCTGAATCAGGTGTATCTGCAACAAAATCTACATCGATTCCTAGGTTCATTAACGTTTCAATTTCTTCAACATTTGCACCAAGTCCATATCTGTAATTTTCAATTGAAATTCCATCAATTTCTGAAGCTGGAAATCCTGTATAAATGAAATAAAAACCGCAAACTTGCATAATATCATTTGGTTTTTTTAATTGTTCAATTTCACCATCTCTATGAATGTGAACTATTTCACCAGGCCCCATACTATACAATGGTTCATCAGGATGATAACAGTCAATGTTATGAAATGCACTTGTTTCAGTTGCTATAACTGTTTTTGTATCTGTTTTAGAAATTGTTAAAGGTGTTCGACCTAAAGCATCTCTTGAAGCAATAATACCTTCGTTTGTAAGCATTAATACGTTAATTGAACCCTTACCAATATCAGTTAAACTTTCAATTCCTGCAACAACATTTTCTTCTTCATTAATAACAGTATTAACAACAGAAACAGGATTAACTTTACCATCTGATAATTCAAATGAGTGACCTTTTTTTATTAATTTTTCTGCAATTTCGTCACAGTTTCTTATCATACCTGTAAAAGAAACTGCTCGCTGACCTTGACGAGTATCAAATGTTAATGGTTGCGGATTAACAGAACTGACTTTACCTATTCCCATTTGAATATTATCGTTACCATATTCATTATAAATATCAGAAAAAGCAACTTTAACTGGTTTGCTTGTTACATCACGGATCTTTTTATCCATTCTACCTTCTTTAAATACACTTAATCCTGCTCTGCCATCTCCTAGATGAGAATGATATATTGTACCATAAAGAAGTTCTTCTAAACACTCTTTTTTTGAAACTACTCCGAATAAACCACCCATTTTATTGTTGCCCCCTGTTTTTATCAAATTAATACAAACTAGAGACATTTATATGTATTTAAAAGGTTTTATGTAATAAAATAAGCATATAGAATTATTGGTCTTTACAATAATCAAATGAATTTTGACAATCTATGTCTTTTAACATATATTTTCTTTCACATGCTTCTTCAGCTTTTTTATATTTTGTTTTGCATTCAAAACTTGTAAAGTAGAAATCCGAATTTAATGATACATATGTTTTTTTTATTTGGATATTTGATGGTTTTTCTTCAACAATTTCTTGTTCTGTTTTTTTAGTTATTTCAGGTTGGATTATTGTATATGTTGGTTCTTTTTTTTCAATTATTGGTTTTTCAACTACCTTTTTCTCTATAGTTTTATTTGGTTTTGTATCTTCTGCCATCTTATCCCATTTATCATGATTAATAATATATGGAGAAGCAGAATAACCGTATTTTTCAATTGAATAATTATCAATATCCATAATTTTTGTTTGAATTAATATTCTTGCTTGATTAATATTATCATATTCTTCTGGATATGTTTCTTTTACATAACCTTCAAGTTCTCTTCCTGTATAACCATATTTTCCTTGCGGTTTGTTATTTTTTGTATATTCTTCTGAAAGTTCAAACATTTTAGTATTTAATATTCCTAAAGCAAATGTAAGTTCTTGATCTGCATTTTTTAAGTATGACATTCTTGTTGAAGTTTTTCTCATATGTTCATTAAATAAGGGTAGATTTTGTTTTTCATATTTTTTTCTTGAGATATCTTTATTTGTTCTTCTCAATTTTAATTCACTCATCTTAGCCTCGAGTTCATTAATATCTTCGTCTCGTGATTGAGCAACATCATAGAATTGGAATCCTGATATGATTGCTTTTTTAAAATCTTCATTTTGATTTGCATACATACATGCAGAAGCTGTAATTTTTTCTAATCGACTGTTTGGAAAACCTGTTGATTCAGTAGAATTTGTAAATTTAACTCTGCTACCTTTACTTCTTGTTTTTTTTTCTAAACCATTTTTTTGAACAGTTCCAATATTGATAACATAATTTTGTTTATTTTTAACAAAAACACAATCATCTTTAACAATAGTAAATCCATTTTCTTGTACAAATTTATTATATTTATCTTTTTGAATTTTTGTTTGTATAAAAGTGTGTAAGTCTATTACTTTGTCTTTAACAATTTCATAACCATTTGTATCGTTGAAAGGAATAAATGCACATCCGCCTAACGTTAATGGTATTAATAATTTCAGAAATCTTTTATTACTAGGAATCTTAACATGAACTGATTCTCCAGGTATAACATCCTGATGCTTTTTTCTTTTTACTGTCATTGTTTTATTCATTCTTATTCACAATCAGTTTCATGCCATTGAGATATATCATCCATACATTTGTCTATAGAATCATCATAATATTGTTTTAAATCCATATCTAAACAAACGTCAAACGGTGATTGACTACAATATATCTTTTTATATTTTACTTTTCCTTTAGGTTTCTTTTCTTCTTTCTTTGGTTGTTCTTTTTTTGGCGTTTCTTTCTTTTTTTCTATCTTTGGCTTTTCTTTATTCTTTGGTTCTTCCATCTTTGGTTTAACAGTATCAACCCAAGATTCTTCTTTTTCCTTTTCCTTTTTATCTTCTTTAAAAAGATCTGGTAATTCTGTAATTTCTTCTTCAACAGTTTCGCCGTTTAATCTTGCAACCAATTTTAATAATTTTTGGTTCGAAGAATATTCGCCCATATTATCTTTAAAATAATTAAATGCTTGCTTATGCTCAGGATTGTCTGGATTCAATAATCCAACAGCAATTTGATAATGTTTTTCTGCCTTTTTAATATAAAAATATGAGTTGTTTGAATTTCCACTTTGATCATTAAAAGCTAATGTTCTATGTAAATTTGCATAAGCAATATGTACTTCTGGTAAATATTGTAGCGTCTTATCTTTAACAATATTACTCTCAATTTTTAAACTGTTTCCTGCATTTGGCTTAACAATATTGTTCATAACATTTTCAATTGTTTTTACCTTAGTTAGAAGATCTCCTTTATTCAATTGAATATGTCCTTTAATTACTTCTAATAATGGATCTGATTGATAATTCTTTGCAGCAATTCTTTCTATTTGGTCTAGTAATAATTTTGCCTTATCAGGACTATTACTGATATAAACAGGTAGTTCTGCTAATACTAAATTACAATCATCTTTCATTATTAGAAGTAATTAAAGGACATATTCAATTGAATAAAGGAGATCTTCTA
>JBHPGL010000132.1:0-3582 GCA_042570655.1 Nanobdellota archaeon | reverse complement strand
ACCTAACTCAGAATTTTTCATAATTGAAGTATCTACTACCATTTTACAAAATAAATTTTCTCTCTTTTCAATATTCTCAAACCTTCGTTGAATAGTTGGATCTAATGCAGCAAAATTTAATTCATAAGTATTATAACTCTTACAACCTTCCATACAATTTTTATAATCTTCGCTATCAGTACCTAATTCTAATTCTCTTTGACAAACTTTATCAATGCAGAATGTAGCTACATTACAAATTTTATCTCCAGAGCATGGACCTAAAACATCTTCTAATTGATTAAACATGCACTTATCATACACACCTTTTGGTTCTTCAAAAGTCATACCTATTGGCAACTGAATAATTAATGTTTCAATATTTTTAATCTTACCAGACCAAACATTATTAATACCAATATCAATTTGAGGATTTAAATAATATTCAGGTATTGTATCATAAACTTTTAAAGGTAAATTAGGAACTCTTAATCCTAAATTAACAGGTCCTGAAGTAGTATGACTGTCACTTTCAGAGGGGAATTGATATTCTGGATATTCTTCTTTAATCAAATTCATTGACTTGTTTACTGTAAGTTTTCCGTCGATAAACATAACATTTCCAGTATATGCTAATGAATCAAAATCAAATAAAGCAGTCATAGAAAACTCTCTTCTTCCAGGAAACAACTGTCCTTCATCAAACTCACAACTAAATTCAGGACTATCACCTTCATAAACTTGAATTTTTAATTTTTCTTTATTTCCAAAAATCTTCCCAGGGTACATCCATTTTTCCCTTTGACTTTGTTTTAATGCAGCACTTATAGAATTATCAACTTCACAACTTAATTCAACTTCATGATTTGGATCTTCTGTTAAAGTAGCAACTTGTATTCTACCTGTAATTGCTACTGGCGCTCCCGCTACAAGATTATATGCATCTTCAAATTGTAAATAGACTCCTAACGTCTCGTTAGCTTGATCTACCTTAGATCGTATTAACCCGCCCGTGGCCATATCTATATAATCAGCAGCTAAAGCCCTTTGCATACCAAACAACCATTGAAGTCCATCTCCAACCCAATGAATTCCAGCCATAACAGCTTCACCTAGATTATCAACACCACGTTCATGAAACCATAATGCAACAGGTGGCGCTACAACAGGATACCATATAAAACTTGATAATATCAATATAACACATATAGCTAATACAGTATGACGAAAAAATATTGTAGCTAATCCTATAAATAAATTTTTAATTTTATCAAGCAAACCATTTCCACCAAATAAAAAATTTAATGTTAAAAGACTTCCAATCCCTTGTGCAACTTTTCCTCCTGCATATTTTGCCTGCTGTTTCCTTAATTGAACATCAGCTAAAAACATTTTATTCCTTTGTGCTCTTACTTTTTTCATTTCAGCCAATTCTGCCTGTTGAATAGAATTCTGTTTCCCCATCTGCATTTTTACAGCAGCTGCAGATTTATAATTACCTTCAGACATATGTTTCTCAAAATTAGCTCTCGTAGTAGCATTTTCAGCTTTATGTTTTCTAGATATAAAATTATTTTGATGATATTCAAATCTTGCATTATTTATGTATTTAGAAGCCGTATTACCACTTAATTTAGTATCCAAATTGGCCTTTTCCATCTTATTTTGATGTCTATTCTGGCCAGATTCGTGCTTACCTTTTTTTTTTAAATATTTCTTTAACCGTCTTTTTGCAATCGCTGGACCAATTATTGGAATTACCATTTTAGAACTATGACCTTACATCAATCTTAATATCAATTATATCAAGATCTGTTTTTGGCTCAATCCTGATATAATTATTATTTGGAACAACATATGAATTAATTATTTGATCAAAATCACCTCTTGAAGTATCAAGATAAATTTGATGGCCGTTAATAATTAAATTTGCCTCCTTACCTTTTCCATCGTCAACAAAAGTAATTTCAAAATCAATATCATAATTATCCCTTAACTTAGATTCCGTACCATAATTTGGTTTTGAAGGACAACTTGGAGAATGATCTTCACCTTCATAACCTTCAAAACAATCATCACATTCATATTCACTTATTGCCCACTCACAAATACTTGTAACACCACTTAATGGAACATCATCACACCAATATTGATCTCCACTTTGAGCATAACAACAATCTTTATCATAATAAACATTACAATCAGGAGGACAGATATCATCTTCGTCATCACCGCATTTATTCTCACAGTTTTCAGGCGCATCACCAGATTCATCCTCATACCCGCTTAAACATCTTAAACACTTAGCATTAGTAATTGCTCGTGCACATCTATCATCTTCATCTGTAGTTTCAATATCACACCAAAAATTATCTCTACTTCCTCTAAAACAACAATCAGGATCTTCATCTTCAGTACAACCGCCTGGACATTTTCCATCAGGTTTACCGCAAAATTCAAGATCAGAAGTTTCTTCAAAAATCTCCTCATCTAAAGTAAATTTATAAGTATAATCTTTTGCTTTTTTAAAATAAACTGTAAGTCTAATTGGACCGCCAATAAAATAATTTCCTTTAGTAGTTCTAAATTTCAAAACATTTCTTCCCAGTGTAAGTAATTCAGGTTCAATAATATGTTTATCGCCACCACCACAATCTGGAATCTTAGATGAAATAATATTATCATTATAAATTACTTCTAATGGTAAAACAGAAGATTCATCACATTCACCTATTGTATAACTTAAAGTAATTTCTTTGATTTGTTCAGGTGGAACATCATCTTCATAAACATAAAATGTCATCTCGCCACTTTGTCCATCAAGATTAGTCATATAACCTTTCATCATAACTTCTTCAATGATATATTCATTTTTCTTCCAAAAAGCTGCTCCTACACCACTCACACTAAAAGATAAACGATTATTTTCTCTTAACAATTTTGGATCAAGATCAATAACTTTATCATTAATACAATATGATTGACCGCTTGAATCAATTTCAGATAATGCAGTGTTTAAAATCTCATTTCCGTTCAAATTAACAATTAATCTTCCGCTACAATATCTTTCTTTAACATCAAATGTTAAAAATAATCCTGATGCATATTCTGGATTTGCTAATTCAAAATTAATAATTCCTTGCTTTCTATCAAATAAACTACTTTTCAAATAAATTGAATCAATTTTAGAAAAAAAATCAATAGGTTCATCAACTGCTCTTAAATGTAGATATGAAAATTCATAATCTTTTTCTCTTTTTCCTTTATATAATCTAACAAATTCTTCACCTTGAGTTTCAATAATACTTGTTTCAGATCCTATGTTAACATAGATTGGTTCAGGTTGAGTACCGCCATCACCTATAAAATAATCAAAAGGACTTGTAACAGTTTCATTTAAAAGATCATCTCTAATATCAGTAGGTAATGCAAGAATGTAAATAATTATAAAAATTGTAACTAAAGCTAATAATACTGCAGCATTAGCTGTATCTTGACCTTTTTTAGCCAAATTCCTCTTTTTTAACATTAAATCCACCGTTTTCACTATTTTTCATTAACTTTTAACAATGCCACGCTCCGTGATTTACAGGGAAGTCGTAG
>JBHPGL010000131.1:0-3627 GCA_042570655.1 Nanobdellota archaeon | reverse complement strand
AAATTAGAATACCTTTTATAATAAATAGTTTGATCGTACAATCCCTGGTTACCTACAACTATTGAATAACTAAATCCACCGTAAATTCCATGATACAATTTAATGTCTTCAATTTTTTTATCTGTGATAGCAGTAATACACCCTTCTTTCATATCATCTTCTTTATATTTTCCTTTAACAAGTAATGAAATATCATCTGTTAATATTTCTTTTTTATATAACGGTCTTTTTAATCCAGAAGTTACATAACAAAGAACAGTTCTGTGATTATCTCTATCTGTTTGAGAAAATGTTTTTAATCCCAAACTTCCATGTGAATGGATCCACCCATTAATAATCTTATCTTTATCTAATTTATATTCAAACTTTTCAATCTCTTCAGGGATGATATTTGTATATCCAGACGAATTAGTATTATTCTTACCAAGTCCAACATCGATTATTAATTCAGGATTGTTTCTATCTGCTATTAAAAATCCATACCATTCAACACTTCTATATTTATGCCTAATATAATCACAGATAACTTGAGATTTTTCTTTAGCATAATCTGTAATTGAAATTATACCTGGAAGATTGCCTAATTTAATCAATTCAGCATCTTTTGATTCAATATCCGCTAAATTTTCAAATCTCATAGTTCTCACCTTTGAGTTTTTAACCTTTAATTAATTACAACTTCTGTTTCTTCATTTTCAATCATATCAGTTAACTGATCTAATCCGCCTTGATCCTCATCAACTTCCTCCTCATCAACTTCTTCCTCTACATCTTCTTCAACTTCTTCATCAAAATCTGATTGAGCGATCTTAGATTTCCTTTTACCATTCCCATTACCTTTATCTTTCTTCTTACCATTATTCTTTTTCTTACCTTGGCTCTCTTCTTCTTCGAGAGCAGATTCAATTCTACTTTTCCTTTCCTCTTCTTCTCTTTCTTCTTTTTTGGTATAAAAATTACTTTCCATTTCATCTCTATAACTATCTATAATACTTTCAAAATCTCTCTTTAGAATTGCAACTGCAGTTTCTTTTGGAATTTCATATCTATCCATTAAATCTTTATAATTAAATAAACCTTTTTTATAAATAATTTCGTTAGGTGTTAAAAATTCTTTCTTACCTTCAATTTCAACAACTATGTACGGTTCTTTATTAGTTAAAAATCTCCCACCTTTTACAATTGTTCCAATTGAATCTTCATAATCATCTTTAATGTACTTAAATTTACTACCTTTCTTAAAGTTTATTTTAATTCCAATATAATCATCGATGTAATCCATTCTGACAGGTTCATTTTCACCAATCTTATCAAAAACCTTATTACCTAGCTTAGAAATTTTCTTATCAACAATTCTTATCAATTTTTTATCATTCAACTCCTCATCAGTTAATTCTAAGAATTTTTGATAACCTTTAACATCCTTCATAATTACATTTAACAAACCTTTCCATGTTTTGCTTTCAGGTGCAAGTATGTCAGCTGCATAATCAAATCTTAATTTATTATACAAATTATTTTTAAATTTCTTAAGGTTCTTACCTTTTGAAAATCCCATTTCTTTAGCTAATTCAGCTGCAACATCTTTCTTAGAATAAATCTGTACATTATGCCATCTACTTTGTTGATCTTCTCTATTATCAACAACATTATATCCTCTATTTCTATAATCTTGTTTTTCATCATCTTCCTGAACATATCCTCCTCTGCTAGGTTGAAACTTCTGATGAATTTGCATTTCTAAATCTAATAATGTATCAATAGTTAAAACCTGATCTGTTTTAATAGGTAGAATTTCAGTTTTAATTTTACCAGGTATTGACTTTTTTGTTAACATATGATATCTTTCTGTTTCAATTTCCTGTTCACTCCAACCAGAATCTCCTATTACAATTGAAAAACAATACCCACCTTTAATAGTTTCATACAATTTTGGATTTTTAACTTCATTATCACCAACAATTGTAACAGAAAAATCTTTCATATCATCTTCTTTATATTTTCCATCTACTAAACTTCCAAGATTATCCATAACAATTTCAGTCATTTCAATAGGTTTTCTTAATAATGAAGATACATAATCTCGTACAACTTTATGGTTAGCTTCATCAGTACCTGAAAATTGTTTATAACCTAAATCACCATGAGAATGAATCCACCCATTAATAACTTCATCATCTGCCAAACTCATCCTAAACTGTTCAATGTTTTCAGGTTCAATCCTTGTATAAGCACCATCATTTCTATCATTATAACCAAATCTAACATCAATTATCTTGTAAGGATCATCTTTTTTTGCAATAGTATAACCATACCATTCAAAACTGCTGTCATGAATATCTTTCATGAAATTATTTATTTTATAAGCTTTTTCTACAGCATAATCAGTCATATAAATATCTGTAGGTAATGTATCTAAAATCTTGTTGTCAATTTTTATATCTTCAATTTTGCTTAAATTTTGAAATCTTGCCATTTTTATCAATCCTCCCTAATACATATTTTTTATCAACATTTAACTCGCCAGTTTTTTGTTTAGGCCAGCCATATTTATCATCAATCAATACTTTTTCAAGAACACTTGTAAGACCTCTTGCACCAATTCTTTCTCTTTCAGCATACTCAGCAATAGTTTTAATAGCATTATTTGATAATTTTAAATCAATATTCCATGCTTTCATATCTTCTATGTAAGCTTTTAATGGTGAATTTTCAGATTTATGCATTATATCTTCAAGATTTTTCGCAGTAAGATTATCATAAACAACTTTTACAGGAAATCTTCCAAGAAGCTGTCTTTCCATACCATATTTTTCAAGATCTTCAACATGAATATTATTTTTCCAATCACCTTCAATTTGTTCTTTATACATTCTTACATCGATAATCCTATCCAGACCTTCATATGCACCGCCACCAATGAAAAGTACATTTTTAGTTGACAACTTTAATTTCTGCATACCATATTGAATATTATTTTCAACACCTTCAACTATTTTCAACAGATTATTTTGAACACCTTGTCCAGATACATCTCTACCAGCCACATTGCTTGACGCATTTTTATCAATTTCGTCAAGGTAAACAATTCCCATTTGCGCTAGGTAAGGATTTCCATCTGCCTGCATAATTAAATCAACCAAAATATCAGATACATTCATTCCAACATAACCAGTTTCAGAAAATTTTGTCATATCTTCAATTACAAATGGAACACCTACAATTTCAGATGCAACCTCGCATGTATATGTTTTACCGCATCCAGAAGGACCTATTAACATTATGTTTGCTTTAGGAGTTTTAATATTTTTTAACGCTTTATCAATATTAAAACCATTTTCATTAATTTCTTCTCTAAGAGCTTTGCTTAATCTTTTATAATGATAAGAAATTGCAGTTGCCATAACTTTCTTACCTTGTTCTTGTCCAATCACATATTTATCAATATGTTCCTTAACTTCTTTAGGACTCATATCAAATTCAAGGATAGGTTTGGCAGCTTCTTCAGCCATTTCTTGATTTTCTTGCGTTAACTTATTTTCAATAGCTCTTTTTCTATCAGGAGTAACTTCAACCTCTCCTTCATTTTCAATTTGATTACTAACTAATTCATCAATCTTCTTTTTC
>JBHPGL010000130.1:0-3639 GCA_042570655.1 Nanobdellota archaeon | reverse complement strand
CTTCATATGTTTCACACATATTTGAGTGCTTATTCATTAAATCTAAAGGTAATGCAAGTTGAAATACGTGAGAAATAAATTCATTATTTCCTAAATGAGCCTTATCAACAGCATGACCTAACTCATGTGATAATACTCTAAAATAATTGTATTTTTCTAATCGATGATCAATTAATATTTGTTTATGATACCCTGAAAAAAATCCATCTCCAGCAATATTTGATTTATATGCATTAATAATATTAATAGTTAAATTTGGGTCAACATGTTTTAATGCTTTACTATTTGAAGTTGCTCCAACTAAACTATTTGCAGAATTGATTAAAAATCCAGACAAATCTTCAGGAATTGTTACAAATGAATATTTAACCTTACTTTTACGATCTTCTCTGTCACCTTCACATCCGTCAGTAAAAGGACAATGATAATATGATATATCGCATACATCAACTTGTACTTGATTCATATCAACATTTTTTGTCAACATACCAGCACTTCTTGTATCTTTAATTACTAAATCTGACTGATCATAACATGGTACAACAGAACTTCCGCCGCCACCACCGCAGCTTGTTAATCCTAATAATGCTGAAACTACAATTCCAAATTTTAATCTTGAATCTATTTTTTTATTCATAATATTAACCCCGATTATTTATCAAACCAACATGCTTACATATAGCTTTACATCTACCCTTTATAAACCTTTCCATTTTCGTCACATAAAAGTGGTGAAAATAAACAATTTACACAAATTATTTAAACCCAATAAAAATATATAAATAAATGGTAAAAAAGAAAATAACACCAAAACCAAATAAAACTTTAAATATTGTTGTTACAATTTTAATTATCCTTGGAATATTAGCATTAGCATTTGGTTTCTACAGAATATTTACATTAGAATCAAGTTTAAGAGCTGCATATGATGTTACAGGAACATGGAGTGGATCAGCATCATGGACAGATAATGTAGCTAATCCAAATTGTCGTTATATGGGTTATGTTGAACTTTCTTTAACACATTATGATGATGGAACAGTTGATGGATATGGTACTTTCTATATATCAAGTTCTCAAAAACTATTGCAAACATCATCACCTTGTGTAGGATCAGGGTCACAATATTTATCTGTCTGGGGAACAGTTTCCAGTACTCAAATTGGTCTGGAATCAAATGTTAATGTAGATTTTTTTGGTTCGTATACTTCTAATTTAATGAGTTTTGAATTCCAATCATGTCCAAATCAATACTGTAAAGACGGATCAATTGGACCAGGAATTAAAGGTACTACAAAGTTGACTAGGTAATTCTAATTAATTTAATTAATAATGCCGCTACCTGTTATACATAATTGACTAGTTTCATAGAATTGTTCTAGACGACCTGAGGGTTAATTTTAATTAATCCGAAGTTGAGGGGTTGGCTATGTCTGGTGGTGGCATATATTAAACTTTTATGATCTTTAATTCAATAAACTTTAAATAGAGATAAAAAATTGAGTATTCTAATGGGTCCATAGCTCAGCCTGGAACTTATAAAAGTGGGTACTAGAGCATCCGGCTCTTAATATGAGAAGGATTGGATTTTAAAAAATCTAGGAGTGACCGGGAGGTCGTGGGTTCGAAAAGAGGTTACTGGTAGAAAAGCCTTAAGGTTCGTAACTTTAGCGGTAAAACCTCATCGAAAGGCCCTCTGGACCCGTTTTATTTTTAAAAGGTGATATAATGACTATAAAAGCAATGAAAATCAGATCCTTAAAAATCAAAGATTTTTGGGATCTTAGAAATCTTTGATTTCAAAGAGATTTTCAAGCTTTTATCATTTAAGATTCATTAAAAACAGTACAAAATTAAAATATAAATAAGGTGAAAAAATGATAAAAGAACCAGAATCAATGGATGAATGTGCATATTATACTATTAGAGATTTAAAAGACGAAGATGGTAATATAAATGGAGAAATAACAGCTTGGGTTTTAAGAGGAGAATGTCCAAATTGCGGTAAAGCAAAAATGGGAAAACCAAGAGATCCAAAAACAGGTAAAGCAAAAATTAGAGCAAAAGAATACATTTGTCCTGAATGTGAACATGTTATTGAAAAAGAAGCATATGAAGAAACCTTACAAATGCAAGGAAAATATAAATGTCCACATTGCGATCACGAAGGTGAAATTGAAGTACCTTTCATTATGAAAAATGTGCAAAGATTTAATCCTGAAAAAGGTAAAAAAGTTGCAGTAAAATCTGTAAGGTTTCAATGTGAGAAATGTAAAGGTAATATCGACGTAACTAAAAAGATGAAATAAAATTTAATGTTAATGCCATGCGAAGTACTCAATAAAAACATCATAAGGTGTGTAGACTCGTATGTCATCTTACAAATGAATCGTTTATCACGGAGCGCATTAACATAAAAAAAATGAAATAATGTATTAATGCCATGCGTATTAATACAAAAATGGGGTTTGATAAAATGAAAAAAGATCAAAAGGGAGAAAAAGCTATTATTTCTTTATTAGGAGCAGTTGGTTTTATTATTTTAATTGTTGGAATTTTTTCAGACATTTATGAATTTTGGGAAGGAGTATTATTAGCGTTAATTGTTTGGGTAATTACAGCAGCAATATCATTTTTACTTGGAGTAGATATTAAAAAACCTAGTCCGCATAGAGCATTAATAATTATTCTTGGCGGTGCAGGTGGAATTGCTATTTTAGCTGGAATAGTTCTATCTGTTTATGAATTCTGGGTAGGATTAATTATTGGATTTGGTTTATGGGCAATCACAGGAGCATTAAAAGTATTATGGGGAGTAGATAAGGAAATTGCTAAAGAACAAAAGAAAAAAGCAAGAAATACTCTTCTAAAAAATCCTGCAATACGAAGAGAAATCAAACGACAAGTAAAGAAAGCTAAATCTAAAAAGAAAGCAAAGAAAAAAGTCAAAAAGAAAGCTAAAAAGAAAAAAGCGAAGAAAAAAGCTAAAAAATAGAGGTGTACCATGAAATATTTTTTATTTTTAATATTAATTTTATTTATTATTGGTTGTGGAAGCCAAGTAGATAATTCTGATACAAGTGTAAGTTGGACAGATCAAGGTAATGGAGCATATTTACAAACAGATTTAGAGTGTAAAGGATTATCATATACTTGTGATAGGGTTTGTTATAGTAAAGTAAATGGCGGATTTTGGTCTCTTTGTCAAGATGTTAAGATTGAAACAATAAAAACCAATAATAATGTTGAAGTAATTTGTCCTAGTTATGGAGCAAGATTTCATTTATCTACCGAAGGTGGATATTCTTGTGAAGAAGTTTTCTTTGGATGATTTTTTATTTTTTTCTTATTAAAATTAAAAACCTTTATAAATGAAATGCGAATTCTATTAAAATAACGCGGAGGTAGCGAAGTCTGGTCAAACGCGCAGGTCCTTATTTTAGGGTGCGAAACTTAAGACCAGGTCCTTAATGGGACACCCATTGTTATAATGGGAAGATATCCTGTCCCTTAGATGGTTTGGGATTTATATTCCTTCCAAAGGAATGGGTCCGAGATTGATTTGAGCAATCATTTCAACGGAAAGGTTCGAATCCCTTCCTCCGCATCTTTTTAGTTACGTCGATATTACCTTTACAT
>JBHPGL010000129.1:0-3649 GCA_042570655.1 Nanobdellota archaeon | reverse complement strand
CATATAAATAGTATTCAAATAAACTCTTTTATCTAAAACATGATCCCAACAAGTTGTTTGAACATATTTATGTTCATCTTCAAACTTTTTAGTTCCATTTGTCCTGCTTTTAAACCTAAAATTATTTGGCCAATAATCATCACCATTAATTTGATAAGTATTAGCAAAAACTTGATTAACACCTTGATTAACAAAATTCTTAAACAATTTTTTTAATAATGCAGTCCCAAAACCACATCTCCTATGATAAGGTAAAATGTTAAAATGAAAGTGTCCGTATTTTCTTAATGGTACTGGCGGAGTTTCTCTCCAACTTTTCAATAATAACCATTTTGCATACTTTCTTTCATTTTCTTCTTCATATACTCCTGTAATTAATCTGTGAGCTGTCTTAGCAAACGCTTTACCTAAATCCAAAGCAGATTTCAATCCATATTTATAAAAATCCTGAGAACATCCAACAGCATAACCTACGATTTCATTATTATATTCTACAACAAAACAATTATCAGGTTCATATTTAAAGAAATAAGGCATAAATGACTCAACTATAATCTCTTTATCATTAAAACCTACTTCTGACATAGATTTCCCTTCAAATGCAGTATTAAAGCAGATATCTTTAACTGTTTGAATCTCTTCAGAATTATTTACATCTAATTTCCTTATGTGATCGTCTAACCTCAAATGAGCCACCTTTATAAAAGATGCATGTAACAGAGTATTTAAACTTTTCGGTAAATAACTACTCGAAAGTAGTATTAAAAAGAAAAAAAGGGAGAGAACGTTTGAGGGGGGAGTTTTTAAGAAAAACTTGTTCTCTCTCTTAATTTGAATAGAAAATAATAGGTGAGAACGGTTTGGGAGGGGGAGTTTTTATGAGAAAAACTTGTTCTCACCTTATTATCGTTATACTAATAGTAATAGTACTACTAGTATATAAATGTTTCGGTTATTTGACTACTATTTAGTGATAAAAAAGGAAGATTTATATATGAAACATACAAAATAGATTATATGAATCTAGCAAAATATGAAAATGAAGCAAAATTATTAGGTATAACAAAAGAAACTCACAGTAATGGAAACGAAAGATTTAGACAAAATAATTTATTTGTTTCTAAAGATACTGTTGACACATTAATTAAAGCTTATTTATTGCTACCGTCTAATATGAAAAAAGATGAAACAAAAGCTCAAAAATATTCTCAAGTTTTTATCGACAATGGAATAAGAAAAAAAAGTCCACAGAGATATAAGTTACCAGTTACAACAGAAACAACCATTGTTGATTTCTTAGGTCATGATACAAGTACAGGTGAAAGATATAATGCAGGATTTGAATCTTTAATTAAAATATCATCAGAAGCTAAAAGAGATGTTGTTCAAACTGTTATTGATGCTAGAAGAGGATTTAGACATGAAGAAGATGGTTACCTTGATTTGATATCAGAATTAATTCAGTTAAAAGGAACACATGTAAAAATGTTTTATACAAGAGGTTTTACTTTTGAAATTAATGGTTTACCGTTAAAAAGCCAAAAAGGTTCAAATTTTAATAAAGCTATTATTAATAAAATTCAAGAAGATCATGCTGATCAATTTGATGATATGTTAAGATGTATGGAACCTGCAAATAAACATTATCATGAAAGGGATTCTGCACCTTCTAGAAAAAGATATTAAACTATTCGGTATAATAAAATGAAACACATCACAATAGAAAGACAAAAATTAGAAAAGAAAATAAAAGATTCTCATAACAATGCTCAAAGTGAAGCAACGCAATGGATGCTAAGACATCCTTTTACAGGAATAGCAGCATTTATTTCTATGATGAAAAAAGGAGAAGTTAGTGATAAAGTTGCAAAACAATGGCAAAACTTACCTTCATGGAAAGAATATCAAGAAGCATATAAACAATTAGAAATACTTGAAGAAAAAGAAGGATATCCTGCAATGAATTTCTATGCAGAACAATTGGATCAAAATAAAAATAGAATTTCCAGCAAAAAAGCTTATTACCCTTTTGCAGGAACAGATTTTTATTGGGCAAGAATATTTGACGAAATTGTTTTCGAAGATATTGGTTATGGGCAAGAATATGTTAAAAACATGTGGTGGACACCTGACAAATATCAGGATGAATCAATTAATGATATTATCAATAAATTAAGATCAATAAATATTATCACAAATGGTGTCAAAATAGATTTAATACAAGGAAATGCAAATCAAACAAGAGAAGACAATGATTGTAACAATGAAGATTATACATTAATTGTAAAAGGTGGTCATAGTGTTATTAATTTTCTGAACAAAAGATTTGGCGAAGAAAAATTAAATTTTAATTCTGCAATATTTGTTTCGGCAACTGATTCTAATGAAAAATTAGAAGAAGAAATGAATAAACGAGGATATCGTTTTATGAATTTTGATGTAGGCGAAAGATTCTACAGTCCATATGCAATGGGTCTCTACAATATCTGTGTGTTTGATAAAAGATGAACAAAGAATTATACCAAACAGATGAATGGAAACAATTAGATCTACATAAAAGATCACAAGTTCTATTAGTTTTTGAAGGACTTAAAAGAGGAGCAGTATACCATACTAAAAAAGATGAAGAAAAGCAAATTATTGAAGGTTTAATTAGAAGTTCAGGTTTTTGGTGTACAAAAGGAGATGAAAATACTTATGTAATAAGTTTAAGAGAGAACATTACAAAGTTTAACAGAAGAATGGAAAAAAACTATTTAAAATTTGGAAAAGATTGTTTTCAAGAACCAGATCATCATAGATTATGGGGATGGTTTTATGGCTATCCTGATTGTTGTGTTGAATATTATATTGATAATAAAGAAAAATCAGCAAGAGGCGAAGAAACTTATAGTGAATTCCTATCAGGACTTGATTTTTTAATTCGGAAAAAAAATATTTATCCAGAATTTTTTCTATATAGACCAATTCCTTTTGATCCCTGTGGAATAGGTTGTGATGAAGCGATGCTTCAATTTACAAAATATATGAGAACATTAAATGAACTTGATCCAGAAGCAGGAGATTGGTTAAAGGATTTTCATATCAGAAACGAAGTAAACAAATTCAAAAAAGATTATGAATTTGAAATACAATGAGATCATTAATACAACCACAATTTAGGGCAGAAAGAATTGAAAAAGCAGCTGAAAGAATTAAAGATAAATATAATCCAAAAACAACTGAAGATCTAATTCAAATTGCTAAAGAAGAATATGGAGTTAATGAAGTTATTTATTCTCCTGTTTTTCTAGGAAGTGCTGCATATAGAATAAATAATGACATCTATATTTTTTATAACAGAACAATAAAACCATACGAACGTTTTGCAATTTCACATGAAATAGGCCATATTGCAGCAGGTCATTTAAACGGATTAAAAAATCCAGGATTTTTCACTTGTGAATTTGAAGCAGATTATTTTGCTCAATTAATAAATAATAGTTCAGCTATTAAACATAACTTACTTAGAACCGCTGATGCAATTTTTTTAACTTATCAAATGATAAAATATCCATTTATTAGAAAAAAAGAAATCCAAAAATTAAAAGAATTAGGATTAGAAGAATTCATAAAACAATCAGGATAGCCATAAAACCATCCCCATAAT
>JBHPGL010000128.1:0-3670 GCA_042570655.1 Nanobdellota archaeon | reverse complement strand
ATATTGTGGTGAACCTTCAAGTAGTGGGATATGTAAAACATGTTCAATATCGTAATGAAAATCTTTGCCTTTGAACATCTTCTTCCTCTTCAATTTCTAGCAATTTATTTAATGATGGGATAAGTAAAACAGCTGTGAAAGCAATTGCTAGATATGCAGTACTTCTTGGAAATATTAATCTTGCACAAAGTATTCCTATTATAGAATAAATTACTCCTAATAAGAATGCGTAACTAGGTCTTCTCTCTAACCATTTTGGTTTAAATATCTGTTCAAAAACCATAGGTTAGAATATATTTTATGAAATATATAAGTTTAACTGATTAACAAATTATTTAATTCTTTTTTTAATAAATAAAAAGTATGCACTCCAAAATATTGCTGTAAAAATGATTGCAATTAATATCCAAGTTATATAAAATGTGGCTGAACCGCCAGATACACCCATCATATTCCAACCAGTACAAGTTTCATAAACCATTTTTATCACCTATAATTTTTTATAAAAATTATGCACAACTGCCAAGCATAATTATCTTCTCAACTTCGGTCAATTCAAATATTGACCTCAGGTCGAATAATTTATTCTGCGAAGCTAACTACTTATGCAATATAGGCAGTTGTGCTTATAATTTTTTTAGTTTTAAAAGTAAAGAGTTTGAAACAACACTTACTGAACTTAATGCCATTGCACCACCTGCTATCATTGGATTAAGCAACCAACCTGTGAAAGGGTATAATAATCCTGCCGCAATAGGTATTCCTAAAGTATTATAAAATAATGCCCAAAACATATTTTGTCTAATTTTACTCATAGTCATTCTGCTAAGTTTTATTGCTTTTACTACATCAAGTAAATCATCTTTCATAAGAACAATATCTCCTGTTTCCATAGCCACATCAGTACCAGAACCCATTGCAATTCCAATGTCTGCTTGTGCTAACGCGGGAGCATCATTTATTCCATCACCTACCATGGCAACTTTATTATTTTGTTTTTGTAAATTTTTAACATGTTTAGATTTATCTTCTGGTAATACTTCTGCAAAATAATCAGTTACACCTACTTTTTTAGCTATTGCTTTTGCTGTTCGTTCATTATCACCAGTAATCATATATACTTTTATATCCATTTTTTTAAGTTGTGCTATTGCTTGAGGAGAACTTCTTTTAATTGTATCTGCAACTGCTACGAAGCCAACTAATTTTTTACCTTCTCCTAACATCATTACTGTTTTACCTTGTTCTTCAAGAGAATGTATTGTATCCATATGAGTTTTTAAATTAATTTTAAAATCATTCATTAATTTAACATTTCCAAAATAATATAATTTTTTTGAGATGTTGGCTTTAATTCCATGACCTGGTATTGCCTTAAAATTTGTTACTTTATTGAATTTGATTGATTTATTATCTGCCATTTTTACAATAGCTTCTGCTAAAGGATGTTCGCTGCCTTTTTCAATACTTCCTGCAATTGTTAACAATTGTTTTTCTGTTATTTTTCCAACTGGAACAAGGTCAGTTACTTCAGGAGTACCTTTTGTAATTGTACCTGTTTTGTCAAGTATAACATGTTTAATTTTGTGAGCTGTTTCTAAAGCTTCACCCCCTTTAATTAAAATGCCTTTTCTTGCACCTTTACCTGTTCCGACCATAATTGCTGTTGGTGTTGCTAATCCTAATGCACAAGGACATGCTATCACAAGTACTGCTACAGCTGCTATAAGTGCAAATGAAAATTCTGCTCCCACTACAGCATACCATACAACAAAGGTTGTTAATGCAATTAATAATACTGTTGGAACAAAATAAGCAGATACATTATCTGCAAATCTTTGAATTGGAGCTTTACTTCCCTGAGCATCTTCTATCAATTTAATAATTTGTGCTAACATAGTATTTTTTCCAACTTTAGTTGCTTTAAATCTTAAAGCGCCATGTTTATTGATAGTAGCTCCAATAACATTATCACCTTTCTTCTTCTCTATGGGAATACTTTCTCCTGTAACCATACTTTCATCAATTGAAGAATGTCCTTCTACAATAATACCATCAACAGGTATTTTTTCTCCTGGTTTAACTATAACAATATCCCCTACCTGCACCTTATCAACATGTATTTTCATTTCTTGTTTATTTCTAATTATTGTTGCAATTTTTGGTTTTAATCCAATTAATTTTTTAATTGCTTCAGAAGTTTTACCTCTTGCTTTTGCTTCAAGATATCTTCCAAATATAACTATGGTAATAAGAACCGCACTTGCTTCAAAATATACATGTCCTTGGCCACTTAATACAACAAACACACTATAAAAATATGCAGCTGATGTACCCATCACAATTAATGTGTCCATATTTGCTGTTTTATCTTTTAATGCAATGAAAGCGCTCTTATACATCGGAGCTGCAATTAAAAATTGTACAGGTGTAGCAAAAAGCCACATTATAATATCTTGGAATGGAATAGGATTTTTCATAAAAAACATTCCTAGAATAAATACAGGTATAGAAAATATTAAACTTAAATAAAAATCATATTTAAGAGTTTTAACTTCTTTTTCTCTTAGTTTGGCTTCCTTATTAAAATCATCTTTATCTGAAGTTAACTCAGCTTCATAACCTTTGTTCTGAATAAGTTTGATAATTTTTTCATTTGTAGTTATTTTTGGATTAAATTCAATTGAAGCCTTACTGGTGCTAAAGTTAACATTTGATTTTATGATGCCTTGTTCTTTTGCAAGAGCTTTATCTATATTAGCTGCACAACTTGCACAATGCATTCCTGATACTTGTAGTTCTGTTTTTTTGATATTTTTTTTCATTTTATTAATATTTAGACTTAAAATTAGATTATTTTAATTGTTTAATTTTCGATTATTATTTTTCTTTTTCAATCGATTTTAATTCATTAAATATTGAACATGTTTTACATATCCCACTACTTGAAGGTTCACCACAATATTTACAAGGTGCGATTTTAACACTTTTTTCTTTTTTCAAAGAATCTTTCATTGATTCATGAAATCTGATAACATTATATTTTACATCTGGATGTTTTTTTTCATATTCGTCCAATATTTCTTTATGTTCCCTTCGATATGCACCAACTGAACATGGACATATATCATAATTAATTGGGAATTTTTTTAATTTTGAATATTTTTCAACTTCTTCTTCTTTTAAAAGATATAATGGTTTTATTCTTGAAACAAACTTTTTACAAAAAAAGATAAGATAGCAATTGCTGTATCTGGCGGAAAGGATTCAACAGTATGTTTATTCATCCTTAACAAATTGGGATATAATATAGAAGCAATAACAATAGATGCTGCAATTGGAAATTATACAAAACAAAATCTTGATAATATCAAACAAGTGTGTAAAAAATATAAAATCAATTTAAACATAATTTCATTTAGAGAAGAATTTGGAATGTCATTATGTTATATGAGATCAGCTTTAAAGGAAAAAGGTCATGATTATTCATCATGCATGCTTTGTGGAATTTTAAAAAGATATTTGCTTAACAAATATTCAAAAAAATTCAAATTTGATTATCTTGCAACAGGACATAATCTTGATGATGAAGCTCAGGCATTTATGATGAATGTATTTAGAAACGATTTCAAGCTGGCAAAAAGACAAGGACCAATTACTGGAATAAAAT
>JBHPGL010000127.1:0-3679 GCA_042570655.1 Nanobdellota archaeon | reverse complement strand
CTGCTTTATTATCTTTTGTTTTTGATAAATTTGCAGAATGAAAGTAATCTTTTGTGAAAGTGTTAATAGAATTGTAAATTGCTTCTAATGATTCATAGTATTGGAACATATCTGATGTTTTGTTTAGTTTTGGTCCTATTCTGATAGGTTCTGCTGTTTCTTCTGTTACTTCTGGTTTGAATTCTGTTTCTACTGTTTCTAAATGTTCATTTATTTTTTCTTCCACTTTTTCAATTTCTTCAACATTTTCTGTTTGAGTTTCTTTTTCTTCTGCTTTCACTGGAAGCATTGTATCTAAAACTTTTTTTCTTTTCTTTGGTTTTTCCTTTTCTTTTTCATCGTTGCCACTATTAAAACTAAAAGGCATCATTCCAGGAGTAAAATTTTTAGACATTTTTTTCACCTAAAAAAAGGGAAGAAAATTATTGTACCATTTCTTCCAAAACTTGATTTGTGTAAACTGGTTGTGCACCTGCATTTCCCATTTCTAATAATGCATTGTTAACTGCACCAAAAGTTCCAGGGACAACAGTTTCATCAGGTAAGACAATCTTGTCAACACCTGCAATTCCATCTACAACTAAATTAACCTTGTATCCAAGTTCTAATGCATTCATTACTGCACCTTTTACACAATATTCAGTTGCAACACCAGTAACGTATAATTCGTCAATACCTCTTGCCTTTAGTTCCTTATCTGCCTTTTCATTTGTAAATACAGAAAGATCAACCTTTTCTAAGACAAGATCATTTTCTTGTGGTGCTAATTGTTTAAATACTTCTGCTCCATACTCGCCTTTTACACAATGTGGTGGCCATACTTCAAATTCAGGATCATTTTCTGCGTGTGCATCGTTTGCATATACAACTAACATATCCTTTTCATATGCAGCTTGTCTGATTTGATTTATATTTTCTACTAATTCTGGTGCACCTGCTACTGGCAGATTTCCATCCGGGTTTACAAAATCGTTGAGCATGTCAACGATCAATAATGCTTTTACCATTTTTTATTCCTCCGCATTTAACGTCTGCATGACATTTACATAGCTAAAGCTATCTTAAATTGTTATTTTACAGGTTAAGGCGGGGGTTGGTTACCCCGCCTGTTTTATTTATTCTTGGTTTATATTACCTGTATCGTGATTTATGCTGATTTGTTTTCAACTAATTCTAATATTGTATTTCTACCAATGTTATCCAACTGATCTTGAGCCTTTTCTAACCTCAATTCTAAATTTTCAATATCTTCTTTCAATTGATATTTTTGTTTGACCAATTGTGGTGTAATGTTTATTACATCAATAGGTTGAACTTGGTTTGTATCTACTTTGTATAAATCGATCATTACTTCTCTTTGATCTTCATAAAAATCTCTGATATCTTTTGGATCGCCTTTTGCATATCCTAAAGTAATAAAAGATCGATGTCTTTCATCTTCTTCTGTTTGAACTTCGTATATTTGCATTTTGATTACCTTCTTAATAAGCTAAAATGAAACCCTCTCGCAATGCTCGGCACTGCTAAGTTCACTGCTTGATATTGAACTCGAATGTCCTGTGTCCCCGGATGGGGCAACCCCCCACGACGGACAGGATTTGTTTATCGAGTGCGTTCACAAATAAGCAGTGCATCTGGTTTCATATTAGCTCATGCTGCTTGTAACTTTACATATTCCTGTTTAACTTGTTCAAATAATGTCATTACTTTATCTGAGATGATTACAGGATATTGTTCTTCTCCGTTTTGATATTTTTTAGGAAGTTTTGATAATCTTTCTTGTCTGTATTGGCTTATTTCTTTTGCACTTGGATTTTCATAAACTTGTTTTCCTTCTTTTATTACTGGTATTAACAATTCTTCAACAGTTTGATCTTTTCCAACATATTGACTTATGTCTTCGCCTTCTAATGCGATTACATCTTTTACAAACATTCCTTCTTTGTTACTTATTCTATATGTTTGTTTTATTCCTGGTAAAGTTGATTTAACAGGATCTTCTGCTAATTTACCTCTGTTAACTAATTCATTTTCTTCATAAAATGCAGCTAACTTGTATACTCCACCTAAAGGTTTTGATGGATTTACAGCATAAGTTCCAACAAGATATTTATCGATTTCAGCGCCGTTTTCTTCTAATTCTTTTATTTTAAATGCTGTTAGATCATCTGATGCAACTATGTCAAATTGATTTCTATCAAATCCTGCTTGTTTCAATCTTTTTGTTATATATTTTGATTGTTCAAGTAAATCGCCTGAATCAATTCTAACTGCAAAATGATTTAGTTTTTCATCATTTACAAGTTGGATTACTTTTTCAACTGCATTATTTACATTATATGTATCAAGCAAAAAGCAAACTTTGTCTGCTGATACATTTGCTTGCGCTTGAAATGCATCATATTCGCTTGAATGTAACATTACATATGAATGGCCATGTGTTCCACCAACAGGTAGATCGTATGCCATTCCAAAAGCTACATTCGAAGAAGCAGTGAAGCCCCCGCCAATCGCTGCACGAGAATTGTACAGTGTTCCTTGGGGACTTCCACCTCTTCGAGAACCGCCTTCAAGTAGGATTTTTCCTGGAACAACTTCTGCAATATCATTGCATAATGTTGCTACATTGGATTGTGGATTTATTGTTGCAAGCAACAATGTTTCATAAACTTGAGCTTCTTCGAATTTTTCATGAACTCTCATTTGTTGTTCTAATCCGAAATAAAGTTCTCCTTCTTTCATTGCATAAACATCACCTGTAAAGTCAATGTTTTCTGCCCAATCTAGGAATTTTTCATTTTGAACATTTTGAACATTTTCCATATAATTTCTTAGGTTTTCGTTTCCTTTACATTCAAGCATTATTGCCATTGCTTGTTCAAGGCCCATATTTATCATATAATTTCTTTGATCAACTTCATCGTATGTATTGTTTTTGTATTCAAATCTGCCAACTACCTTTGTTTTTGGTAATCTTCTTAATACAAAATCAAATATTGTATCTTTTCCTTCAAATTTTTCTATAATGTTTGCATTAGCCATGCTATATTCATAAAAGTCAGCTACTGCAACTCCAATATCTTTGTCAAATTTTAATAATTCTGGCGGGTTCATTTTGTTTTCCTCCTATTTATCGTAATAAGCTTGTACAAGTCTGGTGTCATTCTCTCTATCTGATAATTCTAACCAATTACCTTCACGTTGATCTGATTTATATGTAACATTCCATCCTGCTCTTCGATAATCCTGCATAACTCTATCAACTGCATTTCTTCGAATTCCTCCAAGTGAAGGTAGATTAACTGATACAGATCCAGATCCCATGAATTTGCTCTTTAAAGCATCATCTATTTGTTCTTCTAAATTTTGAATAAAATCATCTTCATATTGAGTCATTTTTTCGGCTTCTTGAGGTGTTATTACCATTTTAATCGCCTCCTAAAAATAGTACATGAAAGGTGTTTCTGTTTTTGTATCTTCTTTCTTGTACTCTTCCTTTCGATATTCATATTCCATGAAACATTTGTCATCTTGACATGTTGCATGAACATTTTCATATCCAGCTAATTGAAATGTTATTGCCATTTGTTCTTTCAATGCTGCGTTCATTTCGCAGTTTATTGGTGTTTTTCCAACGATTTGTTCAAGTTTTGCGGTTCTCATTTTTTTCATCTCCGTT
>JBHPGL010000126.1:0-3700 GCA_042570655.1 Nanobdellota archaeon | reverse complement strand
ATTTTTTTACCAGATTTTACCATCCATCTTAAATCAGTTTGAATCATTAATAAGAATGATTGGAAAAAGTTTAAAGATAAATTTGATAATTGTACAACTGCATTTTTTAAGAAAGATAAAGATAAATTATCTAGGATAAATTTCATTTTAAGGAAAGAATTGTATAATAAATTATTAAAAAAACAAAATAATTTGTCAAACCATTATCTTGCCCAAGAATACAGAATATTATATTCTGCAATTGTACCCATGATTAGTTTGATTCTTCATAAAGATCAGGATAATAAAATTTAACATAATGTGTAGCTACATCTAATAAAGGATTTACTTTTGTTCTGTCTTTTGTGAAAATTGCTTGGAATGCTGATATTCTTATTGATTCAATGATAACATGATCAATAACATTTTGTTTAAATTCTTCTTCATTTATGATTAATTCTTTACCTTGCTGGTTTTCTTGATCAATCCTTAATTTAATATAATTACTAATTTGTTTTTCAAGGAAATCAGGATTTTTAATTGTAATATAATCTGTTTCTTTATCTAAAATAGATCTTGCAACATCTCTATATTCTGTTCCTGAACCTGTATTTGCACAATCTCCTAGAATTATACCTGGATGATTGTTTTCTCTATCTTCTTCTGTTGGAAACCAATTGTCTGGTTTTGAATCATAATGTGCTAATACTGTATGTTGATCATCTTTATGTTTTCTTGCTAATTTTGTATAACTTTTCATTAATGCACTTAACTTATCCATTGAACATAATGGACCGCCATTACAACCAATTCCTTTTTCAACAGATTCAAAGATCATTTCATGTATATCGAAAAAGTCCATATATTCTGAAACGTTTGGCCTAAATATCTTTTCATTCTTATAATCTTTTAATAATGTATGAAACATTGAAAGAACATACATTCTAGTTGAATAAACATCATCCTCAATATTTAATTTATTAAATAATTCTTGTTTTACTAGATCATTATTATTAAATGATTGTCTTGATGAAATAATAAATTGGTTATCTTTTCCTAAAAATCCTTTTTCTCCTATTTTTTCAATTTTTGCAGTATATTTTCTAAGTTGATCGTGATTACTAATTAGTTCGTTAAGATATATTTCTTTTTCAGCTAATAATTTACCCTTGCAAATTTTGAATGCAGAATTTTTTGGCATTAAAATTCCGCCAAGATTATTAATTTTATTTTTTTCTTCTTCTGAAAATTCTTCTAATGGAAATGCTGATTGATATATGATTGGGATTTCCAGATTTAATTTATTTAATCTTTCAAGTACATTAATTCCATCTCCTAATTTTTGGTTAGGATTATTATTGTCAAATGAATTATTTAAAAATACTGCCAAGTATTTATTGAAATCAATTTCTGATATATTATCTTCTAATCCAATTACTTTGAACTTTTTTGCACCTTTGTTGTTTATTAATCTTTTAACCCTATCATTAATTATTAAGAATTTATAATCTATTTTTGTCTGGCTATTACCGTCCATAAATGATTCAGAAATGTATCTAACAAAATCTGCATCTTTTTTTGAATAATAATCATGATGAACACAACTAAATCTTGAATCAAATACTTCAATTAAAGATCTGTTAAGATAATAATTTGCATTTTCTAATAAATTAATAACTTCTTCAAATCCTGTCATCTTTAAATTTCTATGTAAAGGTTTTAACAGCATTGTATCATCAAGTCTAACTAGATAAAGACCTAATGGAATATCATTATGATTGTCTTTGATTATTTTTGCTATATGACAATATTGTAATAATTTTGAATAATAATCTCTTGACCCAATAATAATTAAATCTGGCTTTATTTTGAATAATCCACCGTTATTAATCTTATCTCTTGCTTGGTCTAATGAAATTAATTCTAATTCTAAATCTGTATTTCTGTATTTTTTTGCATTTTCAATTAATTCTTTCAATTTTTCATTATTTGTTTTTCCATCATTATTAATAGCTAAAATTCTACCATTACCTTTATCTAAGATTTGTAATATTCTTTCATCAACTGTCATATAATAATAATAGTAATTTGTATTTATAAATGTTTCGGTTTTTACTATTGGATAATGGTAATTATTTACACCGAAACCTTAATAAATATTGTATAAATAATTATGTATATAAATTAAAAAAGGTGAATTGATATGGCATTATTTTCATTTGGTACTAAAAAAGAAGCTCCTACTCCAGGAAGTCCTGCAAGTGGAGCTATTCCAACAGATCAAATTCTAAACATGAGACAACAAGGAATGAGTGATAATCAAATTGTTCAAGCTTTACAAAAAGATGGTTTTAATTCTCAACAAATATTTGATGCAATGAATCAGGCAGATATTATGGGTAATGTTGGACCTGGTCCTGCACCACAAATGGGTGGAACACCTCAAGCTCCAATGCCACCTGGTCCTGAAATGGCTCCTCCTGGAATGCCGCCTGGTCAAGGGATGCCTGGGCCTGCAATGGGTGCACCAACAGGACAAGATACTAGGATTGAAGAAATTGCTGAATCTATTATTGAAGAAAAATGGCAAGAGCTTGTTCAAAATATTAATAAAATAATTGAATGGAAAAATTCTGTTGAATCTAAGATGGCTGAATTACAAACACAAATTCAACAAATTAAATCTAGTTTTGATAATTTGCACACAGGTGTTGTTGGTAAAATGGGAGATTATGATAAACATCTTGGTACAATTGGATCTGATGTCAAGTCAATGGAACAAGTTTTTAATAAAGTATTGCCAACTATGACTGAAAATATTAATGAACTTGGAAGAATTTCTCGTAGAATGGGTGGCGGAAAAGCTAAAGTTAAGAAAAAAGTTAAAAAGAAAGAAGAGTCTGAAGAAGAAACAGAAGGTTATTAATTATTTTAAAGGGTAATAAACTTCTGTACTAACTATTTCCATATCATAATTTATCGATCCTGTTATTAATATTGTTTGTAAATGAGATATTTCTTTATCAGCATTTTGAAATGCTTCTTCTTCTGAAGAACCTGAACTTGACCCAGTAATCTGAATATTTTGTTGAGGTATTCCTTTAAGACCATCATCAATTTTTAAACATTCCAATTGTCTATCATCCAAATAAAAGCAAATATCCTCACTCAAATAATTGTCTGTAATTTCTAGTTCGTCTGATATTTCTGCAAATCTCTGTGCTGCATCTTCACTTAACTTTATTTGGAATTGATAATTACAAAAATATTCTCCAGTATCATAAGATTTTTGGCAATCCCTTATACCTGAACATTCTGATGTTTTACATACATAAACAATATCTCGATTATTTGTAAATACTGTCTTGTTGCCTATCTTTGCTTCAAATTTACCTTGTCCTGTAAATAGTTCTTGAATTTTAGAATTATATTCTGTGTAACCATATCTAACTTTGTAATAACTTTTTGTTTCATCTGTAAGTTTCTTTATTGAGATATCATATAATCCCAAATTATTTAATCTATTCTCAATAAGATCAAATAACATTGTTTCATTTTCAATTTCTCCTTTAACTTCTAAAGTAATCTGTTCATAAATTAATTTTTGAGTTGGAATACCTGAATTGCAGCCAATTATAAATAACAGAAATAAGATAAACATTGAAATTATTATTTTTTTAATCATTCTTATTATAAAAGTTATCATTCTTTTTAAATTTTT
>JBHPGL010000125.1:0-3752 GCA_042570655.1 Nanobdellota archaeon | reverse complement strand
GTTATGTTTTCTTCTGTTACAACCATTATTTTATTTCCTCTGATATTTTTACAAGGTATTTAGCAAAGTCTTCACCTGTGCATTGGTCTGGGTTGTCTGCCAGTTTGATTATGTTCTGCAGGTTTTTTTGTTTGATTAGTTTGTTATATGATGATATTGCTTCTTCACCTTTAATTTCTTTAACATTAGAATAATCTACTTTATTTTCATATTGCGTGTTAACATAATAAATATTTTTAAATTCTTCAATTAAATCAAAATTAGCTTTATTGATTAAATATAAATGATCACAAGATAAATGTAATTCGTTAAATTTGAATCCATTTTGTCCTTCATTATCCTTATATATTGTACAATTAACTTTTCCCATTGGTTTATCTCCATAATTAATCCCATGTTCACTTATATTTTTATTAAAATATAGAAAATCTATCTTACCTCCATCTCGAGCTAAACCACCAATAGTTTTTCCATGATTATTAATCATAATTAAATTATTAATAATGGAACTTTTACCTATTTGAAATCCAATATTTTCTGAATTATTATTAATTAAATAAAGATAATTAATATTGCTTTTATCTGATCCTATTTCACATCCTAAATATGATCCACTACAATTAATTAAGGCAACTAAATTTGCTTTATTCTTTGTTACAAGATAATTACATAAATCACCTCCATTAAAATTATCAATAATCAAATTGTCTGTTTCTTTTAAGTTTGCATGCATAAATAAATACTTAAATTTTATACCTCGACCATCTATATAAAAAGTGAAATCTTTATTTCTGTCTGATAAAATATTTAATAATACTCCAGAATAAATCCCTCTTAATTGTGAGTCATAATCATCATCTTCCATTATTGAAGATTGATAGATAAAAGATATTAAGTCAATATTAGAATAATCAGTAAAGTTTAATTTTTCAGTTAAGGTTTTGTATAAAATATCATAGATGTTTTGATGTTTCCCAACCAGATTAACATCCTTAATTAAATTTAAATTTTTTAATTTATTAAATTCTGTTATTAACAAATCTACAATTGTCGATTTAGGTTTAATAATTTTTCTTTCATGTCCACCCAAATCGTCCAGGAATTTTATTTTATCTTTTGTAATCATCTTATTTCCTCTGATATTTTTACAAGGTATTTGGCAAATTCTTCACCTGTGCATTGTTCTGGGTTGTCTGCGAGTTTGATTATGTTTGATAGGTTTTTTTGTTTGATTAATTGGTTGTAATTGGCAAACACTTCTTCTTTAATTTTTTCATCGTCTGGATCATCTGGTAATGGGTTGTATACATAAAATTTATTTATTTTATGAGCCATTATTTTACTTTCACCTTCATTATTAATTAGGTATGCAGTATCAACACTACCCCATTTGTAACCTAGACCTTGAAATAATTTTGAACTTTTATTATCTTTAACAATTAAATTATTAATTTCTCCTTCATTAGCCAAATCTTTCCCAAAACCCATACCTTCATTATTGAGAGCAAGTATTGAATTAATTTTCCCCTGTACACAAACAAAATAACAAATTAAATCTCCAATATTATTAATATAAAAAACATTATTAGCTTTTCCTTCATATGCTACAGTACTTCCAATTTCCTTGCCTTTATTATTTATATAAAAAACATTGTTTGTTTCTCCTTGATCTCCAGCTGATTTGCCAATTTTGTCGCCATTATTATTAATGAATGCAAGTAATCCTGAAGTCGATATGTCTGCACCAACATGATCTCCTTGAAAATTTTCAATAATTAAATTTTTACAATTTTGTGATCCTTGAAACAATTGGTCAAATTCGTTACCTTTTCCATCTATATAATAGAAATCAAGATTTAATTTGTCTAATAGATAAGCAGAATATACACCTAAAATTGAATTTCCATTACCTATATCAAGGTTTATGTTTGCATGAATAAAGTTTGTTAAATCTTTTTTATCATAATTTAAGTTTAAACTTAATTCTTCAAGTCTTTTATAGATCTTTTTATAAATTTTTTTAATATTATTTCTAATTAAAATATGATTATAGCCATCGTCAAATTCATGAATGATCATGTCTCTGACACCATTTAATTTATCTATAACTGGGCCTGATTTAGGGATAATTATTTCTCTTTCATCTCCTCCTAGATCGTCGAGGAATTGTTGAATGTTATCTTTTGTTTTTACCATCATCTTATTTCCTCTGAGATTTTTACAAGGTATTTGGCAAAGTCTTCACCTGTACATTGGTCAGGGTTGTTTGCTAGTTTGACAATGTTTTGAAGGTTTTTTTGTTTTATTAATTTTTCATATTTAATTACTGATTGATCTTTATCATCATTTTCAAGAATTTTTGAATTTACTATAAATAAATTTTTAATATTTTTATTTGTAGAATAATCATTATCTATGAAATAGGCATTTTTAATCTTACCGCCATCTGAACCAATATGTTCTAATGGATTAAAACCTTTATTTTCAATTAAAACCAAATTATTTAATTCTCCATTCATAATTATAGATCTTAAGTAATTAATTCCCACATTATTTATTGCTAAAAAAGTATCAATTTCTGCACTATGACCACTTTCTCTACCAATATATTCTCCTTTATTATTAATATAAGCTATAAATGAAGCTTCACCAAATTCTGCAACACTAATTCCTATGTCTTTCCCGTTATTATTAATATAAAATACGTTGTTTGTTTTTCTTTCATTAGCTGCATGCGTTCCAATTTGATCACCTTTGATATTAATAAATGCAAGCAACCCTGAATTAGATATATTTGCACCAACATCAAATCCATTAATACTTTCAATGATTAAATTTTTACAATTTGAAGATCCTTGAAATAAATGATCAAAATGATTTTTAAATCCATTAATATAAAAGAAATCAAGGTTTAATTTATCTAATAAGTAAGCAGAATAGGCTCCTAATGTTGCAGCTGAATCACCTAAATCTAGATTTGAATTTGCGTAAATAAAATTTTTCAGATCTATTTCTTTATATTTAAGATCAGAAGTTAATTCATCTAATCTATTATTAATTTCTTCGTAAGCTTCTTTCATAAATGTGTTTAGAAAAAGATAATTATTTCTTGAGTTATATTCTTTAATAATAATGTCTCTAATCTCGTTTAATTTGTCTAAAGTAGTTGATTCTGGTTGAGTTAATTCTCTCTCGTTCCCTCCTAAATCGTCTAGGAATTTTGTTTTATCTTTTGTTTCAACCATTTTTAAAGATTTTTAAGATTTTTTAAGAGATTTATGACTTCTTCATAATTTGATGCCTTAGCTTCCCTAATTAACCCCTCTTTTATATTAAGGATTTCATCATATTTAATTTCTTCGATTATTTTATGATATTCATGTTCTGCTTGTTTGCCTCTGATTATTTCTTTAGGTCTGATTTGAATTGGTTCGATTTCATCTGGTTCTGGTTTATAATAATCATAAGGTAAAAGAGGTAAATGATGTTTTTTTCTCATTATATTCAAATCGTCAACATCTTTTTTAACATCATCTGTTAATTTCCATTTTTTAGGTATTTCCTTTTGATTTCTGCTAAATCTAGCTTGAGTATTAATAATAGAGCAACTGAAATATTTACTAGTTTTGGCAGACATTCCCATATTAAAGATGCATTATTTATAAATAATCAAGGAGATAATTTATTCGAATTTGGTGGCAAACAAGCGTTAATAGAAAGAATGTTAGTTGCAAATCATAAAGGTAAAAGAT
>JBHPGL010000124.1:0-3789 GCA_042570655.1 Nanobdellota archaeon | reverse complement strand
ATTTTCCACCTTATCATTAATATAATTTTATAAAGATTTATAAATTATTAATAACTTTAACACCTTTAACAATGCCACCATGCGTAGTACTAAAAAATTACATTCATTATCGTCTAGACTCGGTGGCGGCTACGACTTCCCTGTAAATCACGGAGCGTGGCATTGTTAAAAGTTAATGAAAAATGAAAATACTAAAACAAAACAAAGGAGAAATGTTTGTACTATCAGAAAACCTTGATGATATTTGGTGTCTTAGCCAAATCATTGATAAAGGTGATTTAGTTAAAGGTATGACTCAAAGAAAAATTAAAATCGGCGATTCAGGTGATAGAAAACAAACAGTTGTTAAAAAGAATTTTTTATTAGAAATAAAAGTTGAAAAAGTAGAATTTTCAAAATCATCAAACCAATTAAGAATTGCAGGCAAAATCACAGAAGGAAAAGAAGATATTCCAAAAGGTTCGTTCCATACAATTGAAGTTGATGAAGGTACAAAAATTACAATCACAAAACTGCAATGGTTAAAATATCAAATTGACAAAATTAAAGATGCTGCAAAAGAGAAGAAAGGCAACATTCTTCTAATAATTCATGACCGTGAAACCGCTTTCTTTGCAAAATTACAAAAATCTGGCTATGAAATTTTATCAGAATTAAAAGGAACAGTTGCAAAAAAAGCAGATCAAACAACACAAAAATTAAAAAATTTCTATGATGAAATAATTAATCAAATAAAAGAATATAATCTAAAATATAAAAAACCTAAAATAATTATTGCATCTCCCGCATTCTGGAAAGAAGATTTAATGAAAAGTTTAAAAGATCCAGAACTTAAAAAACAAATTTCTTTTGCTACAGTCAGTGAAAGCGATAAATCTGCATTCAATGAACTTTTACGTCGACCAGAAGTAAAAAACGTTTTGCATGAAGATAGAGTAACGCAAGAAATTAAAGCTGTTGAAAAATTATTATCAGAAATTTCAAAAGATGATAAAGCTAGTTACGGAATGAAAGAAACAAAAGATGCAGTTAATGCAGGTGCTGTTGAAACTCTTCTCGTAACAGACAATTTAATTCTTAAAAAACGTGAAGAAGATAAATTCTATCCAATTGAAAAGATAATGAAAACCACAGAACAAGTTAATGGTAAGGTAATGATAATCTCTTCAGATCACGAAGGTGGTAAAAAACTTGACGGTCTGGGCGGAATTGCTGCAATATTAAGATATAAGATGTAACTTACTCAATAACAACTTCAAAATTTAATGTTTCTAAAATTTCAACAGACCTATTAATATCTTTTTGCTTAACAAGAATATGATCAGTTGAATATGATGAAACTACAAAAATACTAATTCCAACATCTGCTAAAGCTTTACTTATTCTTGAAATAAAACCAACAAGATCAAAAGGTAAATCCATTCCAAATGTAATTAATCTATAATCTTTTTCAATTTTAACAACATCATTTTTATCGACTTTATCTTCCTCAATTATTGTTGTAATACCTTCTTCAGATTTAATGTTAGCAAATGCTTCATTATATATTTTTTTAGAAATAAATATTGCAAATTTCTCTTTCCGAATAATAACTTTTTCTTTCATGATCAATCATACTCCTTAAAAACTCTCTTTCCATCAACTTTGCCAAGGTTTAACAAAACTTTCTTATCTTCATTAATATGTGAAGCCAAAATTTCTCCAATAAAAATAATATGATCGCCTGCTTCAACTTCTTTAATCAATTTGCATTCAAAATTAATAGTTGCGTTTTTCAATAAAGGTGTTTTAACAAATTTTCCACTAACAACCCCAATTTTAGTATCTTTAAATTTATCTACAACATCACCGTGATTACTTCCAAAATAAAGTATGTCTTTTTCCATATCTTTGTTAGGAACAGAAATAACAAATTCTTTACTCTCTCTTATCAAATTATGTGTAAATCCTTTCTTTGACAAAGATACAGCGTATAATGGTGGATCAGAACTACATTTCATCTGCCATCCTGCAACCATTCCTGATGCTCGACCATCTTTACTAATAGAATTTACAAAAACAAAACTTTCAGGTTTAAATTTGTTAAATGCTTCCTTAAAATCAACTTCTTTCATTTTACTAACCCACTCATAGCTTTTGCTGCAAAATCAGGATCAATATAAGTTGGAACTTTATAACTATTCAAATAATCAATTGATTCTTGAGTAAATTTTCCTCCTAAAAAACAACAAATAATCGGCTTCTTAGGATACTTTTTCCTAGCTTCAACAATAATCTTTGCATTTTTTAATGGATCTGTCATAGTTTGCAATGTTTGAATAACAATTAACCCGTCAACATACTTTTCTTTCAATAAAACATCAATTGCTGCAGAATATCTTTCAGGTAAAGCATCTCCAACAATATCAAGAGGATTTCTTCTTGAAAATGCATGATGCATCTTTCCTGTCTTAAACAATTTACGAACAGTATTTTCATTCAACTTAACTAAATTAACTCCATATTTATTGCATGCATCTGCACATAATACACCTGCTCCACCACCATTAGTTACAATTGCTATATTATTTTCACATTTTGGCAAATTAGCTAATGCCCATGCAGATCCAAATAAATCAGTCATACTATCTGCTTCATAAATACCACTTTGTTTAAATGCAGTTTTATAAATTTCATAACTGCCAGCTAAACTTCCTGTATGAGAACTAATTGCTTTAGTTGCATCTTCTGTTTTACCTGCTTTCATAACTACAATTGGCTTTTTACAATTTTTAACAGATTCCATAAATTTCTTCCCATCAACTAATCCTTCCATATAAATTGCTATAACGTTAGTTTCTTTATCTTTACTCAAATAATCAATAAAATCATGTATATCAAGATCAGCATGATTTCCATAGCTAATAATTGTAGAAAATCCATAATTAACTTGAACAGCCCAATCAATTGCACTATCAGCTAATGCCCCACTTTGAGTTATAAAAGCAACATTTCCTTCAGGCGGCATAGTCGGTGCAAATGAAGTATTCAAATGATTTTTTGTCCTAATTATTCCAAGACAATTAGGTCCAACAATATGCATTTTATTTTTTTGAGCAATTTCAACAATATTATCTTGTAAAACTTTTCCATTAATCCCTAATTCTGCAAATCCTGCTGAAATAATAATCAGTCCCTTAACCTTTTTCTTTGCACATTCTTTAACAACAGAATAAACAATTTTAGCAGGAACACAAATAACAGCTAAATCCACCTTTCCTTTAATGTTAAGGACACTCTTATATGACTTTATTCCTAAAATTTCCTTTGCATTAGGATTAACTGCATAAATTTTACCTTTATAACCCTTACTAAATTTAGTTTTAAATACACCGCCTTCTTTAAGACTTTTTAAAACACCATAACCTACAGAATTTTTATCTCTTGAAGCTCCAATTATGGCAACTCTTTTCGGATTAAATATGTGATTTAAATTTTTCATTTTACCATTATCCTTGCATCTACAATCTTAACAGATCTATCATTAATTAATATTGGATTAAAATCAATTTCTTCAATATGTACATTTTTTTCAACTAATTTCGAAATATTAACAATAATTTCCTGCAATTTATTTATATCGATTTCTTTCTCTCCCCTAAACCCTGATAACAATTTAAACGATTTAATTTCTTTAATCATTTTAAGTGCTTCACTTTTATTAACAGGAGCAATCCTAAAACTAACATCTTTCATTAATTCAACAAATACTCCTCCAAGTCCAAATAAGATAACATTTCCAAACTGAGA
>JBHPGL010000123.1:0-3799 GCA_042570655.1 Nanobdellota archaeon | reverse complement strand
ACCTTCATTTACTTTTCTAATATTACTAATATTGTCATATTCTGTATTTTCTTTATTATAATCTTTTCCTAATGCAGAAATAAATTGTATTGGATGAATCTTTTCATTTAATCTTGCATAATAATCCTCTAAAGCATTTTCGTTTCTCATACCTTCAATAAACGCTCCAACCATGTTAAATTTATCTTTTATTCCACTTGTAATTTTATATAAGATCCCTGTTGGTTCTTTTTCAAAATACCATTGATGATCATTAAAATAAGTGTTAATTATTAATGCAAAATTTTCAAGATCAATATATTCATAATTACCTTGATCATTTAATGCATAAATCATATTGTCATTTGATTGAAAAGAAGGATCAATTTCGTTTTGGGAAAATGATTGTACTTGTGGTTGAATATTTTTTACATAATCAGCAATATTTGTTATTTTATTATCTGGAGTTCTAACTACTTCTCTCTTATCTTTCTTTGATTTTCTATCTAGATTAAATTTTGTTATATCTCCCATTTTAATTCTCCCTTAGATTTAGTATTGTATCTAGAGTATATAAATATTTCTAAAAATGTCTCTAAAAAGTAGTAAAAAATAAGATAATAATAAAAGTAATAATAAAAAAAATTATTTTTGTTCTCTAGTAATTAATCTTGTCATCAATGGAACATCTCTTCTTAAATTCATAATTGATCTTTCCATTGCTACCAGATTAACACCTTCTTTTTGTACATTTACTCCTGCCCTTTGCTGGAATTCCATTATATTTTTTAATGCTACTAAAATCTGGAAAGTGTATGATAAGCATCTGACAGATTCTTTTACAATATCATGTTGTGCAGGTGTTTCTTGGAATTTTACTCTTTGTGGAACTATTTGTGGATTTTTAACTCTATTCCACCATGCTGTTAATGCTGGTTTCCAGGATTGGATTTTTGGTCCCCACATTTGAGCAAATTTTGACCAACTCATTCCTGCCTTTGCGTTTTTTGCATCTTCCAAATCTTGTTCCATTTTAATTACTTCTTCTGCAATTACTGGAATTGGACACTGTCCTTTTTTCCATGATGCTGCAATTTCACCTTTTGTTAAAGGTTCGTTTTGTTTATTAGCTAAAGCTGCAGATCTTTTCATGATTTCAATTATCTTTTTTAATTTTGCATAATCACGTTTAGTTGCTTTTACATCTGCCCTAACTCTATTTAATATACTGCTTCCAAGAGCCTTTACTAATGGTGTAGTTGCATGATAAGCATTACTGAAAGCTTGTCCGATTTCTCTACCATGAGCCATCATCATTCCCATTCTTACTTCTTTTTGATAAGCATTTAAATGACCTTCTAATCTATGCATTGTTCTTAATAATCTAGAAGCTTCAAATTCGCCATTTCCTATAGCGTGTTTAATTCCTTTTATTGCTAACAAATGAGATCTTTCGATTTTATCTATATCTGAAATTTCAATATCTGATCTTGTTAGAAGTCTAGCTGTACTTTTTCCTCTTTCCCAAATGGACATAATATCACCTTTTTTTATTTCTTAATAGTAATTATGAAATGTTATTTTTTTACCCTTTTTATATCTTTCTATATTAAAGGATGTGTCCCATATTAAACACAAAATATTAAAAGAGAGGGATTTTCTTTAATAATAATTAATTAAACGGGGGTAGATAAAATGAGTACCGAAGAAAATTTAAAAGCTGCTTTTGCTGGTGAAAGTCAAGCAAGAAATAAATATACATATTTTGCTAAACAAGCGAGAAAAGATGGGTTTCTATACATTGCTAAAATATTTGAAGAAACTGCTGATAATGAAGTTCAACATGCAAAAGATGAGTTTAAACTTTTAAAAGGAATAAGTAATACTGCTGCAAACCTTAAAGCTGCAATTGAAGGTGAACATTATGAAACTACAGAGATGTATCCTAATTTTGCTAAGGAAGCTGAAGAAGAAGGAAATCATAAAGCTGCAGAATTGTTCAAAGAAATTGGTGAAGTTGAAGCACATCATGAAGCAAGATATAAGAAATTGTTGGAAATGGTTGAAAACGGAACAGTATTTAAAAGAGATAAACCAATTAGATGGAAATGTTCAAAATGTGGATATATTCATGTAGGAGAAGAACCACCTAAAGAATGTCCATCATGTAAACACGAGAAAGAATATTATGAACCAGAATGTATGTGTTTTGAAGAAGGTTGTGAAGGTTGTGGTGTTTCAAATGATTGATACAGTAAAAAATATTCTTGAAACTGCAATTAAGGAGGAAGAGTATTTTTATGAATTTTATAAAAAGTTAGCAGAAAAAGCTACTGATGAAGAAATGAAAAAAGAATTAAATGAATTAGCTGAATATGAAAAAATGCATAAAGAAAAGTTAGAAACTTTAAATTTTAATGAAATAGGTGCAAAAGTAATTCCTGAAAAGCTTGAGAAAATTGATATTGGTGAAGAGTTAAATCTTCCTGATATTGATGAGTTTCTTGATATGCGTACAATGATTGAATTTGCAATTAAAAATGAAGTTAAAGCTAAAGTAATGTATAAATTATTGGCAGATTCAATTGATGATGAAAGTGCTTCTAATTTGTTGAACAAGTTAAGTGAAGAAGAAGCTATGCATGAACAGGTTTTAAAGGAAAAGTTGGAAAAGATTAAAGGTGGTTCTAATGACTAAATTAAATGAAATATACAAATGTTCAGTATGCGGAAACATTATTGAAGTTTTATTTGTTGGCGGTGGAAAATTAGTTTGTTGTGAAAAAGAAATGCTTTTGCAAGAAGAGAAAAGTTCAGATGAAGGTCAAGAAAAACATGTTCCAGTTGTTGAAGGAAATAAAGTAAAAGTTGGATCTGTTCCACATCCAATGGAAGATGAACATTATATACAATGGGTGCAGGTAATTTCAAAAGGAAAAAGTTATCGTAAATATTTGATGCCTGGAGACACTCCTGAAGTTGAATTTGAAATTGAAATTCCTGATGATGCTCTTGTTAGGGAATATTGTAATCTGCATGGACTTTGGATTAAAAAATGAATAGAAATTTAAATAATTTTTTTTTAATTTTAATTCTTGTAATTTTAAGTTCTATTTTGGCTATCGCATGGGATGATTGTCCTGACGGGCTTGTTAATGATGCTTATCCTGGAAGTTGTGCTAAATATATTGATACTAATGATGATGGGATTTGTGATTTGTCCCAAACTAATCAAGTTGAGGATGAAATAATTACCGATGTATCTTTTGCATTAGAACATAATTGTGAACAGCATTTAGAAGAAGGTATTGTTTCTGTAATGGATCATGAACCTTGCGCTGATTTTGTTGATCTTGATGGGAATGGTGTTTGTGACAGTGAAGATAAAGAAGATCATAGTGATGATCCTTATCATGATTTGATAACGGGAAAGGAGTTGAAAACAAAAACTGTAGAGTATGTTGCAGGAATATATGAAATTGATGTAGATTTGTTTGCTAAAGAGTTGTCTGATAAGTTAGGTGTTGATGTTAATGGATTGACACATTTTCAAATTTTACATGATGATATTGGATTAAAGCCCAGTGTTGCTAAAGAAATTGCAACTTCAATTAAAATTAGCGGATTTGATGTTTTAGATGATAATGTTCTTGTTGCTGAAAGACCTTCAGTAAATACGCAAGTTAATCAAAAAAGTATTTTTGATGGTAAGTATCCTTTTATTCAGACAGTATTAATAATGTTAATATTGTATATTATTTCTGTAGTTTTGTATAAGAAAAAAGTAATGAGTATGATTGTTCACAGAAAAATATGGAAC
>JBHPGL010000122.1:0-3839 GCA_042570655.1 Nanobdellota archaeon | reverse complement strand
TGATTTTGAATTAACTACATATCCAAGATCATATATGAAATTTCTTGTTGGTTCTAACATATTTTCCTTATATATTTTTAATAAATGCGGATGTCTTTTTGTCCTAGATTTATTTGTTCTGGCAAGTCCTGCTGTTAAACCATATAAAAATGCTTTTTCATTTTTTATCAATTGTTTTGGAGTTAGTTTTTGTGGACAGATTTCATCAAAATCTGGGAAATTAACATTTCCATTATTATTAAAATTAATTTTTTTTAGGAATGAATTATGTAATTGTGAATTATAACTAATATTTCCACTATGACAATTTTCATCTATATAAGGTTCTAATTTGAATGTATCTTCAACTATTGTTTTAATTGTTTTTTCTAGAAATTTTCTTTCATCTTTATTATTAAATAACATAAAACGGCCTGTATCAAATTCAGCTATTCCATCTGCATAATAAAATCCTAACAAGAATGATTCTTTTTCCAATATTTTATATGGCAAGGTTGTACCTGCCAATAGGTCAAATGGAGAGATTTCAAGATCTTTTCCCCAAATAGAAAAAGCTTTTTCAAAATTAGGAGTTATTTTTTTACCTAATACTTCTTCTAAAACATACATCCTTACAACATGCGGATTTTTTAATTCAATGTTTAAACCAAGATCTCTTAATCGTTTTTCTTCTTCTAATCTTCCATAACTAAAATGTCTGCTAAATACATTACCAACTCTTCGTTCATTTAAACAACCATCATGTTTTAACGGCATAGCCATTGCAATATTACCAACTGTAATTTGTGCAGCTGCTGTTGCCTTTGACATACCTTTTTTTAAAGATCCTTCAAAGATTTCAAGTGCTAAATTCTTAACAATATCTCCCTGGTGGTTTAAATTCGAATATCTTCCTTCTTTTCTAATAATTTGTGTAATATTTTCATATTTTAAATTATATGTCATTAATAATAAAGTTAATCTTTTATCTGGAGGTAGTCTTACTGCAAACTCATGCGATATAATATTCTTTGTCATTAAATCTGTGCAATCATGGTTATTTATAAAGTTTTTTATTGTGTTTCTATTAAGGAGTAGGCACATAAACGAAAGATTTATAAATGAATTGTTGAAATTTAATAATATGTTAAAGGCAGATTTACATATTCATAGCAGTATTGATCCAATAGATAAAATTATAGCTACACCTAAAGATATAATTGATAAGGCTGCTGAAAAAAGATTTAATGTACTTGCATTCACACATCATAGAAAAGTGGTTTTTCCTGAAAATTTAGTAGAGTACGCTAAACATAGAGGAATTTTATTAATAAAAGGTGTTGAAGCACAGATTAAAGGTAGGGAAGTTCTAATATATAATGTTGAACAGGAAGATATTGTAAATGTTAAGAGTTTTAAGGATTTACGAGAATTAAAGAAGAGGAAGAAAAATATTTTAATTATTGCACCTCATCCATTTTATTATTTACCTCAATGTTTACGAGGAGAATTAAAGAAAAATCTTGATTTATTTGATGCAATTGAATATAATTATTATCATACTGATAGATTAAATGCTAATAAAAGAATGTTAAGGTTTGCTAAAAAACATAATATTCCTATTGTAGGTAATTCGGATGTACATAGATTATGGCAGTTAGGTTATACATATTCTTTAATTAATGCAAAATTAAATTTAAATAGTATCTTTAATGCTATTAAAAAAGGGAAAGTTAAAGTTTTTACAAGACCTATTCCATTTTCAACATTTATTTTTGTACCGTTCTTCTTTTTAAGGTCAAAGTTTAGAAAGTTAATGAATGGGTATTATAAGAGGTAATTTTTCTTTTTAAGGTGACCACGCTCCGTGATTTATATATAATTTGTGTGATTACGAATGTGTCTTCATTCCTGGCAATAAAATAGGAGTACTACGCATGGTGGTCACCTTATTAATATTGCTATTGAAATAACAAAAATTATAAATAAGGAGGATATTTCTATATATATATAAAAAGAAGGTGATATATTGTCAAAAAGTATTCAATGCATAAATATTAAAGTAAATCCAAAACAGCAAGTATTTAGTCCTAAATCTATTTATTTTCAATTGCATGAATGGGCTATTGAAAATGGTTTTGCGATTAGGGGTAAAGGTGATGCTGATTTCCCTGAAACATTTTATATGCATAAACCTACTGGTGGTGGATTAGAAGTATGGTGGTGGTGGAGACTTGAAAAAAAAGCGCCAAGTCCATTATTCAAATATGAATTAAAAATTGATGCTCATATCCTAACTTTAAAAGATACTGAAGTTATGGCTGGCGATAAAAAGATTAAAACTAAACAAGGTGAGATCGAAGTTGCTGCAAAAGGAAAAGTTATTTTTGATCCTGATAATAAAATTAAAAAACATTGGTTATGGAAATATTTCTACACAATGTTAACAGATAGAGTTTATAAAAAAGATATTGATTATCATGCATTAAGATTTAACAGAGTAGGGAGTACTTTACATGAAATGTTAAAATCGTTCTTTAAACTGCCAACATTCGGTAAGAAAGGTACAACTGAAGGTTCAAGAGTTTTCCCTAAATTTGATGAGACATTTTAAAAATGGACGTAGTAAATATTCAATCAATTAAATGGAAAGGTGTCTTAGATTGGGAAGGTTTGTATAAAGTAATGTTTCAATGGTTTATGAGATATAAATACATTTTTACAGAGAATACACTAAAAAGTGCTTGGGGACCGTTCGGGCAGGAGTTTGAAATTGAATGGGATGCTTGGAGAAAAGTTACCAATTATGTTAAATATGTAGTAGAGATTTATGTTCATGCATGGGATAAAAGAGATGTAGAAGTAGTAAAGGATGGGAAAAAGAAAACCATGCAGCATATAAGATTTAACATGGAGTTTAATGTGAGAATTGAAACTGATTATCAAGGTAAGTTAAGTGGAACACCATTTAAAGATAAGTTAAGGAACTTTTATGAAAAATATATTATTCGTAAGGATCTTGCCTTTGATCATTGGGATCCGTTATATTATCAGATATCTGGGTTGAGGGAAGTGATTAAAAAGTTCCTGGATTCACAAGTTCAAGGTGTAAGATAGTAAGTATTTTAAATGTAAAGAATATATTTTATTGAAGAAGGATAAAAATGGTAGAACAATATGGAGTAGTTGATCATAAAACAATTGAATATGAAGGTTTATTAGATATAAAAGAATTCTATAAGTCTATTGATGAATGGTTTGCTCAACAAGGTTATGATAAAGTTGAAAAGATGACTTCTGAATCTGTTACAGAAGAAGGTAAACATATTGAATTAGATATTGCACCTATATTGGGTTTTACAGATTATGCACAGAGTTTAATGGATATTAAATTGATATTTGACGGTGTAAAAGAAGTTGAAATTGAAGTTGATGGTGAAAAAAGAAGGATGTCTCAATGTAAGGCAATTATTATTATAGATGCTTTCCTTCAAACTGATTATGAAGGTAGATGGGAAGAAAAACCAGCTATGATGATAATCAGAACATTTTTTGATAAGTTTTTCTTAAGAAGTGAAACTGGAAAATATAAAAAGCATATTGCTGATGATGTAAATAGATTTGCTACTTTTGTTACAACATTTTTGAATTTGTATAAATATAAGAAATAATTCTGAAATTTAGTCTTTATTAGCATAAACTTTATAAATAGATTACGATTTTTTCTTTGATATGCCTCCGTAGCATAGTAGCTATTGCGACAGCCTTGTATTACTATGGCAATTGAAAGCTGTAGGTAATTGAAAGCTGTAGGTCCCGGGTGCAATTCTCGGCGGAGGCTTATTTTTTTGGTGATAGAA
>JBHPGL010000121.1:0-3841 GCA_042570655.1 Nanobdellota archaeon | reverse complement strand
TTTATTTGAATTTATGGATGGAATGATTCCTTTCCAAGATTATATGGTTGAAAGACCTTATATGTTAGCAAGCGAATATTTTCAAAGAGAATATGAATTAAACGATAGCAGTTTTAAATTAGGAAAAGATAATAGAGATAAAAGTATTTTTTATTACAGATTTGGATTCTTTTTACAAGGGAGTAAACCTTTTTCACAAATTCTTGACTTCTTTATGGAAAATCAAAATTATCTTTCTGAAGAAAAGATTTCACAAGTTATTAAGGATGTTAAAGAAGGAATACCTTTTTCAAAAAGTTTGAGCATTTATCCGTCTTATTTTTCTGAAAGAGAAACAAAATTTATTCAATTTGGAGAAGAATTTGGAAAATTAGACGAAATTATGACTCAGTTAGGAAATTTTACTCAAAATAATCTTATTTAAAGAATCCGTAGCATCGATCTGAATAAATACCTGATTTCTCGCAATATGTTATGTCTTTTTCATACTTTGCTGCATACAAATAACATTCATCATATTTATGCTGTATTGTTATTTTATCGCATATAGTGAAATCTAATTTTGCTAAAGCAACTCTAAAATAACAATATGATTTTTCTATTGATTTATAATTGCAAAGCTTTTCATCCATCAATTCTCTTGCAAGTGTGTCATAACAATTGTTTCTTTCAGATATTTCATTAATTTTTAAACAATATTGGGAATTGTTTTCTTTTAAAGCTAGATCTAAATAACAATCATTATCTTTGCAAGGTTCAAGGTTTGATCTTATTAAGAAGATTATAGGTATTAATAAAATTAAAATTAGAAATGCAATGACTTGGATGTTAATATTTTTTTTATACCTCATTTTTAATTACGCATGGTGGCATTGTTATTTTTAATTAACAATACCACGCTTCGTGGTTGATGACTCATTCGAAAGATAACGACCGTAACGGAAAACAAAGTTTTCCGGACGTTCGAAATACTTCGTGTCCGAACAAGTCTTCATTACCCTATATAAATTATCGAGTACTACGCATGGTGGCATTGTTATTTAAGTTAATTATAATATTAAAAATATTAAATTACCAGATAATAATGTGATTAGGAATGCTATCAAAAAGCTTGGTACAAAAGGAATACCTTCTTTTATTAAAATTAACTTTATTTTCTTTTGTTTCTTAAATTTAATAAGTTGTTTAATTTGATGTTTTTCAATACCTAAATCTTTTGGACCGCATATATATTTATTATTTACTTTTACTTCTTCTGCAATCCAATCTCCTTCTGTTAATTTTTCAGGCGGAACTGATTTTAACATACATGTTTTTTCAACAGATTTTACAAATGTTATCAAATAAAATGCAAATAAAATTACTACCATTAACGTGATTATTAATAATCTAAAATAACTGTCTTTAACAAATATTATGATTAATATAAAAATTAACATTGATAATAATATTACCCTTTGTTTTATTATTTGGGTTTTACCTGACAATTGCGATTTAAATTCTTTAAAGAATTTGTCCCAATGTTTTAATGATAATAAGACCGACCAAAATAATCCAAACAAAGCTCCAACTAATAAAAGGTTGATCAGGAATGAAAATAGGAAATGTATAGTATACCAAGGATAAAATCCAAGTGCGTTTGATACTGCTAATGGAGCTGTTCCAAATAATGCTCCAATTGCCATTAATAATTTTGAATCTCCGCCGCCCCATTGACCTGTATAAAACATTGCTATAGCTGCTGCAAAAAAAATGTTGAATGCTAACAATCCGTACATGAAATACATAATATCTAATGTAGCAACTGTATAGATTAATCTTAATCCTAATCCTGCTGCAATCATTGAATAATTCAGCCAGTCAGGTACTTCTCTGGATTTGAGATCTGTAATTGAAGCTATGATTAAACCTATTAATCCAATTAAAACTAGTACTATATCAATGATCATAGTTGAATAGAATTATTTAATGTATTTAAAGGTTTTCTTAAATACTTTCTATACTAATAAGAGAAAAAATTATTCTTCTTCACTTGCTCTTTCTTGTTCATCAGTATCTGCGTCAATTTCTCGTTCTTCAGCATCATATTCAGATTTGCCTTCGTTTTCACTTGCATATTTTTCTGCATGTTCAGCTGAACAGAATCTTAAGTTTTCTCCGTTAATTTCTCTTTCAATAACGTCTTCGGCTTCAATTAAAATTTTTCCACAAACTCTGCATTTAGCTCCTTCTCCATCTTGGTCTGCGCCTGCCATAAAACCTTCTTCTACATCTGTGATTTGATCTGAATCAACTTGTTCATCTCTACCTTCTTCTTCATAGATGTTATCGTCTCTAACTCCTTCTGCCATTTCGTCTTTTTTTTCTTCTTCTGTTTTTTCTCTTTCCGTTGGTAAAATATCTTCTGCCATGCGATTTTAAATTTTGTTCTAGTATTTAAATTTATATGTTAAATATATCAATAATTTTATATATGATTATGGCTTAGTAAATAATATGTTAGATATTATTGTTGTTGAGGATAAGATGCATTTTAGAGATCAGGCTGAAATGTTGGGAGATGTTAGGATAGTTGCTGATTTACTTGAATTTGAGACTGAATTTTTTAAGAAAAAGCCAGATTTGGTATTAAGTGATTTGTATTTTCCTTTCGGTAAAAAGTGTGAAAGGTCTAGGATATATAAAAAAGAAATTCTTGGATTACTTGAAGAATATAAAGATAATGGGTTATACAATGAGTTTAGAGATGATAAAACAATCTTGCCATTAGGGTATTTTATTAATCAGATGTGTTTGGATTATTCTATTCCTTGTGCAATTGTTACAACTGAACATAAAGATGGAGTTAGATGCAAACCGTTTTCAAAGAATTTTGAATTTAGTTATCATGGTTTGAATAAGATGAAGAAAAAATGGGCATATGCTTTTATTGCGATTGTTGAGAAGTATTTTTAAGCAATATCTTCTTTTTTGATATCGATTATTTCTGGTTTTTTATCTAATGTATCGCCACCTTCCATAAGGATGTCGATTGTATTGTATACTCTTGCTCTGTTGTATCTTTGGACCATCAGAATAGCTGTGTTAAGTACATGAAAAAAAATCATTTCATTACTTAATTCACATTTACCCAATAATGTAGCAGTGCCAAAATAATATAGCCATCCACCATGAATGATTTCATTAAACTTTGTGCCACTATTAAATTCTTTTAATGATTCTAAATCCCTTTCATCAGAAAGGATATAGTTTGTTGTTAATTTTTTATTACAAAATTTTTTTGTTAAATAAGTATGTAATTTTGTACCTGGATACATAAATAATTTTTTAATAGGTTTAACTCCTAAATATTCATAGAATTTTCCTCTTTCAAAGAATTTTGGACCGAAATAAAGTTCTTGGATTTTATGATATAAAGTATTTTGACTTTCTAAATGTTCTTGCCTTTGTTCTTCTGTAATTGGTTCAACTCCTTTTATGATTGGTTTTGTCATTTTTTCTGGGCAACTAAAACAAATTGATATGAAGGTGGTTTTTTATCAGGATCATTAAAATGTTTATTTTTTTCATTAACTTTAATATCATAAAATCCAAGAACTTTATTTCGGTCCAAATTAAAATCCTTTCCATCATTTCCATTTCATCTTTCATATAAAAAGTGCAAATTAAAGTTCCACCACTTTCCTGCTTTTTAAAAGCTTCAGAAAATATCTCATTCCATACTTCATTGTCACCAAGCACTTCAGGATGATTTGCAACAATTACGTCAAAATCATCTTCAACTAAATCATTTAATTTTGTTGCATCTCCACAAATAAAATTATAATTAGGTTTTGGAATT
>JBHPGL010000120.1:0-3907 GCA_042570655.1 Nanobdellota archaeon | reverse complement strand
ATGAATAAGTCATTATTTATTGAATTCATGGGTGATTCGCCTATGATAAGAGTATTAGATTATTTGTTAACAGAAAGAGGATTGGATTTTTCAATTACAGATATGGCCAATAATGCTGGCATAGGTCGGGCAACGTTATATCGAATTTGGGATGATTTAATTAAAAATAAAGTGATGATTCATACAAGGATTATAGGTAAAGCAAAATTGTTTAAGTTAAATAATGAAAATTAAGAAGTTGATTGAATTGTATGATTATTTGATTTTAGAAGATTTGAAAAAACGTAATAAAAAAGAGAAAGTAAAAATAATAACTTAATCCTTAACAGGATTCTTAAAAGAACAAGGAACTATGCTCACACATTTACCACATACATCTGTATCTTCATTAATGCCTTTTTCTGCATAATGCTTATCATTTTCTAAACAAACTTCATAACATTTATGTTTATCTAATCCGTCAACTGTTAACGCTCCTGATACACATTTTTCAACACAAACACCGCATTTTTCTCCATCTGAAGATTTGTAAAGACAATATTCTTTATCTGATCTTTCTGTTGGTTCTATCTCTGCAGATGTTACAAGACTTCCTAACCGACCACAACAACCTTTATCTGTAATTAACATCTGATGTAATCCAAAATTGCCTAGACCTGCTATATATGCTACATGTTTATGAGACCAATCACTAATTAATGTATCTTTGTAAAAATTATGTGTTGGCGGAATTACTGTTGATTCAAATCCTTCATCATTTAAGAATTTTGCAATATAATTATTTATTTCAACAATCATATTATTGGTTGATACATAAGATCCTGCCCAAAATTTTGAAGCAATTCTTTCTTTTGAATCTTTTTCGTTTTTATTTGATTTTGGTACATCTTCAATAAACGGAATAAAATATGATATTACTGTTTTTGCATTTGCTTGAAATCTAAAAGGTGTATAATGTGTTGGACTAATAACTCTTTTTAATTCAACAAATAATCTGTCATCTGTACTTGCAAATCCAACTAAAGGATCTTTCCAGGAATTAGATTTCGAACTCAATAAAACATTTCCAATAATACTATTTGTTATTTTTTCTTTTAAATCCATTTTAAATCTTTTGAAAGTTTTTCTAATTTAAGAATCTCAACTATTTTATCATTAACTTGATGTTGCATATCTAAACTCATAATCAAATATCCTTGATAATCAAATTTTCGATAATCATAAATCACTTTAAATAAATCGTCATCATCAATTTCAGTAAATTTATCTTCAGCATAATTATCGTATAACATTACCCTGTCTGTATCAACAAATAAGGCTGAAAAGAAATCAGGATCTATTTTGCCCTGATCAATTTTGTTCCTAATGTAAGATTCATACATTTCATTTGAATAGTGGTTGAACATTTAATTTGGTTTGTAAACAGAGTTTAAATACTTTTCTCTTTTTATTACTAAAAAGTGGTTGTCTTTATTACGTAAAATTCTTATATATTAAAGAGATACTAATTAAATTATGGGATTATTCGAAATTTGTAAAGATAAAGGTAAAGAATATTTAACCTTAGCAAAACAGAAGACAATAGAACATCTAGGAGATGCAAAGGAAAGTTTTTCTGAAGTTGTTGAAAAAGCATATGCAGACTATTTAGATAAATGCAATCCTGAACAATTAAAAAAAGAGAAAAGATTTATGACAAATATTACAGTAGGAGCAGTCTGTCTTACAACTATTGCAACATTTATTGCATATAATTATTCGCCTGAACTTAATATGTCTAAAGAAGATTTAAATGGAATTCTTTTAACAGATGCATTTATTCTTTTAACTCTGACTCCTATTATGAGGTTAACTGGTTGGATTAACTTTCAAATGGGTAAAGGAATATATTATTTAGCCTATCAAACAAATAATAGTTACCATAAATTTCTTGAATATTCATATGGAAGATTAAGCGAAGAAACAAAATCCTTATAAATAATGAGAATTCTCATTAGTTCATGGCTGAAAAGAATAAAAATGAGAATAATAAAGAAAAGAAATCAGAAGGAATAACAATCGAAGATATGGCTACATTCTGCAAGAAAAAAGGGTTTGTTTTTCGAAGCAGTGATATTTATGGCGGATTATCAGGATTTTTTGATTATGGTCCATTAGGGGTTGAATTATTTAATAATATTAAACAAAATTGGTGGAAACATTTTGTTCAATCTAAAGAAAATATGGTTGGATTGGATAGCAGCATGATTTCTCATTCTAAAATATGGGAAGCTTCAGGACATCTTGACAGTTTTAAAGATGTTATGGTAACATGTTCTAAATGTAAAAATCAAGTTCGGGCAGATCATTTGATTGAAGATGAACTTGATATCAACGTAGAAGGTAAAGAAAATAAAGAAATTAATGAGATTATTCAAAAGAATAAATTGTTATGTCCTAAATGTAAAAGTAATTTTGAAGAATTAAAAGATTTTAACTTATTATTTCCAGTATCAGTCGGAGCAGAAGAAGGTAAAGGTAACGTAGCTTATTTAAGGGGAGAGACTGCTCAAGGTATGTTTACTGATTTTAAATTAATTGCAGATACAAGCAGACAAAAGCTGCCTTTCGGAATTGCACAAGTTGGAAGATGTTTTAGAAACGAAATTGCGCCAAGAGATTTTATTTTTAGATGCAGAGAATTTACTATTGGTGAATTTGAATTCTTTATTCATCCTGATGAAAAAAAATGTGATATTTTAACTAAAAAACATTTAAATTTAAAATTAATGTTTTTAGACGGAGAAACTCAAGATAAAGGTAAAAAAGATTTGAAAGAAACTACAATAGGTGGGATATTAAAAGAAAAGAGATTAGGAGAATGGCATGCTTATTGGTTAGCTGAACAAATAATGTGGTTTTATTCTTTAGGATTGAAAAAAGAAAATATTAAAATCAGAGAACATATGAAAAATGAGTTAAGTCATTATTCATCTGCAACATTTGATATGGATTATATGTTTCCTTTTGGATCTCAAGAAATTGCAGGTAATGCTAACAGAGGTCAGTATGATTTGAATCAACAGATAAAAGGTAGTAATGAGAATTTGTTTATATTTGATGAAGAAAGTAAACAAAAAGTGGTTCCTAGAGTTATTGAACCTACATTTGGTATGGATAGGGCATTTTTAGCTGTCATAGTTGATGCTTACAACGATGATAAGAAGAGAGGTAATATTGTATTAAAATTAAATCCTGAACTTGCACCTATTAAAGTTGGTGTGTTTCCTTTAGTAAATAAAGTTGGAGAGAAAGCAAGAGAGGTTTTTGATAAATTGAAATGTTGTTATCCTTGCATATATGATAAAGGCGGTAGTGTTGGAAGAAGGTATGCTAGAGCAGATGAAATTGGTATTCCTTACTGCATTACAATTGATTTTGAGACATTAGATGATGAAAGTGTAACTTTAAGAGATAGAGATAGTACTAAGCAGATTAGAGTTAAGATCGATGATCTAATGAATGTTATATATTCTCTACTTATGGGTGGAAAGTTAGAGGACCAGGGAAAGGTTATTAAGTAGAAATAATTAAATAATGCCAATACCAAGCATTAAGAGCCTCTCAACTTCAGCCAAGTTAACTTAACTTCAGGTCGATCCCCTCATTCTGTGAAACAAGTCACTCATGCAATACAGGTATTGGCATATTTGTTTTTATTGACTCAACAATAAGTAGAAAATTTTATAAATCAAAAAAAAATTCTTACATAAAAGGGGGCAGTAAATTATGGATGAAGATATCAACTCAGAAATTATTGAAGGTAATAATAAAACTAAACCAGATGATTTCATTGAAAGTATGGAAGATTTAGAAGATTATGATCTTGAAGAAGAGGAAGAAGAGATATTAGAGAATGAAGAAGAAG
>JBHPGL010000119.1:0-4087 GCA_042570655.1 Nanobdellota archaeon | reverse complement strand
GTTATAGGGATTTTAGTAGGGTTGATATTTATTTATGAAGTGTACAGACAGATTTTTATGAAAGATAAAATTACTAAACATGAATCTCCAACATTTTTGCTTGCATTATTATTGGTATTATCGATATTTTTATATTTTAGAATAAATGGATCATTACAAATATTTTGTTTAGTGTTGATAATATTGATTTCGTCCTTTATTATATATAATGTAATATTTTATAAAAATACTGAATTTAGAAAGATTCGTAAAATTATTAAGTCTGGAAATTTATGGGGAGATTTGAAAGAATTTATTACAAAAGAAAAGGATCATGATAAAAAGCATTCAAGATATGTTAAGAGGAAAATTAGACATGTTAAGAAAAAATAATGTTTTATTTTTAATAATTTTTTAACTTTTATAATTGGATGTAATGGGGTGATACAAATGGGAGATTTAAAGTTAAAATCTGATTTTGAAAATGATGCTAGGATTGATAGTAAATATACTTGTGATGGACAAGATGTAAGTCCGCCTTTAGATATTTCAGGTGTACCTGAAGAAGCAGAAAGTTTGGTGTTGGTTGTTGATGATCCAGACGCTCCAGTTGGAACGTGGGATCATTGGATTCTATTTAACATTCCAGTTTCTACATCTCGGATTGAAGAAGGTGGTTCGGCTGGCGTTAGTGGGAAGAATAGTTGGGGTAAACTTGGTTATGGAGGACCTTGTCCGCCATCAGGAGTGCATAGATATGTGTTCAAGTTGTATGCGTTGAATACTAAATTGGATTTGGAAGAAGGTGCTTCGAAGGATCAGATTGAAGATGCAATGGAGAATCATATTTTAGCTAAGACTGAATTGGTTGGAGTTTATAGTAGGAGTTAATCTTCTAAATTCCAGATATAGTTGAATTCTTCTAAGAATAAATCCGTAATTTTTTTATCATGAATTATTAAAATATTTTCGTCGTTTTTTTCATTTCCACTTTTGGAAGGGTTCATTGATCCTGTGATTACAGTTTGATTGTCTATTATAAAAACTTTATGATGCATTGCTTTTGGATTTGTATCTTTTTTAATATCTAAACCTTGGTATTCAAGTATTTTAAATGTTGAATATTGTGATCCTGCTTGAGTTTTTTCATAAATTCCTTTGATGGTTATTCCTTTTTGATGTTGATATGCTAAATCTGTTGCAATTCCGCCATGCGTAAATGAAAATGTCATAAAATGGATTGATTCATTTGCACTCATAATTTGTTTTTGAATAATATTTGCACAATTGTCTTCTGGACAGAAATATTGTTCATAAAGAATGTTGTTAATTGTAAAATGTGTTTGTGTGTTTGTTTGACCTTTTCCAAATTTTCCGTTCCATAATTCTTGAAATTCTGTTTCAAAATTATTTGCTAAGTTTTTTGAATTTATTAAGATAAGGTTGTTGTTGTTTTTATTTAATCCATTATACGTTGGGTTCATTGATCCTGTAAATATTTTTTTGTTGTCAATAATACAGAATTTGTTGTGTGAATATTGGGAAGATGTGTCATATCTTATGAATTCATATTGTAATAGGTCTTCTTTATATCTTTCGTCAACTACTAATTTTACATCTAATGATTTTGATTTTTCGTTTAGGGTTTCTATGATTGATTCTTCACTTAAATCATATAATGCGCAATGGATTGATTGATTTGATGAATTTAGGAATTGGATTGTTGGAGTTAAACAATCTTGTCTTGGACAGAAGTATAGTTCTGTTTCTTCTGTATATTCATTTATTAGTTTTGTTTCTGGGATTTCTTTTTCTAAAGTAACTTGTGCCGAAGGTGGGTCTATTAGATCACATCCTAGATTAATTGTTAGAAATGATGCAATTAATAATAATGTTAACTCTTTTTTCATCATCAACCCCCTTGAAAATTAAATATTTTATTGATTTAAAAAGATTTGTGTTTGGTAATTTGTAGTTTAGAAAATTTTATATATTTGATATATTTATTTATTAAAAGGTGATTATTAATGGAAATTGAATCAAAATTTATTGCTCCAAATGAAAGAATTTATTCTGGACTTGAAAAGAGAGGTTTCGGGGTATATAAAGTTTTAAAAATTGCTCAAAAACATAATCTTGATACTTATTTTGATACTGAAGATCACCATCTATATAGAAGCAAAATCACTTATAGATTAAGAGTTGTTAATAAGAAAAAGATAAAAGTTACTTTTAAGAGAAAAGTTAGTACTAAAGGTAGTCTGTATAAAAGAGAAGAATTTGAAGAAACAATAAATGAAAATGATTTAAATGATTTTCATGAACGTACTTTAAAGATTCAACCTGTTCATGAAATTAATCAATTTATTGGAGATCGACTGCTTCATAAAGCATTAGTAGTTAATAATAACAGGACAGTTGTAATATTACAAACACCTTCAGGTCATGAAATAGAAATGGCTTTAGATAGAATTGTTTATTCAGGTGTTCATGGTAAAGCAAAGCGAAGTTTTGAAATCGAATTAGAATCTATTAATGCTACTGAAAGAGAAATTCAAGATGCTGCTACTGCTTTAAATAATGCTTATCCAAGATTAGTTCCGTCACCTGATTCAAAGTATAATAGAGGGCTTAAACTTGTTGGTGCAAGTATGGATCATAGAAGTTAAGAAAATATAACTTTAATTGCTTCAGTTGCATAAGATCCTTTTGTTAAAGAAAATCTGATAATGTATTTGAATTTATCTTTATTAATATCGTCTTCCTGTGGTTTTGAAATTTTTAAATCTTTAATGGACACAAACAATTGTCTGTAATCTCCTGCTGAACTTAAATCAGGTATTTGTCTGATTATAAAATCTCTAGGAGTAATTTCCTCTTTTTTCATCATATTTCTAATAATAAATTTCATATCTGGATTTTCTAATCTTGAATGGAATCCTATTAAAGGGATTTTGATGTTTTTTGGTTCTTTGTTTTTTTCAAGGTATTTATCTGCCATTTTATTCCATAGATCTGATTGATAAGAATGAACATATAATTTTAATATTTTTAACTGGAATAATCTTAATGCGCCAACGTAATCTCTAGGATTTTGTTTCATATATTCATAAATTCTAACTTGAAATTCCCTTTCATTTTTTCTTAATAAATCAACTGCTTTTTTGAAATCTTTTTTGATAATATATTTTCCAATTTTTACATTGTTTTTTGAAAATCGTTGTTCGCCAAAATAATTTATCATTTTTTCTTTTATCTGCGGTTTTTGGGTTTTGGTTAAGTTTCTAATAGTTATTTTAAATGAATTTCCATTTAGGTCGCCAAGAGATATTGGTTCGCTTGAACAACCTAAGAAAGTTAGTTCAATATCTCTAATATTAAGATTTTCAATTAGGTCTTTTTTTCCGTATCTTATTGAGATGTTTTGTTTTGTAACTGCTTTTTTATCTTTATTTCCTGCAAAACCTATCTTTTTTCTCGGCATTCTTAGTTTTCGTGCAATCATATCAATTGCTTTCATAGTTGTAAAATTGGTTTTTTCCATACGAAAATAGGAAAAAGGAGTTTCTGCAGTTAATATTTGTGATGTTATTTTTTCAGTTAGACTGAATAGTTCATTTACACGAAAATCTTCTGGAATTTGTTTAATTTTGTACATATTAAGAAGGAAATAGTATTATTTTAAAAAGTTATCTTTCTGCATAAGTATAAGGATGGTAATATACTTCGAAATTAGGATTTAATTTCTGTAATTCCTTTTCAATTATCCTTCCCAAATCATTTAAAGTGTCTATAAAGCTTGGGATTGGGTCAGGAGCTTGGCATCCAACAGGAGAAATATAATCTGCATTTTCTTCAAAATAATCGTTAAATTCCTTTAATTTATCAGATAAAGACATTGTAATTCTAACATTACGATATGTCATTAGAATAATTGGATCTATATGTCCTCCACATTCCCCACACCATAATCCTTTTGTACTATAATCAGCCATAATTTTAATTTTTTTATTATGATCGCATTTCATATTATTAATTTTTCTTTCATAATTTATAAATTTTGTGCAATTTTATTAATTATAGTAAAGTATATATATTTGTTTAAATG
>JBHPGL010000118.1:0-4090 GCA_042570655.1 Nanobdellota archaeon | reverse complement strand
AGCCTTATTTGGTCAAAATTATTTGAAAGCTGAATATATTGTTGATGTTGATTTGAGGGAAGTTAAACCTGTTCAAGGCTTTTTTACAATTATTATTAATTCAATTGGTGATGTATTTAAAAAAATAGGTGAGGTGTTTTAGATGGTATACATATTTGGTGTAAATGTTCCACTTGTTGAAATTCTCTTTATTATTGCAATTTTCATTTTAGTTGCAATGTTATTAATTGTTTGGGCTTTATTAGCAATGAGAAAAATGAATAAAAAGTTAGATGCGGTTTTAAGGGAGGAAAGAGTGGTTAAACATGAGTTAGACCTCGCCCTCAAAGAAGAAAATAAACAGATTGAATTATTGGCTGGTTTAATGGGAAATGTAAAAGTTATGCAAAAGATTTCTAAGAATAAAGAGTTTAAACTTAAGCAAGCTGAAAAATTGATGGCAAAAGCTGGCAAGAAAAATAAGATTAAATCTATTAAAAAAGCAATTGATGATCTTAAAGATGTTGATAAGTTGTCAAGGAAAGAAGATAAAGTTCTAAATAATATCGGTAAGGATATTAAGAAATATGCTAAAGTTGAAGGTAAATTTGCTAAAGGTTTATTGAGTGGTTTGAAGAAGATTTTGCCTAAGTCATTGAAAAAGAAATCTAAAAAGAAAATTAAGAAAAAGAAGAGATAGTACTAAGGTACGCTTTGCGTATAAACCAGCATGGTAGTATTATCATTTTTTTAATTATTAATAAAAGATAGATTTATAAATTAATTCTTATTTTTCATATTTATGGATAAAAAATATATTATGATTGTTCCTGTAGGGGAAAATGTAGATTCTGTATTTGTTGGATTACGAGAATTTCCTACTGATAGGATTGTTCTTATTACTTGCGCCGAATGCGGCGGAGACGTATCTGGACTAATTAAAGATCTTGAAAAATTTAAAGTTCCGGTTAAAGTTAATCAAATAAAAGGAATGGATTTATGGGAAGGTATGTTTAAAGCTGTAAAAGATATTGCTGATTTTGAAAATAAAGATGATTTAATTATCAACATAACCGCATCTAATAGAATTGTACAATGTGCATCTACATCTGCTGCTTTTGTAAATGGAATTAAAGCCTTTGGCGTATTAGATGGGAAAGTTATATTATTGCCAATCTTGAAATTTTCATATTATAATCAATTAAGTGATAAGAAAATGAATATTTTATCTATGTTAGATAAAAAAGATTGTTGCGCTTCTTTGGAAGAATTGAGAAAGAAAACAAAGATGTCATTACCTTTAATTTCTTATCATATTAATGGGACAAGAAAAGTTCCAGGATTAAAAGAGTTAGGGTTAGTTGAAACACATGAATTGAAAGGAAGAATTATTGCTACTTTAACAACGATGGCTAGAATGTTGTTAAGAGGGTTAGTTAAACAAAAAGAAGATTAAATTAATTTTGTATGAATTACTACCACACCATATTTCTTTTCTTCATCTTCATTATAATACTGCCGTTGATGTGCAATATAATCTTTTTCTGACATTTTTATATCAATTCCTAGTTCGTCATTTGGAAATTTGTTAAATACTTCGCTAAAACTTTTATAATATGATAATTTAATTATTTCCACAAAGATCTCTTCAATTTCATCAGGTCTTTTTAAGAATTGTATTGTATCGTTTTCACATAGTTTTTGTCTTTTTTCATCATTTACTCTAACTTCAATTTTTTTCTTCCCTAATGCTACCAGATTAAATTGGTCTGGATGTAATCTCATCTTATACATTTACATTTCCTCTAATCTTTTTATTCTATCATTGATTGGTGGATGTGTTGCAAATATTCTATTCATCCAAGATTTCATTTGTTTTCTTGAAAATGGATTTGCAATGAATAAGTTTGCTGTACTTTTATTAGCTGCTTCTACAATAGGTTGTTTATCATCTCTGATCTTTTTTAAAGCGTTTGCAAGTCCAGGAGGATATCTTGTTAATAATGCCCCTGTTGCATCTGCTAGATATTCACGTTTTCTTGAAATTGCCATTCTTGTAAGATGTGCAATAATTGGAGCTAAGATTGCAAGTACTAAAGCAATTACAATTATAATTACTTGTGCTTGACCTCCTTCCCTATCTCTTGACCTTCCACCACCTGAAAAAATAAAACTTCTTAATAGGATGTCAGATAAAAGTACTATTGAACCAATTAAAATTACAATGAAAATCATTAATCTAATGTCATAATTTTTAATATGGCCCATTTCATGAGCTATCACACCTTCAAGTTCTTCTCTATTTAATCTGTCAACAGCTCCTTTTGTAACTGTTATAGAAGCATGCTGCGGGTCTCGTCCTGTTGCAAATGCATTTATTGCAGTGTCATCAATCATATATACTTTCGGAGCTGGTAAACCTGCTGCAATAGCTATACCTTCAACTGAATTGACTAAATGCGGGTGTTCTTGTTTTTTAACTTCTTTTGCCTTTGACATAGATAAAATCATTTGGTCGCCATTTGACCAAGCTGTCATGATCATAACTAAAGAAATAATTGTTGCAATTGCGATTCCTATAATTGGAGCATTCCAAATGTAACCTATTGCAAAACCTAAAGCTGCTACAATTACTACAAATATAATTATTAAAATCCAAGTTTTCCTTTTATTTCGTTCTATTTCATCAAAAAAACTTGTTTTAACCATTTTAAATAATTAAAAAATGCGAAAAAAATTTCGCGAATTAAAATTGTACTTTAGGTACTTTTTTCTCTTCTTCTGTTGTCTTGAAAAATCCTTCTTTTTTAAATGCAAACATTGCTGCAAAGATGTTGTTTGGGAACAATTGTATCTTTTCATTAAATCGCATTACACTATCATTATAAAATTGTCTTGCATATGCAATTTTGTTTTCTGTTCCTGACAATTCTTCCTGTAACATCATAAAATTTTCATTAGCTTTCAGATTTGGATAGTTTTCTGAAACTGCAAACAAACTTTTTAATGCTTGAGTAATTTGGTTTGAAGCTTTTGCTTTATCTTCAACAGTACCTGCTTGCTGTAAATTTGCTCTTGCTTTTGTTACATCTGTTAGAACTTCTTTTTCATGTTTAACATAACCTTTTACTGTATTAATAAGATTCGGAATTAAGTCTACTCTTCTTTTTAATTGGACGTCGATTTGTGCCCAAGCGTTTTTAACTCTAACTCTTAATCTTATTAAGCTGTTGTATATTCCAACTATTAATAATAATAGGACACCAACAATTATTAATAAAATTATCCACCATGCCATTTTTTTACCCCTCCTTAATATGTTGAAAATGTCTCGTTCGTGACAGGCATATCGAATGCTTTGCTTTAAATGCCTGTAACCTTCCCGTACTAGAGATCTGTACGACAAACGGCACTCACTGGCCTTAACAGGCGACTTTTTCAACTTTATTATTAATTCTTAAATCATACTTAAAAATTCTTCTTTTGAATATTCTACCCCATTAATATCAATCTTTATTATCTCCATACTTTCTTGTTGTATATAAAATTTACCAATTTCACCTTGCACTAGTACTTCTGTTTCCCAAAATCCATTTGTTAAGATTGTTCCTATGAATTCTATGTTTGAACCGTATATTTCATTAAAATTTAGAATTGTATTTTCTGCTCCTTGAACTGAATTTTCTGTTTCAAGTAAATCAGGTTCTATTATAGTAGGTGGTATAACAGGTGGTTGTTCGTTTGGTACAGGATCTTGCGGCGGAATAATAAAAGGATTTTCTTCAACTTCTCTTTCATATCCTGGCGGTTTTAATTCTCCATCATCTGGTTCTATTTGTGGATCTTTGATGGGATCATCTATTACTGTATTATTATTTATTGGAAGTGTATCTGATTTGGTATCTGTATCTTTTGAATCTTTATTAGGATCAATTATTTGATTTGATTTATTTTCTTGTATATCATTAATATCATCTTTTACATCGATTTGATCTAAATCATTTGATTTAGGTATTGTTAATAGTAAAACAACTATAATTATGATTAAAATTAAGATTGTAGCTATTATTTTCTTCATTTTAAGTATATATTTGGGAATGTTTATTTAAAT
>JBHPGL010000117.1:0-4115 GCA_042570655.1 Nanobdellota archaeon | reverse complement strand
ATTATATATTAAAAATATATAAATAAAAATTTTTAAAAATTTAGGAGGTTTTTAACATGGCGTCTGGATTAGAAGATTTTCTTGAAAATACTAGAGAAAATAGGAATTGGTTAATGCCGATTGTTTTGATTTTAGTATCAATAGTATTAATATTTTTAAACGTAATTATATGGTTTAGTGTAATAACTAAAGTCGGTATTGGAGATATCTTTAAATTTTTACCAGGAGAATTCTATGGCTATTTAATTTTAGCATTAGTAATAGGGATTGTAATTAATGCAGTTTCGTTTTTATTAGTAGTTAGAATTTTAACCGCTGGTGGAGATTTTTTTGGTGCATTAACAACCGTGGCTTTACCCATGATAGTGAGTACAGTTTCTTTGTTGTTGTTTTTAATAATTGGATTAATACCTGCTGTCGGAAGTTTATTTGCAATGATAATTCTGTTATTAGGATTGATGGCAAGTTTATCTTTGGGAATTAAATGTGCAATGGTATTAATGGACATGGATTTATTACAAGCATTAACAACATATCTTTTCATACCTACAATTATAACAATTTTTGTTGTAGTATTTGTAATGAATATGATGGTTACAGGTAATGTAATGAATATGATGGAACTGTTTGGTGGAAGATACTCAAGAGGCTATTTTTAAATTTTTTTTCTTTTTTTATTATAAATAACTATTCCGCGCTTCGTGGTTTTATTCTAAGAATTCAACTTCGCCGTTCAGGTAGATTCCTTTTTCTAATTTAACAGGTCGCCATGTATCTAGAACAAGTTCTGCTTCCAACCATTTTGAAAGTTCATCTGGATTACCTATTGTAGCTGATAAACCAATGATTTGTATGTTTTTTAATAATTTTCTTAAAATTGTTATTAAGACTTCTAATGTTGGACCTCTACCAGCGTCGTTGAGTAAGTGGATTTCGTCAATTATGACTACACCAACATCTCTTAGCCATGGTGCTTTGTGTCTTATGAGAGAGTCAAGTTTTTCAGATGTTGCGATTATAAGATCATATTCTGAAAGGTATGTATCTGATTCGTCAAGGTCGCCAATGCTTAAAGCTATTTTACAGAAATCTCCATAACGATATGTAAATTCACGATATTTTTCATTTGCTAAAGCTTTCAAAGGTACAATATATATTGCTTTACCGTGTTTGTTTAAGATTGATGAGATTGAAGCTAGTTCTGCTATTAATGTTTTACCTGAAGCTGTTGGTGTGCAGATTAGCTGGTTTTTATGTTCTAATAGTCCTGCTTTAATTGCTTTATCTTGTGCAGGACGGAGTTCTTTAATTTCTTGTTTTTCTAATACTTTGTACAGTTTTTCAGGTATTTTTGATTTTATTTCTGAGAGTTTCATTTTTATTTATTTAATTTTTTTATTTTGTTCAAAAAACCATGCAGGTGCTGTGGGAGCTACAATTTTTAATTTATTTGCTTCCACCCAATATAATTTACCTTTTTCTATATAAAGTGCATCTCCTTCATTGATTTCAAAATCTTTGTCTTCAATATGAACTATTGCTGATCCTGATAAAACATAATAGATTTCGTCGCATTTTTCATTAACAACTTTACCTTCGTCAGGATATCTTCCATCAATTTCTGCTATTGCTATTCCTAATTCTTTATATGGAAAATTATATTCTCTAACACTGCAAAATTCAGAGTTTTTAATTAGTTTTGATTGTTCTTTTTTAATTAGCATTTTAATTTTTAGAAATAGAGTAATTATATAAATTTATTGTGGTGAGGACTGACTAGTGGTGATTAATCGAAAAGTTTATATATAATGGTGCTTGCATACTTGCTATGACAATTGATGTTAATAAACCTGTAATGGATGTAGTTAAGGAATCTGAAGGTGTTTGTTATAGGTGCAGGAATACTAAATGTTGTCAAGATAGACCTGTTCTTGTTGATCGTGAGATATATAGAATAGCTGATTATCTTGATATGAAAGTAGATGATTTAATTGAGAATGGATTTAATCGAAAAGAAGTATATTTTAAAGAAAGGTTAATGCCTAAAAAACATAATTTTTATTGTATTTTTGGAGTTGGTCAATGGATTAAAGATGAGGAAAAACAAAAAGAGATAATTAAAAAAAGGATGGAACCAAGTTCAAATTTATTTATGAAATTGTATGATGGTATTAATTTATTTTCTGAATCTATGAATCCATTAAGGTTATCTTGCGGAATTTATTCTGCCAGACCTACTGAATGCAAAATCATTTTATGCGGTGAACCTGAATTAAGTGAATATTTTACTGAAAAATTTTTAGTTGATCAAAATGATTCAAGGACTTTAAAAGTATTTGAAGAGGAAAAGGCTAGAAATTTTTCTAAAGGAAAAAGTCATATTTTTAATAGATAATTAAAACAATCCTTTAAACATTTCTTTAGGTTTGTCATAACCCATTATTTTTAGAACAGTTGGAGCTATATTAGCAAGACTATTATTTTTATCGTTATTTAATTTGATTTCGCTGTTGTAGTTTACCAAAATGAATGGAACTTTATTTAGAGTGTGTGATGTTTTGAATTTGCCTGACATTTCTTCTGCATTACCATGGTCAGCTGTGATTATAACTGCATAATTATGTTCGATTGCTGTTTCGATGACCTCTCCAAGATATTCGTCGATTGCTTCGCAAGCTTCAATTGTTTGCTGTAATTTACCAGAATGACCTACCATATCTGGATTTGCAAAATTGATTAAAATGAATTTATATTCTTCTGATTCAATTTTATGTTTAGCTATCTCTTTAACAATTGAAGCGTTCATTTCTGGTTTAAGGTCATATGTTGCAACTTTTGGTGATGGAACTACTATTCTATCTTCTTTTGGGAAAGGTTTTTCCCTACCGCAATTAAAGAAATATGTTACATGAGCATATTTTTCTGTTTCTGCTAATCTGAATTGTCTAACTTTTTTATTTGCTAATATTTCAGCAAGACTATTTTTAATTTGTTGCGGAGGATATGCAACTTTTGTTTTTATTCTTGAATCATATTGTGTTAATGATGTAAAATGAAGTCTAATTAGTTTTTTCCGTTTAAATTCTCTAAATTCACCTTGTACAAATGCTCTAGTGATTTCTCTTGCCCGATCTTCTCTAAAATTAAAGAATATTATTGCATCTTTTTCCTGTACAGTATGTTTTGTATCACATTTATTACAAAATACTATCGATGGTTGGATAAATTCGTCTGTCTCACCCCTTTTATAAGCTTCTTTAACAGCTTTTTCAGCACTGTCAAAGTAAAGGCCAAATCCATTTACCATTGCATTATATGCTTTATGTTCTCTTCCCCAACGATTGTCCCTATCCATACTATAATATCTTCCTATTACAGTAGCGATTTCGCCAATCCTTAACCGTTTTGTTTTTTTATTTATTTTATCAATGTAATCTAACGCTGATTTAGGTGAAACATCTCTACCATCTGTAAAAACATGTATGTAAACTTTTTTTAATTTATATTTTTTTGCAAGTTCTAGAAGAGCGAATAAATGATCTAAATGTGAATGTACACCTCCATCTGAACATAAACCCATTAGATGTAAACTTGTACCATTCTTTTTTACATATTCTATTGTTTCTAAAAGTGCTTTATTCCTGAAGAATTTTTTTGATTTAATTTCTTTATTTATTCGTGACAGATCTTGTTCAATATATCTGCCTGCTCCTAAATGTTCATGTCCTACTTCTGAATTGCCAATGTATCCATTAGGAAGACCTACATATTCTCCTGAAGCATTTAGATGTGTGTGAGGATTATTTTTTTGATAATTTATGAAGTTTGGTGTTTTTGCTTTTACAACTGCATTGCTTGCTGAATCTTTTCTATAACCCCAACCGTCAAGGATAATTAGTATAACTGGTTTTTTTAGAAGTTTTAGTTTTGGTTTTTTAATTTGTTGTTTTAATGGTTGTTTTGATTCCTTGGTTGATTTAGATGTTTTTTTCTTAATTGGTTTGGATTTAATAGATTTCTTTTTAGCTATCTTAGGTTTAACTTGTTTTTTTACTTTCTTTTTCACTTTCTTTTGTTTTTTCATTTTTATAAACTATTAAACATAAGTAATAATT
>JBHPGL010000116.1:0-4168 GCA_042570655.1 Nanobdellota archaeon | reverse complement strand
CATCAATATGTTCAACAACCTTTACATTTGGTTCTTCAGAAATTTCAACTAATTTTACTAATCCCTCTTCAGGTTTTTCATTAATACTACCTGTAAAACCATATCCGCAATCTTTTAATAAAGACTCTTCATCATCTAAATATAATTCAGCCATATAATCTTATTTTACAATTATTTATTATATATTTTTCTATTGTCTAAAGTATAGTAGCGAATACTACTGCTCAATATAATATATTATCAACTCATTTCTAACATTATGATAGCTGTAGAACTTAAAAAAAATGAATTAGTAAATATTGAAGAAATATTCGAATACAACCATTTAGTTTCACAAATGAAAATAATCTTAAAAAATGTTATGGGAAAACTTGACCCATTAAGATTTTATTGTGAAATTACAGAAAATACTTTTTCAAATATTAAAAATGGTTTATGTAGTTTTATAAATCCGCCAAATATCAATCCAAAAACAGGAACTGCTTATTTTATTTGTCAAAAATTTCCAAATCAAGAAAAGATTAAATATGAAATTTATGAAAATAAAGATAATATGGGAACAGCTGTAGGTTACCAAATGGATTTAATTTCATTAATGTATCAATATAATAAAAATTCTACACCTACATTTGAAAAGTTCGGACAATGTGTTGTTAAACTAAATAATGCACAATTAATAGAGGCATATAATACTTTAAAAAACAAATCTGTAGACGATAGAATTCAAGATTATAAAATAGCAAGCAAACATTTTGGACTTGTAGAAATGTTATGAAGTGTTAATTGTGTTGAAAATGTCGCCTGTAAAGGCCAGTGAGCGCCGTCAATTATGCACCTGGCTGGGAAGGTTGCAGGCATTTGAAGCGAAGCAATTGATATGCCTGTCGCGAATGAGACATTTTCAAAATAGACATGAAGTGTGATAAACTACTGCGTGCTAATATATATGATTAAGACGTTACTATTATGTGAGCTAACCTCCATAATTAAAGTTAAACTGGGACAAGTTAACCCTTGTCCTTTTTTAACAGGAGAATAAAAATGAAACTGGAAAAAATGTTAAAAAATCAGAAGGGTGGAGTAATCAAAAGTGTACTCTATACTGGTCTAGGTTTAGCGATGGGATTATTACTTTACACAGGGTATTACTATCATAAAGAAGATAATGTGGTTAAATTCGCAGCGAAAAAAACAGTTGAAGGACTGGATTATGCTCGGGAAAATTGGGTAGAACCAACTATTGATTATGTAAAAAAAGAGTACGATGATGTTAAAAAAGATGGTAAGAAAGATGATCAAAGTAATGATCAAAGTAACGTATCAAAAAAGTAATGATAGAAAATAAAATATCTGGAGGTCGGAAAAATGTCAAAAGGACAAATTTCAACATTATTGTTGTCAATTGGAACAACAGCTATATTATCAGGTGCAGCAGGTTATACTGTTAGGGGAATGGATCATGAAATTGTAAAATATGATTCAGTTCAAACAATAAATCCTACTGTTGATGATATTGTAGGTAAAATAACAAACAATCCTGGTCAATATGTGAATAGGATGATGGAAGATTCGTCAAATGCAGGCAAAGTAATATCAAGGGTTGCTGACGAAGATTTAGGTAAATTCAAGTACAATAATATCATCCAAAAAGTTGATGCTGTTAGTGCAAACAAATTGGATGCAAAAATACCGAATTTTTATGCAAGGTTTAGAGGGGAACGGTTACTTGATAAAATGCGTGGATATGATAATGCTCCAGGTGTAAGTAAATATGATGTGTTTTACAGGCCTGTTTGTGTGTCTAATGATCAGACTAGATTTTTTAATGGATGTGACCATGAATATAATCCTGTAACGCAGCAAACTAGAGTTTGTAATGATTGGCAAATTGTTAATGATGGGAGTAATAAGAGAATTAAATGATTTATTTTTATTATTAAAATTAAAAACATTACCGCCATGCGTAGTACTCTAATTAAATCTCGAGGGATGAAGACTTGTTCCGACATGAAGTATTAGGAACATGTCAAAAAAGATAATCTTTTTTGATCACACAAGAATTTCACAATTAATTTATGAAATTCTCCGTGTTTGAAAAACGAAGTTTTTCATATCGTTTGTCGTCAAGCGATTAATATATCTTCCACGAAGCGCGGTAATGTTTAATTTAATTTTTTCATAGCGACAATGTTATTGGTAATGAGATTATAGGTGATAAGATGTTTGGCCTAGAAGAAAGACTAAAAGAAAAACGGAAAAAGAATTTAGGTAGAATTAACAACAAAAAAGGTCATGATTACGAAAAATATATCACAAATAAATTTAACAGAGCAATTTCTATCAACCGTTATTTTGAATTAAACAAAAAATATTATGATAAATCAGGTACAGCAACAGCTGAATTTGACATTGAATTTAAACGAGGCTATTTCTTTCCAAAAACTTGGATTGTAGAATGTAAAGATACAGTTGGCACATATGACGAAATGGTAAAGTTCAAGAACAAAATTAAAAAATATTATAAAAAAGATTATGGCAGAGGAATTTTCGTAACTTCTCAAAGATTTGAAAAGAAAGCTTTACAATTGGCAGATAAATATGGGATTCAAACTCGTATCATAAAGAAACCAAATGTATTTATGTTATATGCAGCAAGAATTGTAACCGCCTCAATCGTTGCATTAGCTGCATATAACTATCAAACTGAAATAATTGATTATAGTAAAGTTAATTTACCAAAAGCACAGAATTATGTTGTTGAAACAGCTAAAACTACATGGGCTTCAATTGATAATATATTTACAAAGAAAACATATGCTGCAGATAAATTTAATTTAGAAGAAAAAGCTAGAATTCTGAAAGGTTTGAATAATATATGAACTATTAATCATTAGGTTAGTGCCATGCGTAGTACTCTAGAAAAAGTATTGATTGCATCTAGACTCGTTGGTGATTTCTATTTTAAAATAAACCACGGAGCGCACTAACCTAATATATTTAAGAAAATTTTATGCTACCACTGGGTAACTATATAACTTTATATACTAAAAACTAATATTTTTCTTCATTGAAATGAATAAAAGAGGGCAGATTGTATTATATGCAATTATATTAGTTTTAATAGTGTTAGCTGGCTTCTTAACATATAAAATAGTTTCACCTACAGATACAAAACAACCTGTTAAATTAGATGTAAACTCTGTTAAACTATTCGTGGATTCCTGTATAGAATCAACAGCAGAAGATACATTGTTATTCATTGGTCTTAAAGGAGGCTATTCAGAACTACCTGCTTTATCCACAGAAGGCTTAATAGAAATTCCTTATTATTTCTATGAAGGACAAAACCATTTATTAAATAAAACAGAAGTGGAAATTGAACTCAATAAATATATGGATTCACAATTATTTTTCTGTTTAATCAATCTAGATTTATATAAAGAAATAGGTTTTGAAATTAAATCATCATCTCCAACTACAACAACATCAATTTTAGATACTAAAGTTATTTTCAATGTTAATTATCCTTTAGAAATAAGTAAAGGTGATCAAAGTCAAACTATTAGCGAATTTAGAACAGAAATACCAGTTAGGTTAGGTAATATAATAAAATTCAACGAATTAATCATGGAAGAACAGATTAAAACACCTGACCAATTTTGTATGAGTTGTATGTTAAATCAAACAATTGAAAAAGATCTTTATATGAAAATCAGCAGGTTTGTGAATAATACTTATTTGATTGGCATTTTCGATAAACAATCTGAATTAAATGGAAGAGAATATTTATTTTCTTATGCATATAAGTTGGAGGAATTTATAGAATGAAGAAATATAATATAATCATATTGATGTCATTCATATTTATAATTTTATTCTCCCAATCCATATCAGCAGTTATAGGCGCAGAATGTGTTATAAACTCAGATTGCGATGAAAATGAATATTGTAATATGATCAAACATATTTGCAAAGGTATAAATTATGATCAGAAACAATTTTTAGAAGAATCAATGGCAAGAGATTGGGACTGGACAAAAATTAATTGGGATTCAGATGCAGTTGCAATTGCAGTTTTAAATAATCCTAATATCTATTTTTTCCCTGATTTTTATAGAAATATCCCTGATGAAGAATGGATATATAAAAAATTAGATTATAATAAATT
>JBHPGL010000115.1:0-4175 GCA_042570655.1 Nanobdellota archaeon | reverse complement strand
GGTTCTAACACTTTATCGCCTCTAAACTTAATCCAACTCCTTGTTAAAATATCTCTCAAGAAAATGATCAAGATGAGTTAAATAATGCAATGAGGTCATACCATCTGATTCAATTATTGATTCTTGCCAACTATTGAATCTTGAAAATGTTCCTTCAAGCATACTTAAATGATACATAATTGGTTCTTTATCATACATTTTTTTAGCATCTTTAAATATTGTATTGCTCATAGCTTTAATCTGTTTTTCTGGTGCTTCATCGATAGGTATTAATCCACCGTCACCTTTAACATTTTGATAAACCATACTAATTAGTTTTTTTTGATTTTTATAAGAATCAGGGACTTCATTGTATTTACGAAGTACTCTGCAATATTTCATTATTTTATCAGCTTTTTTCATTATATCACCATTTATAATATCTTATTGAATATTACTCATAGTAATAACAGTTCAAGAACTAGTATATAAATCTTTCGGTTTTTAACTACTATTTAGTAGTTATACAAGAATACCATTTATTAAGCCGTCTTGGCCTGGTCGAGAAGTAATTTTAACCTTTCCAAGTTCTGTATCAACAACTGTACCTTTTGTAAGAATATTTCGTCTAACATAGTTTCGATTTGCCGGATTTTCGAGAACAGTTTTAAGTTTTATTTTTTTATTTTTTTTATTTTTTGGATCTGAAACATTAATATGGCTAGCTGTTAATGCTCTAGTTTTTTCATTTCCGCCGAGAACTCTGATTTTAGTTGTTTTTGATTTGTCAGTTAATTTAGTCATAGTCGGGGATCTACCTAAATGACACTTTTTCTTCTTTTTGTTAAGATACTTGTAACGTCCCCCTGTTACTTTTCTTTTTGCTCTTCTTTGTGAAATAGCCATATTTTAGGTAGGAAATGGGGTTTATTTTTAAATCTTTTGTTGTTTTTTATTTAATTAATGTTATAAAGTCTTTTTTAGATTAAATAACAATGTTGCGCTCCATGGTTTATAATTTAATCCTATGACAATACCACGCTCCGTGTTATATTTAATTTTGAAAGATGACGATCGAGTCTTCATTACTAGCTAATAATATTCGAGTACTACGCATGGTGGTATTGTCAATTTAGTTATAGGTGCTATTTTTTCGATAAATTTAAATATAAAAACCAAATTTAAACCGAATAGGTGGTTAATTATGACAGAAGTTGCTAGACCTTTAGATGCATTAAACAATGCACGTAACAAAAGAGTAATTGTTGAATTGAAAAACAATAAAACATTTATCGGTGTTTTAAAAGCGTTTGACATTCACGTAAACATTGTTTTAGAAGAAGCTGAAGAAAGAGTTAATGGAGAAACAACAAGAAAATTAGGAATTGTTTTTATTAGAGGAGATACTACAACAATAATTTCAATGGCATAAAGGTGCGTAAAGAATGACAAAAGGAACTCCTTCTATGGGGAAAAAATCTGGTAAAAAGACACACATTTATTGTCGAAGATGCGGTAATCATAGTTATCACAAGAGAACTAAGGTGTGTGCGAAATGTGGTTATGGGAATTCTTCTAAATTGAGATCTTATAACTGGAAAAAGCCAGGAAAGAAGCTCAATTCTGCTAAGAAATGAATAAATTTTTAAATAACTTCTAAATATGGTTGTTTGATAAGTATTTTGAATGCTTATTATGTTTACGCTCATGCGGAGATATCAAAAATGAAGTATTTTTGGAATCTCCTTATTCACTCACGTTCATGCGGAGATGCCGGAGTGGCCAATTGGACTTAGTTCAGGTCTAACGGGACAGGCTTAGGTATTTCATTTGAAATGAAGATACCTGTTAGCTTAGTGCTTACGGGGGTTCGAAATGTGAAGCGTCGTTCGTTTCACTCACGAAAGTCCTCCTCTCCGCATTTATTTTTCTTATTAATTTTAATTATAATTTGTTACTTATCAATGACAAAAATAGAAAGATTTATATATGATTAATTCAACTTAATTTTAAAATGACAGATTATATTAACGAAGAAGTTATAATTAAATTCCCAGAAGATTGGGATCTGCAATTTAAACTTGAAAAAAAGTTAGCTGAATATGAAGCTAGATGGGAAGCATATAAAGAAAAAAATCCATTTAAAGCTCCTGAAGTTCAAAAAAATTCAGACGACTTTTATAAAGTTCGAGTTTTAAAAGAACTAATTCAATACAAGGAGATCAATACTTCAAAGTTTGCAGAACATATAAAAAAGACAGAAAATTTTATTTCAGAAAGTTATTTTAATAATGCATGCGCTGTTATTAGAGATTATTGTGAGACTGGTGGTTTAACAGTTAGGAACGGAACTGGTCTTTAACTTTTATTAGAACTTCTTTGAAATGTTTTCTATGATAATCAATGTTATCTAATTCATCAAAAGAATACCATTTATAATCTTGATGTTCATGACTTAATTTGATATTTTCTGGATTTGAAACTAATTTACATAAGAAAAATATAGCATATCTATGATCATGATCAATGCCCCACATAGATACATCAATTGGATTTAGAAGTTCTATGTCTAAATTTGTTTCTTCTGTAATTTCTCTTAATAATCCTAATTTAGGTTCTTCTCCATCATCTAATCTTCCGCCAGGAAAAATCCATTTCTGAGATGGAACTTCATCTTTTGCAAATCTTAACATAAGAAATTCGTTTTTTTCGTTAAGGATAATTCCATACTCTGCGATTTTAGTTTTTAGATGCATTTGTTTAGATTTATTTTAATTGATTTTAAATGTTTTGATTTTATGGCTAAGTCAAGTATTGTGTGTTTTAATGAAACAAGTACCACTGCCAAGCATTGTCAGATTCTCAACTTCAGACAGAAAAAGATAAGCTACTTCGTAGCTTAGAAACCGTCTTCAGGTCGAATAGAGTCTTCTGCGAAGCTCACTAGTTATGCGAATCAGACAGTGGTACTTGGCACACTTAACTTGACTTTGCTTGATTTTATAAAAAATTAAATATTTCTCTATGATCTTCAATTCTATTCTTGCATTCAAAATTAGTTTTATATCCTACAAAGAAAATTCCTGCTGCATCTGAAGCAATTTGATCTTCTTTTGCATCGCCAACATAAATTGCTTCTTCTGGTTTTGTATTGGTTATATGTAATGCTTTTATTAAACATTCTGGATCTGGTTTGCTCTTTTGAAAATCATTTAAATATATTTTTTCTTCTGGATTAAGTCTTTTTTCAACTTTTGAACAAATATAATCTTTTGGAACATATTTATATAAATTATATTGTTCAACAATTATTCTTAATGATCTTTCTCTTCTATTTGTAGCAATTGCTATTAACTTATTTTTTTGTTTCAATGAATCTAAAGTATCAATTAATCCTATTTCAGGTTCTATTAAACCATAGTTTGGCGGTAAATTATCATAAAGCTCTTGAGCAATTTTTATTTGATTAGGGAATAAAGTCTTAATAATATCTTCGCTTGATCTGCCCATAATTTGATTCACAATTTCACATCCTAAAATACATTTGGGATGAGCATGAGTAACAGCAGATTCTTCACTTGAAAAATGTTTTAACAATTTTGATTTATAAAATGCAACTCCGATTGGAGCACATCTCATCATACTTCCATTTGATTGACTTCGTTCATCATCCATACCAGAACTTACAGGGGAAATACCTTTCTGAAGATTTGTAATCGCAGCCCTTGTAGTTCTCCCAATATCAGGAGGATTTGATTCCATCCATTCAACATAACCTTCGCCAATATCAATCAAATCTAATTTCTGTTTTCTAATAATTGATTCAGCCAGAATCATTGCCATTTGCGTATCATCAGTATATTCGCCAGCTTCTAGATGCAGCCAACCACCGCCAATAATATCTTTAAGAACACCATATTGCTTTTTAATTTCTCTTGGCACCATAAATTCAACAGTTGCACCTAATGCATCTCCTATAGCCATCCCAAAAATACATCCTTTAATTTTATTCAATTTTTCGTCCATATTAATTAAAAAACACCTAACATATAAATAATTTATGCTTATATGAACTCCTCATTACTCAAAAGACCAGTATAGGAGGAGTTCGACTGGAAAAGTCAATTCTATCTTCATCTATACTTAGAATTGCCTTTTCCATGTATAATATAAGGTTTCAGATATCAAAATATTTA
>JBHPGL010000114.1:0-4180 GCA_042570655.1 Nanobdellota archaeon | reverse complement strand
CTTAATATCTTCTTCTTTAAAATTCTTTTTCAAAATACTAGCATAAAAATCAACAGCTTTAACAGAAGTAATATATTCAAACTTTTTCCCAGATTGATAAGCTTCTTTAAACGCTTTAAAAAACATTACCGCTACTTCAGGACTTCTCCCGCTTAATGTAATCCTATTTTTGCTAATAACTTCTCTCATTTTCATATAATCTTTTTCATCTTGCGGGTATAATATATATGGTAAGGCTTGATACCTGTCAATAATTCTAAAATGATTATATTTTGCAAGAGCTTTCATTAAAGCAAATGTAAATTGATTGCTGTCATTTATAACTTCAATATCTTCTCCACCTTCATCTCTTAACATTTCTGTTACTTTTAACTCTTTTTCAGCAAAATTATCAGATTGCCGTTTTAAAAAATCTAAAATTCTCATTTTTGGATCTTGCATTGTATATTTGGCAGGTTTACCTCTCTTTTTAGCAATCAACCTCCAATTAATCAAATCATTAAGAAAATCATATATTCTACCTAATGGTATTTTTGTTTTCTTAGATATAGAACCAGCAGCCAAATCTTCATATAATAAATAATTAAGAATACCTATATGATTCTGTTTTAATCCAAAACTATTCTTCATTTCTTCGAATACTTTTTGATAATGCATATATTTCATATAGATAATAATATTATTTAAATTTATCTATTTTTACAACAAAAAAAACGTTTTTGTGGGAAATCTTTTAATACCTTCCTACCATAATAAATGGAATAAGAGTTTTGGAGGTATAAAATGAAAACAAAATTATATTCGATTTTTTTAATATTATTAATGAGTTTATGTGTTGTATCTGCAATGAATATTAACCTTGATTTTAATAGTAAAGATATGGCTAATATGATTGATGAAAGTATGGATTTACTTAATGAAGTAGAAGATATTGTTGTTGATGAATTAAAACAATATGATGTAGAATTAAATAATATGTTTGACAACAAAAAACTTCCATTTCAAAGTTTTTTAACTAAAATGATATCATCAATGAAAGATTTCTACAATGATATTATTAAAACACATAATGATTTACAAACACAAAAAATGAATCTTGCATTGGCTGAAAATGAACAATATCAAAAAAATGATGATGAAAAAGAACAATCAAATGAAGAAAAGGAAATAGAACAAGAAATTGAAGAAAAGCCAAGAGAAATTACAATTGTACCGCAACAAAAGAACAATTTGCCAGTAATGTTTAAGTTAACAGATCCATTAAAATGGGTATATAATGAAAAACAACAAAAAGTCCCATATACATTCTTTGAAAGAACAGTGCAAATAAATTATGATGGCGAATCAGTTGTACTTTCATCAACTCCTGATGGAACGGAAATGATAAAGGTAGATGATCAGATTGAAATATATTTTGAAAATGAAAATGGCGAAAATTATTATGCAAATGATTTTAGTAGGGGTCATTCAGGTAGAGTTGAAAAAGAAGAGCCGTTTGATTTAACACCATGGCTAGAAGAAGGGCAAAATAATGTAACGTTTCAGTTTGTTAACCTTTATCCACCATATTATTCATCAACAGCATTTTGGATTGTTATTGAAACAAATGGTTAAATATAAACCCGAAAAATATAAACTTGATGAAAAAATTGAGAAAATTGTAAGGGGAATTACAGTATCAAACTATTTTAAAGAAAAATTTCATGAAGCAGATAAAGGATTTTATGTTTATGTGCATAAAGATAGATTGGTTAAAGCTATAAATGAACGAATGCCTTATTGGAAAAATAAAAGATTTAAATTTAACTGGAAATTTGATTGGGTTGGAACAAGAAATTTTGAACAATCAAAAGAAAGAGATCGATATTTTAAATCTATTTTATTTTTTACTTTTGCAATTGAAACCTATCCAAATGATTGTGAAGGATTTATAAGTACTTCTGATACTTCAAAGTATTTTTTCAATAGGGGTATGTGTTATCAATGTGTTAAAGATTATGAATCAGCAATAAATGATTTTACTAAAGCGTACGAGATTCATAATTATTATAGGTATCCAATAAAATTTCGGGCATATGCATACTTTGATCTTAAGGATTATGATAAAGCATTGGAAGATATTAATTTTGCTTTAGAAACAATGGATTATGATACTGAATTATATTATAATAGGGCTTTAGTTCATGCAAATCTAAATAATTTTGATGAAGCATTTAAAGATCTTAATATTGTTCTTGAAAGAAAACCAGATGATAAAGTTGCATTACAAACAATTGAAGACATTAATAATCATATATTAAAATCCAAGATTTATAGTCAATAATTACATATAATTAGGCAAAAGATTTATATATGCTGTTGCCCATACTATTTATAATACAGGTGGTTTTATTGGGGGCAAATTGGTTGATCTAGAATCTTATTTGGATGATGAAAAAAAATATGACGCAATTAAAGATTTTGTTACATATAATGATGTAGTTAGATTTGGTGTAAATGATAATACAGGAGATTTATTCTTAGTAGGTCATAGAAACAATCAATTATTTCTTTTTTATGAAGGTAAAATTGTAAATAATAAAGGAATTCCAATTTCTGAGGAACATTTGTTTGAGGGAGAAAATCCTTGTATCAAATGTTATGAGATAGGAGATCATATGGTATTATATCGAACTAAAGTGCCTGATAAAAAAATAAATCCTGTATTAGATAAAGAATATTTAGTTTATAGTGGAGATCCAGATGAAATTATAACAATGAAATGGATAGATAAAATATCAATAAAAAATATTGATAATGGTCTGTTTTATTTTGGATTTAATGATGGAAAATATCATTGTTATTGGTCAAAAGCAGATGATAAAACTCAGAAAGAAATGGACGATAAAATCAACTCATTTCATAATGAACATAATCCAGATTGGGAAAATGGTCTCACATGTGTAATGCCAATTGATATTGATGGTAATTTATTAATGTTGATGATGCAGTATATTATGCCATTTCCGTATGAAGATCCATCAAAAGGTGATCCATTATTTAATTATGAAGGTCATGAAAATAAAATCTCGGAAGATATTTTAACTAATAATGATAAATTAACAGATTTTGGTAGAAATGTAATTTCTTGTGCTATAAGGTATGAGGATCTCAATGAAGAAACAAAAAAATTTTCAGACCTTTTTGAATTATATTGGGTTGGTCAAGACAGAATGATAAATAAAAGATTGAGAGAATTTTCAGAAACTCATGAAAATCCTCTTAAAAAAATACCTTATGAAGTTATTAAATTTTCTCAATTAAAAAAACCATTTAAAAATATGATTGAAAATATTCTGGGATTTCCAACTATAATTGCAAAAAATACAGAAACTGAAAAATATGATATATTTACATCAAAAAGAAATTATTCTCAAGATAAAAACTTAGATGGTTGGGATGAAATTAATGCAATTGCATCAACAGAAAAAGAATATGTAATTATGGGTAAAAAGAAGAATGAAACTCAAATAATTACAACAATACATAATATGTATTTGGAAAGATTAGGCGAATCTTCATTATTTGGGGTCCAGGAATTAGGGGAAGGATTAGCAATATTTTATAATGATAAGGGTAAAGAGGGTTTTATATGGACGCAGGCTGACGATTCATTATTAGATAAATTAAGCGGTTGGCACCAAATATTCACACCAATTTTTCCCAATAATGATAATAATATTTCATTTTATGGTTATAAAACAAAATCAGATTTTAAAAAGAGAAAAATTACAAGATTCTCCTCAAAAGAAGAAGAACAAAACTTTGAAGTGTTATGGTTACAATCAACATCATACAAACATTCACAAATTAGACATTCAAGATTAATAAGAAAAAATGAAAATCTTTTACCTGAATTAGATAGTTATCCTAGTGAATATTGGGATAATGGAAAATGTTTTAACAGTATAACTAAAATATTAAATTTAAAAAAAGAATTACTTCCAATTATTAAAGCTTATCCAGAAGATGAATGTTATTCTTTAGTTTTATCTGACGGACAACTTAAATTATTACATGAAAATAATAATGACCAATATGATTTAGATAACAATATTTTAAATAATCATTTAATAAGATTTTTAACTTCTAATGAAAACTTTACAACAGTATCATCTAATTTTTTAGATGATGACAACAA
>JBHPGL010000113.1:0-4184 GCA_042570655.1 Nanobdellota archaeon | reverse complement strand
AAGTAAATGAAATTCTAGATGAAAAAAAGAATAAAAGTAATGTTGACTATGGTAAAATAGTCGGTAATAATATTTGGTTAATTATTAGCGGTGTTTTAGCTGTTTTATTAGTTTTAGCAATTGTTTTTAATGGATTTAATTTTTCTGGTGCTACAACATCTGTAGATTCAGGATCCGGATCTGATGTAGTAACTCCTTCAGGTGATCAAATATCTCTTGAAGAAGCTACTAATAAAGCTGTTACTTATTTAAATAAATTGATGGGAGAAGGTTCTGCATCAGCGGCAGGTACTGTTGATCTTGGAACAGTTTTTATGGTAAATTTAACAGTGCAAGGAAGAACATATGAATCATATGTAACTAAAGATGGTGGAATGTTATTCCCAGATGCAATTGATTTAAATGAAGAACCAGAACCTGCACCTCCAACACCTCCAACAGAACCTGAAGTTCAAGATGTACCAAAATCAGATAAACCACAAGCAAAAGGATTTATCATGAGTTTATGTCCTTACGGATTACAATTTATGAAAGCTTATATTCCTGTAATTGAATTATTAGGAGAAAAAGCTGACGTTGAATTTGGATTTGTAAGTTACATTATGCATGGCGAACCTGAAATTATTGGTAACAATTATATGTATTGTGTTCAAAAAGAAAATAAAGCAAAGTTAGCTGAATACATGACATGTGCTGTTGAAGCAGGTGATTTTGAAGGATGTGTTGAAAAATCAGGCATTGATAAAGCTGTAGTTGATACATGTATTGCAAATCTTGATGAAGAATTTAAGATTTCAGAATTGTTTGCAGATGAAAGTACATGGTCTGGTGGAAGGTTCCCACAATATCCTGTTGAAGCAAATGAAAACACTGAATTTGGTGTTGGCGGATCGCCTACATTTATTTTAAACGGACAGAAAGTTTCGGTTAACAGAAGTCCAGAAGCGATCAAAAAAGCGATTTGTGATGCTTTTAACGAAGCGCCTGAAGAATGCTCAACTGCTTTAAGTAGTGCTGCTGAAGCTCCTGGTAAAGGACCTGTTGGTGCTAGTGGCGGAGCAACTGCAAATGCTGCAGCTGGTTGCGGTACTTAGAACTTAAATAAATATTTTTTATTTATTTTATTATCTTTTATTTCTATGTTTTCTGATTTTAATAATTGAATTTTCTTTTTAATACCTTGATTGTATCCTCCAAGTGTTCCATCAGATGAGATGACTCTATGACATGGTATTTTGATGGGGGTAGAGTTTTGATTAAGTGCTCTTCCTACTGCCCTATATATCTGTCCTTTTCCTCCTAAAGCGTTTCCTATCTCTTTATATGTTGTAACTTTGCCTTTTGGGATCTTTTTTACTAGGTTTAGGACTTTATCTTGGAATGTCATCGTATATTATAAAATTGATTGGTTTTAATAACTTTTCTTTTAATAACTTCAACTCAGATTAAAGTTTACTTTTGGGTATATATATATCAATGATTTACTAATTTCTACAATGATATCAATAAAAAAATATTCGGGAATTTTATCGATTTTTTTAGTTATGGGAGTTTTATTACTAGCCCTGGGATGTACAAACATATTTCCAATTAAACCACCAGTAGATGATTGGTTGTTTAATGGAAGCATGATGTATGAAGATGATGCAACAGGTGGAGTTAATTATAGAATGTATAATAGTGCGCCTGTTCAGACAACAAAAATGGTAGAATCATTTGATATGGCTGCAGGTGACAGTATAGGATTTTCTGTTGGCGGATCTAAAGATATTAACAATTTTAGAAATAACATAGAAAACGATTTCCTACCAATTGCAACAGACGTAACACATGAAGGATTGTTCTATGATTATTATTTTGACACAGGATTAAGTAAGGAATGTGAAAAATTGTTCTGTCCATCATATACATATGCAATATCAGAAGATCCTTTTTCAAATGATGATGAATTTTATTTATCTGTAGGATTGAACAGCGGGATTAAAGAGAGTGATTTTGAAAGGAAGAAATTAAATCTAGTTGTTGTTCTTGACATATCTGGTTCAATGGGTTCTTCATTCAATAAATATTATTATGATCAGTTTGGTAACAGACAAGAAAATGATATTAGTGAAGAAGATATGAAGAAAACTAAGATTGAAGTTGCATCTGAAGCTATTGTTGATTTACTTGGTCATTTAGAAGATGATGATTATTTTAGTATGGTTTTATTTGATGATTCAGCTGTATTAGCAAAAGGATTTAATCAAGTTGGACAAACTGATATGGATGCTATCGAAGAACATATTTTAGAATTGTATTCTAGAGGCGGTACAAGAATGTCTGCAGGATATGATATGGCAAGTGATCAATTTGATGAATTATTAGAAATTGATTATGAAGAATATGAAAATAGAATTATCTTTTTAACTGATGCACAACCTAATCAAGGTGATCTAAGTGAAGAAGGTATGTTAGGTCGAACTAAATCAAATGCAGATAAAGGTATTTATACAACTTTTATTGGAATTGGTGTTGATTTTAATACTGAGTTAATAGAGAAGATTACTAAGATAAAAGGAGCAAATTATTATTCTGTTCAATCAAACAAAGAATTTGAAGAAAGAATGGATGAAGGATTTGAATTTATGGTAACTCCTCTTGTATTTGATCTTGAGTTAAAGTTAGAAGCTGACGGATATGAAATTGTAAAAGTGTATGGATCACCTGAAGCAGATGAAGCAACAGGAGAAATTATGTATGTAAATACCTTATTTCCTAGTAAAACTGAAGGCGGCGAAACTAAAGGCGGTATTGTATTATTAAAATTGAAGAAAATTGATTCAGATGGAACTTTGAAATTAAAAGTTAGTTATGAAGATAGAAATGGTGTTGAGGATAGTAGTGAAGAAGAAATTTCATTTGGTTCTGAATCAGCTGACTTTTATGATAATACAGGAATTAGGAAAGCGATTTTATTATCAAGGTATGCTAATTTAGCTAAAAACTGGATAATTGATGAAAGAGAAGCTAAAGTGTTGGAAAGACCTGTTGATGAACCTTGTTATGAATGTGGGATTGTAATACCTCCTGACCATTATGAATTAGGTAGATGGGAAAGACAATCAACTCCTTTAGAAGTATCTTCACAATACCAAGAAATGTTTTCAGATTTCATGGATTATTTTGAAGATGAAATGGATGAAATCGGAGATGAGACATTGAGTAAGGAATTGGAAATTTTAGCTAAGTTAGCTGGAGAAATTACCATACAATAATTATTTTTTTTTCTTTTTATTCTTTATATTATATTTATATATAAGTTCTAATTTTTAAATTATTATGATCATTAAAATTATTAATATTTGGAAAAGGAAAAAAATAGACGGATTTGGAATGTTTAAAGGAGCAAAGCCATTTAAAAGAGAAAACGATGATAGGAAGTATTTTATTAATAATAAAAAATGACTTGATTTTTGTCCTTATTTAGTGGTAAAAATAGAAAGATTTATAAATGATTTCTCCAAACTTCTATATTGTAGGGCTGATAGGAGGTTAGAATAATGAAAAAGTTAATAGCTCCCTTGTTGGGATTTGGGTTGGTACCTGTTGTTGCTTGTGCAGATGAAATAAAACAAGCTGAAAAAGATTTGTTTAACACAATAAGTTCTAATGAAAATGTTAATGTTCAAAAAAAGATTCTTGGACCTACTACTTATACAGTAGACAGGCAAGTTAAAGTATCTGATCAGGATTTGTTTGCAAAAGTTTCTTATCTTGATAAAGGAAGAAAAGGACCTTCTAAAGGAGATGAGATTAATTTAGATTATAAATATTTTTTACATGATGAAGATGGACAAATTACTGGGTTTTGTCATGATGTTGAAAAAATAATTCTTGGACAAGATGAATTTGATAGAAGTTTTCAGAAATGTGGTATTTATTTTTCTTATGGCGGTGAAAGTGGATGGGAAAAGGAAGTATGTAAAGTTGATATGAATACATTGCCAGGTGTTGCAAAAACATTAAATGAAACATTTGATAAAATTAAAACAGAAGAAGAATTAGGTTATAAATTAGATCTATTGTTTTTGAACATGATAAAAAGTAAAAATACTGTTGATAATGATGGTTCAATGGAATATGTATTTAGAAATGGTGTTGAGGATAGTAGTGAAGAAGAAATTTCATTTGGTTCTGAATCA
>JBHPGL010000112.1:0-4189 GCA_042570655.1 Nanobdellota archaeon | reverse complement strand
GATTAATACTTGATATTAATTCAAAAATGAATAAATCAAAATTAAAAGATAATGGAAAATATAACAATTTATTACAAAAAGCAAAAGAAGACCTTAAACAATGGGCAGAAAAATCAGGAAGAGAACAAAATTATACTGCTGAAGATCTTACAGATGCTAGAATCTTTAAAGAAGAAGCAAATAAATATCAAACAGAAAACCTTTCAGGATTATCTTTCTTAAATGCAATGCATCAGGCAATTATAAATTATAATATGATTGAAACCGGATTAAATGAAATTCTAATTGAAGAAGGTAAAGAAGGTAGAAAATTTGGAATAGTTGAACTTTCTTCAAGATTAACTCCAGTTTTAACATTTCCATCTTCGTCAAATTATTTTGAAGTTTCAATTATACCTTATGGAAAGAAATCAAGAGAAGTTATTGGTGAAAAACCAAATAAAAAATTTTTATCAGAAGAAGTTGCAGAAGAAAGTGCAGAAAATCTTATAAGAAACTTTGGAGTGCATTATGCGTTAGCAGAAACCTCAGCAGCACCAAGAGAAGATGTACCTAAATCTGCTAGAAAACCTGAAATTTATCTTACTTCAATATATGGTGATAAAAAAGAAACAGATCATTATATAATTGACACTCCTTTCAGGCATGAATTTGATTCTCAAGTAAGAGAAATAATGTATAGACACTTAGGAATAATGTATATAGATGCAGATCCTAAATTTAGGTGAGATTATGAAAGACATTTATTCAAGAATTCAAATACCAAAACATTTACAGGTAGGAGATATTAGCGAAATATTTATTGTAAAACATTGTGTTATTGATGATTTTAATCAAAATCATAAAATTGATGTTGATTTTGGACCAATAACTCAAATTAAACCAAAAAATAATGATTTCTTTAAACTTCAGGAAGAATATGTTAAGAGAGCAAATGAATATCAATCAAATCTAATCTTAATTGATGACAGTAGAATTGTATTAATGAGATGTCAAGAACAAAAACAAGCAGGACTTAATTATCCAGGTGTTGGAGTTGGTTCAGTTGTAACAAATCTTGACGATGAATATTTATTAGTAAAAAGATCAGGATTATGTAATAACAGAGTTGGTCAATGGGAAAATGCTGGTGGCACTCAAGAAATTGGCGAATCTTTATTTAAAACTGCAGAAAATGAAGTTAGCCAGGAAACACCTTACATTGTAAAAGCGCAATATATAATTGGATTACTTGAGGAATTTATTGAAGGCCAACATTGGAACAATTTTGGAGTACATTGTAAATGGAAAGGTGAAATGAACGATAATTTCCAACCAGAACCAAAAATTGAAAAAATTGGATGGTTTAAAGAAAATAAATTTCCAGAAAACTTATCATATTCATCAAAAAAAATGATTGAATGGTACAAAAGAAAAAGAAAAGTACCGCATAAAAAGGTGTACGAATGAAAACTTCATTAGATATCGCAGAAGTTGCAAGAAGTATTGAATTATATAAATTAGGAAAATTCTTACAACAAAATGCTAATAAAGGAATTATCGATTTAGAATTCACTAGAGAACCATTTCTAAGAAACCGTAAAAATATTAATAATGTAGTTGTAGCTTTTGGTTCATACGATCCTTTAAGTCGAGCTCATGAAGCATTATTTTTAAAAGGATTAAATGTAATTAGAGAAGAAAATAATTTAGATGAATTATTAATTGTAACTTCAACATCACATTTTGAAAAACAAGTAGACTTACAAAAAAATTCTGCAATATATGATAGAGTTCATGCTTTAGAAGGATTTGCAAGTTGTCAAGGTAATGTAAGTTTAGCATTCTTCAACAATCCATTTTTTGTAAATTTAATTCCATCATTAAAAGAAAAATATGGAAATAATACAGAAATTCATTTTTTAGTAGGAATTGATGTGCCCATGATCTATTATACATTTTTATTACCTATTCATATAGTTGATCCATTCAGTTATTTAGATAATGGATTAAATGCAGATGTAATTTTACATGAATTATTCAAAGAAAATTTTATTGTATGTGAACGAAATGTTAAAGTAGATCAAAAAGATGAAATACAAGATATTAATACTTTAAAAGAAACATATAGTATTTTAAAATTATATTCTGATAAAATAATTAGTATTAATTTAAGAGCAGATTATCCTGGATTAAAAATTCCAATTCAAAAAGTAAGTTCAACTTTAATCAGAAATAAACGAAATGAAGGACAAAAAGTTAGAAATCTTGAAGCAGTTGGAATTAGTGATTTTGTAGATAAAAGAAGTATTTATCTTGAAAAAAATAATAAGTATGAAGCTTTTGTTTGCGCGAGACAAAGATTTGCAGATGAAAATCCAAATGTTCCAATTTCAAATTATATTGATGAACTTATGGTTTATTTATATGAATTAAATAATGATGAAAATCTTAGAGATACTGAAATTAAGAAATATATGAATAGGTAATAAAAATGTATAATAGATCATGGGCACATCAAGGCCCTCAATCAATGGATGCAATTAAAAGATTTAATGCAAATCTAAAAAGATTTAAAGATAATGATGGTATTATGATAGGATACCATGGTACTTCTGGTTCAATGGGAAAAGTCATAGAACAAGAAGGTTTTAAAAATTATAAATCTATTGATGGCACTGTTGGTGTGTGGTTCTGGGAAGATAAATTTCAAAGTAATGCTGGAATGGCTGGGGAAAAAAAAGCAAAAGAATTAAAAGAAGATGAATATGCTGTTATTAAAGCTGAATTAACAAAACCAGATGCAGACTTTTCACCTTATGCAAGACCTATATGGAGAGCTCAAAAAGATAAAATTAAAATTCTAGGAATTGAATATGTTAAGGTTGGTGAAGATCCTAAATATAATTTTTAATTATATATTCTCAATTATACGTCTAAAAATACCAAAAGATTTAAAAATAACTTGCGTTTTATTGCGATTTGTACCCATTATATGTGGGTAAATGTCGAAATCGTTGGATTTCGGATTATGGAGGAATTAACATGGAAGGAAAAGTAAAATGGTTTAACCGTAAAAAAGGATACGGTTTTATTGAAGGAGAAGATGGTGCAGAATATTTTGTGCACTCAACAAAACTGGCAAGAGGAAACTTCTTGCGAGAAAACGACAAAGTAGCTTTTGAAGTAACAGACAACGAAAAAGGAAAACAAGCAAGTAATGTGATTTTACTTCAAAAAGGTTCTGAAATGGAAGGTGGAGAAGCTCCAGCTGAAGATTCGTATGCTGAAGCAAGTGATGAACAAGCAGAAGAAACACCTGCAGAAGAAGCAAGTGAAGAACCAGCTGAGGAACAACCTGAAGAAGAAGCACCAGCAGAAGAAACTAGTGATGAACCAACTGAAGAAGAAGCTCCGGCAGAAGAAGAACCAGCTGAGGAAGCAACTGAAGAAGAAGCTCCGGCAGAAGAAGAACCAGCTGAGGAACAACCTGAAGAAGCACCTGCGGAAGAAGAAGCAAGTGAAGAAGCTGAAGGAGAAGCTGCAGAAGACGAACCAGTTGAAGAAGAAGCTACAGCAGAAGCAGAAGACGACAAACAAGAATAAATTTTATTTTTTTTATTTCTTTTAAATTTTTATACCAAGAGGACAATGATCAGACCCCATTAAATCTTGTAAAATAAACGTTTTCTTAACCTTATTTTTTAATCTTTGACTCACTAAAAAATAATCTATCCGCCACCCTACATTTCTTTCCCTTGCTCTCGCCCTATAAGACCAAAATGTAAATTCTTGTTTTTTAGGATGCATATCTCGATGAATATCAACAAATCCATTCTCAATAAAATTTGTAAATCCATCAATTTCAACTTGTGTATATCCTGCAGTTTTATTATAATTTGGTTTAGGTCTAGCCAAATCAATTTCTTGATGAGCAACATTAAAATCACCGCAAACAATAACTGGTTTTTTCTTATCATTACTTTTCAAAAAACTAAGAAAATCTTTATCCCATTCATGTCTATAATCTAACCTTCTTAATCCATCGCCAGAATTTGGGACATATACATTAACTAAAATAAATTTTTTATACTCTAATAAAATAACTCTACCCTCATTATTATGATTTTTAATCCCATATTTAATTTTTAAAGGTTTTTCTTTTGTACCATTCAATCATTTTTTTTGATGAATATGATAAGTTTTCTGG
>JBHPGL010000111.1:0-4227 GCA_042570655.1 Nanobdellota archaeon | reverse complement strand
TACCTGCAATTAACAATAATATTAACTTCCCCTATAGTTTAATATGACAAGGATTATATATAAATCTTTGTTTTTTCTCCACCACCAAGTAACCATTTTCCCGTCAGTGAATTAGTCACTAAATTGAGACTATTTTTAACATAAAATTAAACAAAATTTAAATAATAAGACAAAATCAAGTTCTACATGAACAAATTATTAAACAAAGTATTGAAAGAAAACAAACTTGACAAATCACATACAAAAAATGTCATGAAAATAGTAGACGAAGTCATTAAAAAAATCAATACAAACTTAAAAAAACATAAATACCAAGCTCAAGTTATGTTAGGTGGATCAGCTGCAAAAGGAACATTCTTAAAATCATTTGACTGCGACACTTTTATTAGATTTAATCTTAAATACGCAGAAAAAGATATAAGTAAAATGTTAGGTAAAGTCTTAAAACCATTAAAACCAAAATTAGTCCATGGTTCAAGAGATTACTTCCAATTAAAATATAAAAATGTAGAATTCGAATTTATCCCAGTGTTAAAAGTTACAAATCCTCAACAGGCTTTAAATGTAACAGATTGTTCTCCTTTACATGTTTCATGGGTAAAAAACCATTTAAATCAAAAATTAAAGAACGAAGTTTTGTTAGCAAAATTATTTTGTAAATCTATTGGAGTATATGGGGCAGAATCTTACATTAAAGGGTTTTCAGGTCACACTTTAGATATATTAACAATCTATTACAAATCATTTCAAAATCTGTTAAAACATGCAGTACTTTGGGGATTTGGAACAGAAATCGATATTGAAAAACATAAAACTAAATTGAACAAAAACAAATTAGGACCATTAATAATCATTGATCCTGTTCAACCTGAAAGAAATGCAGCTGCAGCTTTATCAAAAGAGAAATTAAATCATTTTCAAATAAAAGCAAGAGAATTTTTAGATAATCCAACAGAAGAATTTTTCAAAGTTAAAAAGTTCAGTTTGAACAAAATTAAAAACAAGCAATCAAAAGATATTATCTTAACTTTATTAAAAGTAACTGCATTATCAGGTAAACAAGATATTGTTGGAAGTAAATTGTTAAAAGCCTTTGAATTCATTGAAAAGCAAATAAAAGTAAATAATTTCACTTTATATGAATCTGGTTGGTATTGGAACAAGAAAAAGATAGCATACTTTTGGTTTATTACAAAAAAAGAAACTTTATCAGAAACTTTTGTCAGGCAAGGTCCATCAACCTCAATGAAATCAAGAGTAAAGAGTTTTAAAGCTAAACATAAAAGTACTTTTATTGAAAAAGGAAGAATATATGCAAATGTAAAAAGACCATATAGAAATATTAACAATTTAATTAAAGATTTAAATAAACATGTTTATGTGAAAGAAAGAGTAAAGAATGATATCATACTTCTTTAAAAAATACTTTTATTATTAATTAATTAATTTCAAATTAAGATAAGTAGCTAATGCTGCTGCATGAGCATATGGTTTAGGATTTTGAATATCCCCATTATCTTCAACATCATATAAATAAACTTTTTTACCTCCCCTTTGTTCTCTTAACAAAAAATCTAACGCTTCCTTTGGAGCATAATTGTCAAGATAAAAATAATATGAAGGTAAATAAATATCAATTCTTGCATTATAAAAGTCTAAAATTTTTTCACCAAATTTATGCGCAATTACTTTACCTTTTCTTTTATGAGGTTTTCTTTTAAAAAGAGATTCATCAATAATCTCATCAATTATTTTTAATCCCTGCCATATTCCTTCAACAGAATGAGAAAAAGTACCTTCCATACTTGGAACAGGAATAAGAAATTTATCTGAATGAGTAAAAGGACTTAGTAATTTAAAAGGTTTTTTTGCATAAGAAGAGACATCAATAGAACAAATATTATCACTAGGATTCAAATTATATAATTCTCCTTTAGCTCTATTCACAAATTTTACATTAACCATTTTCTCCCCTTATACCTTATTACCACCAGGTGGTTTATAAACATTTACTGTCACAAATTTGGGACTAATTTGCAAATATTCAGAATAATTTCAATTTGATTCAAACTCATAATAACCTTTAAATACATTAGTAAACACCTAAAACAAATGGAAGATCAAATATTATTGTTAATTGCAGGTATAATAGTCAGTATGTTGCCGTTTGGAGAATTAAGATTTGGTATTCCAATAGCTCTTGGTACAAATGAAGTAACAATGACATATAGAATTATTGCTATCTCTGCATGTATTCTCGCAAATATATTTGTAATTCCATTAATATTTCTATTTTTAAAATATTTGCATGAACATTTTATGAAATGGAAACCTTATAGAAGATTATTCACAAAACATATTGAAAAAATAAGGAAAAAAGCAGAACCAAAAGTCAGAAAATATGAATTTGTAGGATTGTTAGGTTGGACAGCTATTCCATTTCCAGGAACAGGTGCATGGTCCGCTTCATTAGTAGCATGGGTTTTTGGCATTCCTAAGAAAAAGGTTGCAATTCCAGCTATTGCGATTGGTGTTATTATTGCAGGTATTTTAGTTGCTGTTGGTTGGTCAAGTATTATTGGTTTATTTACTAATATCTTCTAACTATGTTAGCGCCATGCATATTTAGTTAAGTAATTTACCAATAATTATTTATAATATAATCTAATTCATAAATAAAATGATAGACATAGTATTCCCAAATAATAATGAAAAGAAATTTATTGAAATAGCTGAAAAGCTAGACATAAAAGAACTATGTTTTATTTACAAAGACAAAATTAAAGAAATTAAATCTGATAATGTAAAAATATATTATGGAATCTTAACAACTCCAAAAAATGCAATCAAATATAAAGTTGATTTAATATTAATCAAAGGTTCTGAAAAAGGAAGATCTGCAATAGATACAAAAATTGTTGACATAGTTTATGAATTAGAAGATTCAACAAGATCAGACCATACACATTATAGATTATCAGGCCTAAATCATATTATGGCAAAATTAGCAAAAACAAATAAAGTTAATGTTGGCTTTTCATTTTCATCTTTATTAAATTCAAAAGACAAAGCAGTAACATTTGGAAGATTAAGACAAAATATTAGATTAATGCGAAAGTTCAAGTTTAATGGTATTATAGCTTCATTTGCACAAGAACCTTATGAAATGAGATCTGAATCAGATTTAAAAAGTTTGTTTATTTCAATAGGTATGCATGCAAAAGAAGCAAAAGATTGTTTGTCAAATGTTAAGAATAAAATAAAGGAAAATCTGAAAAAAAGAGCTCCTGGTTATGTCAGGGAAGGTTTTACAGTAGAATGATTAAAAAAGCTGAAATCTTTGCAAAAAAGAAGTATAAATTAAACGATTCTAAACATAGATGGTCTCATGTTGAAAAAGTAATGGATAGAGCAATGAACATTGCTAAATATTTTAAAGTTGATTATGAAACATTAAAGTTAGCAATAATCTTTCATGATATTGATTATAAATCATACGCTACCCATGTCGATGATAGTGTAAAAGTTGCAGAACAATTTCTTAAAAAACAAAAATTTCCAAAAAGAAAAATAAATAAGATAAAAAAAGTGATGTTAAACCATTCAGGACCGCATAGAAGAAAGTTTGGTGAAGCAAAACTTATTGAAGGTAAAATCATTTATGATGCAGATAAATCTATTTGGGTTAATTATAAAAAATATCGAGATAAGATCATGAAAAAATTATATTTAAAAGAAACTAAAAGAATTTTAGTTTATGAGAAAATACACAAACTCGCAACACCTTATTATAAAAAAGGCAGGCAAGGTGATGAAGAACATCATAATTGGCTGTATGATGTAATCCCGAATTTTATTGATAAAAAAATTGATCCAGACATATTAATTCCAGTTATACTTCTTCATGATATTGGTTATTCAAAAGTAAAAAAAGGTGCAGATCCTTTCAAATTAGATATTAGAAAATTTCATTCTGAAGAAGGAGCTAAGTTGGCTGAAAAGATTCTTAAAAAAATAAATTATCCTAAAGGAAAAATTAGTAAAATTAAAAAATTAGTGTTAAGACATGATAATTGGGCGTTTGGTGATACATTTAAAGATAATCCAACATTATTATTATTTCACAACTTTGATTTTATGTGGATGGCTTCTGAAAAAGGATTTGATATTGTTAAAAAAATCATGAAACAGAATAGAAAAGATTTCTATGAACAGATTAAGAAATTT
>JBHPGL010000110.1:0-4286 GCA_042570655.1 Nanobdellota archaeon | reverse complement strand
CATTACTCATTCTCTTATTTTTCTCATTATAAACAATAACATGATCATCTTTAACCAATTTATCTAGAGAATTAAGTATATCTTCATGTTCAGCATCAAAATACGTCCTCATCTCATATAATGCAAAACAATTATTATTTAACAAATGTGAGTATATTGCTTCATCTAAAGAATTAGCTTCTTTCCAAACATAATTAGGATAATTTAGTAGAATTCCTTTAAAATCCCTAAATTTTAAATGTCCCTTTGTATGGCTCACATATTCAACAGTCATTTTATCCAAAATAATCAGGTTTTTCTTCTTTCATCTGCTTACCTTTAGCAGATCTGAAATAATCTTTCAACTTTTTATATGCATCATCAACATCTTTTGTTACAGAAGGCCTTACCTTTACCAATGCATCTTCAAATTCTGTCATTTTAATTTCTTTTGCTTTCATATCTTTTCTTAATGCAAGCAATGCAGCTTCCCTGCAAACAGCTTCAATGTCAGCACCAGCATATCCTTCTGTTTCTTTTGCAAGATATTTAATTTTAACATCTTTACTTAGTTCCATACTTTCTGTATGAACCTTAAAAATCTCTTCTCTAGCTTTTTCATCAGGAGCCGGAGTTAATATTATTCTATCAAACCTTCCAGGCCTTAATAAGGCAGTATCTAAAATATCCGGTCTGTTAGTTGCAGCAATTATTACAATATCTGTCAATTCAGTTAACCCATCCATTTCAGTTAATAATTGATTAACAACTCTTTCAGTCACATTACTATCAGAAGAAGCATTTCTTCTTGGCGTAATTGAATCAATTTCATCAAAAAATATAATTGAAGGACTTGCCTGTCTAGCTTTTTTAAATATTTCACGAACAGCTTTTTCTGATTCACCAACCCACTTACTTAAAAGTTCAGGCCCTTTAACTAAAATAAAATTTGCTTGACTTTCATTTGCAACAGCTTTTGCTAGTAAAGTTTTACCTGTTCCAGGTGCACCATATATTAAAATTCCTTTTGGCGGTTTAACACCTAATCTTGTAAAAGCTTCAGGATGTTTCAATGGCCATTCAACAGCTTCAATTAATTCTTGTTTAACATCTTCCAATCCGCCAACATTTTCCCATTTAACATTTGGAATTTCAATTAAAACTTCTCGTAGAGCACTCGGCCTAACAACTTTTAATGATTCAATAAAATCTTTTTGAGTAATTTGAACTTTTTCAAGCACTTCTTGTGGAATACTTTCGCCCTCTTTCAATTTTAAATCAGGCAATATTTTTCTTAAAACAATCATTGCAGCTTCTTTTGCAAGAGCAGCAAGATCAGCTCCAACAAATCCATGAGTAATTTCAGCAATCTTATTCAATTTAATATCTTTTGACAATGGCATATTCCTTGTATGTATCTTTAATATGTTCAACCTACCTTTATAACTTGGAACTCCAATGACAAGTTCACGATCAAACCTTCCAGGTCTTCTTAATGCAGGATCTATAGAATTTGGAATGTTAGTAGCAGCAATTACGACCACTCTACCTCTAGACTTTAAACCATCCATAATAGCAAGCAATTGAGCAACAACTCTTCTTTCAACCTCTCCTTTTGATTCTTCCCGTTTAGTTGCGATAGCATCAATTTCATCAATAAAAATTATACTTGGAGAATTCTTTTCAGCATCTTCAAACTTCTTACGAAGATTAGCTTCTGATTGACCATAAAACTTACTCATAATTTCCGGTCCATTGATAAGTATAAAATGCGAATTAGTTTCGTTTGCAACAGCTTTTGCAAGTAAAGTTTTACCAGTTCCAGGTGGACCATGTAACAATACCCCTTTAGGCGGATCAATTCCTAATCTTTCAAAAATTTCAGGATGTTTCAATGGTAATTCAACCATTTCTCTAACTTTTTTGATTTCTTCTTCTAATCCGCCAATATCTTCATAGGTAACTTCAAAAACCTTTTCTTCTTCTATGTTAACAGCTTCAGGATTAAATATGATTTCAGTATTTTCTGAAACAATAACAGACTCGTTTTTTGGTTGCGTATCTACAACAACAAATTTAATATCCCCAAATCCAATTCCAACTGAACCTTCATCTAATAATCTAAATATATCATCAAATAAAGGTGATCCTGACATAGTTGATTTTCTTCTATTTGTTCCACCCAGGGAAACAATATCCCCTTTAATAACAGACCTTCCTAATAATCCTTGTTTAAATACATTTGAAGAAGCTCTAATTGAAATACCTTTTCTTTGTGGAGCAATAGTAATTCTTTTAGCTTCCTTTACATCTGCTTTTTTTATAACAACACTCTCACCAATACTTGTTTTTGCATTTCTTCGAATAATCCCATCCATCCTGATAATACTTAATCCAATATCTCCAGGATAAGATCTATCAACCAATGCAACTGTATCCCTTTCACCTTTAATATCAACAATGTCGCCAGGTCTAATTTCTAATTGACTCATTATATTACTATCTATTCTAACAATGCCTTTATTTACATCATCTTGTATAGCTTCTGCAACCTTTAGTTTTATTTCATTAACCATTATCTTCTAATATTATTCCCCCAATTCTATTTCTTAACTTGAACTTTTGGCATAGGTACAGGAGATGGTAAACCCAAATCTCTAGCTAACATAACTGCTTCTACATTACATTTAGTTAATGCTGTATTTAATATTGGAGCCATATTTTTATTGTCAACTTTTTTATCCTTTTTCCATTTTTTCATAATTACTTTAATTTCTTTTTCCTGTTTAATTTGGATTAAATCACCTAAAAAAATAATTTCTCCGATTTTTGGTTTATAAACAGTTTTAAACTCAAGTGTATATATTAACACTTTTTGTTTTGATTTCCCTATTGTTAGTTCAGAATCCTTTAAATTTTTAACATTAATCCCATACCCAATACTAACTTTACCTTTTGCAGCCCCTTTTTTCTCTGCACTAATTTCAGTATTTTCTGAAACAATAACAGACTCGTTTTTTTCTCTGCACTAATTTTTGTTAAATTAAACCCTAATATAGTCATATTATCACCAATATATACAATTTTGTTTCCTATTTATAAAATTTATTATGATCCGTTATAATGGAATGAGTATTAAAAAGCCACTATATCCTACACTTAATAGAAAGATATATATAAATAAATATTTTTAATTTAGATATGAACAAAAGATTACTATTATTTATCATTATTTCATTTCTATTAATTCCATTTATTAGTGCAACCACCCATATGAAACTATTAGCAGTATCAGAACAAAATGATACTTATATAGGAGGAGTTGCAGATTTATATTTAGATATTAAACCAGGTAATGGCAGGATTTATATTGACACATTTCCAATTACAAAGGTAGACACACAATTATCAATTAGGTTTGCAAAAGAAATTTCTTGTGATTATCTCGAAATTGATTGTTCAAATTTCGACTTTTTTTATACAATTAGAGCAAAATCGTCAATAGTGGGCGGTCCAAGTGCGGGTGCAGCCATTACAATGCTTACAATAGTAAATCTAAAAAATATTAATTATGACGAATCCGTCTCAATTTCAGGTACAATTAATTCAGGAGGTGTAATTGGTCCTGTAGGTGGTTTAAAAGCTAAAATCGAGGCAGCTGCAAAAAATAATATAAAAACAGTACTAATCCCTTTTGGCGAAAAAGATTATAAAGAAAATAATGTAACTATCGACTTAATAGAATTAGGAAAAAATTTAAGTATTGATGTAATTGAAGTACCCACAATTAATGAAGCAGTTGCTATATTTTCAAAATATCAAATTTTTCGTTTAAATCAGATAACCATTTATTTTTTATGTAATCATTAAATGGAACACCATTTATTTTATGTTCGTATGCATACCTGGCGGAATTAAAAGAAATAACGGCTTGATCAGGCCTATCACCCATATTAAATTTATAATTAACACTGAAATGAGCTGGATATTCATTATCTGTTTCAAAAATCATTGAAATATGATGATTTTTTAGAAATAACTCTTTTGCTTTTTTAGGAGTTTTAATTTTTATTAGTTTCTTGAGTTTATTATCTTTTTTATTCTGTGGACTCCATGCTTCATGATCAAAATTAATTCTTACTTTATCTAAAGATAATACCCAATCAAAAAACCTACTTAAAACTTCTTTCGTTTGATTCTTAAATTGGATATGAATAAATTCTATTGCCATTTTATTACAACTAATTAAGAGGTATATAAAATATTATTATCAACCCCTTATATTTAATATTATGTGACCAATATAT
>JBHPGL010000109.1:0-4305 GCA_042570655.1 Nanobdellota archaeon | reverse complement strand
TACTAATTCCTATACTTTTATTTATTATCGTTCCAGGAATTACTTCTTCATTCAACCAAAACTCTTGAAAATCAACAGTTGTCAATATTAAATCTTCATTTATAACTATTGGAAATCTTTTTTCGTATTTATCTGAAGTATATATATTTTCAAAACCCAAATATTTGTGAACATGTGATTGACCATTTGTATAAACAGAAATGTAAAGTTCGTTATTACTTATAGATAAATCTTTCATTGAATCTGGAGAATTAATTAATTTACTTTTATCAATATTTCCAAACACAATTTTCTCTGTTAAATAATATAAACTATTATTATAAACTATTAAATCAGAATAAAATGTATTTAGGTTATCAATCTTATAATTACTAAATAAAGATTTAACAATACCTTTCCCGCAATAAAAAATATCATTTTTATATTCTGCCATACCTTGTAATTCTACTATTTCATTATCTTTTTTAATTTTATATTCATTATTTTTAATTAAGTCAAGATAATGGAAATCATTTCTTAATTTATTTATAGTTCCGCCGCTTTTATCTACATTAAATACTATTCCATATAATACATCTGATGCAATTTCCTTAGCACTTCTCATCCTAGCCATTATTTTCCCCCATTTCAATCAATCTATTATGAATATTTTCATTTTGTACTAATAAAAATCTCCTATATGCTTTTCCAGTATTATGAATAATTTCCTTAGATATTAATTTCCTTTTTTTAACATTTACTTGGGCTTTATACAATCCGCTCCACGTAACAGTATAATATATGTCTACAATATCATTTTCATGATTAAAACATTCAATATGATCCATATATGTGCTATTTTGTCCATTACTGTAACATTCAGGTAGTTCTTTATCATTTAATGCAATTCTATAATTATCTGATGAAATGAAATCATCTTTGCTCAGAATTCTAACATTTTGATCATGTTTTAATCCATCCTTAAGAATTTTTCGACCTTTAAATTTCCCCATTTCTCTTGTTACTTTATAAATATCCCCTCCCTTACTACCAGTATCCTGTCTTGTATAAAACAAGTTCCCGTTAAATTCTAGTAATTCTGTTAAACTAGTGTTATCAATTTTATATGAAAATTTATCTGTTAATGTTTCAGTAATTTCTTTTTGGTATAGATCATACAATTTATCATTTAAAAGAACTAGACTTCCGAACCTGCCATCTCTCTCAGTAGAAAATCCATTAAATAATGAACAAATCATATCTGTACCACAATAATAAATATCATCATTAAATTCAACAAATTTATTAATATATTCATCTTCTTCATCTTTAATAAAATAGAATTCTTGAAATTTATTATGCAAATCTAAATATCTGAGTTTTTTATCTACCTGGAACAATATTCCTTGCAACATAGGTGATTTTGCAATTTCCGCAGCACTCTTCATCCTAGCCATCATTTTCACCCATATCAACCAATTTATCATGAATATTTTCATTTGTGACTAGTAAAAATTTTCTATACCTTCTTCCCATATCATGGACAACTTCTTTTGAAAGCAATTTCCTATTTTTAACATTTACTTTAGCTCTATACAAACCATTATTATAACCAGAATAAAATATATCTAAAACATTCCCCAAATCAAGACATTCAATATGCATAATAGCACTGCCAGGTTGGCCGTTGATATAACATTCGGGCAGCAGTCTACCATTTAAGGCAATGCTGAAATGATCTGAAGAAATAAAATTATTTTCATTTAAAATCCTAAAATGTCTATCATATTTTAAACGTTGTTTAACCATTGTTCTACCGCAAAATTTCCCTTCTATTTCATTTAATCTGTATAACTCTCCACCCTGACTGCCTGTATCTTGCCTTGTATAATATAATTGATCATTAAAAGAAATCAATTCTCTATCCCAAGAATGATGAATTCGATAGACTTTTTTATCGGTCAATGTTTCTAAAATATCTTGATCAAATATATCATACAATTTATTATTTAATACAACTATACTTCCAAAAACCCCAGCTCTTTTAGAGGAAAAACCGTTAAATAAAGAACTTATCAAATCTTTACCGCAATAATAAATATCATCGTTAAATTCAACATAATCTCTGATATTTTCGTCTTCTGCTTCTATTATTTGATAGGTTTCTTTATATTCATTAGTTAAATTAGTATATTTTAGATTTTTATCTAACCAAAAGAATATGCCACACACCATTGGAGATTTTGCTATATCCTTACCAGACCTCATTCTAGCCATTATTTCTTCCCTCTCTCAAGCAATCTATTATGTATTTTTTCATTTTGCACTAAAAGCATATTCTTATACCTATTACCAGTATCATGAATAACTTCTTTAGAGATTATTTTATTATTCTTAACATTAATTCTTGCTTTATACAATCCCTTATTACTTATAAGATAATATGTATCTAATATACTACCTTCATAATTCATTACATCAAGATCCATGATTTTTTGACCATCTCGATTTCTCATTTTTATTTGATCTATGCTTATATCATTAATAGCTAAAGAATGATTACTAGTAGAAATAAACATATTTTTATGAAAAAATTTAATTAAATCATAATGTTTTATATCAGATTTAATCTCAACTCGTTCATTATATTTTCCGTCACGAAAATGTATTAATTTATAAATCTTAATTCCATCTGAACTAAAACTATTTGAAAAACATAATTTATTATTGCAAATAAATAATTCAGATATATTATGGGATGACTCATAAACGCATTTATTATCAATATCATAAATCTTATTATGATAAAGATATAATAATTCACCTTTATATTCAATCATATCAGAAAACGTACCATTTCTGAATATTTCAAAATCATTAAAAAAAGATATCAATCTTTTCTTACCGCAGTAATATATATCATCATTAAATTCAACAAATTTATTAATTTGATCAACAATATTTTGAAGTCCGATATAATAACATTCTTTATATTTATCTGTCATATCAGAATATATTAGATCATGTTCATATTGAAACAGAATCCCATACAACATAGGAGATTTTGCTATTTCCGCAGCACTCTTCATCTTTGCCATGGTCTACCCTCCTTAACAAACTTATTATGAAATTCATAATTCCTAATAATTGCAAAATCCTTTGGATCTCTTGGACAGAATATTTGATCAATACTAATCTGTTCATGTGTCCGCAAATTATATTTAACAATATCAATAACTTTGTTTTTATGCATCCAATATGCAATGTCAACAATCTTCCCTTCTTGTTTTAATAATTTAAATCTTAAATTAGTATTATAATCATCATTTACAGCTAAATTTAATTTTTGATCTCCATAATATAATCTTCCGTTTAAATTATGTATAAAAGAATGTTGTGTATAACCTTCAAAATAAGCCATTTCCATAACAGGATTATGAACATCACTATCATCAATCTTTACAGGTTCGCTGCCAATTTTATGTTTAAATATTTTATTTTTAGTGTTAGCTTTATATCTCTCAACTAAAACACCCATCAATCTTTTATCAACGTCAGAAGTAAGCTTACAATAATATTCTTCTTCTTTAAGATCTAAATCTACAAATGGTTTATTCTTTTTAGTATCATAAATCCCATATGAACCACAATCTAATAATATCCTTTCCCCTTTATTATTCCATTCAAATATATCATGTATTTTCCCAGGCCTTCCTTTAGAATAAAATCCTCCTAACAACCCTTTAATTTCATTATTATAATCTATATAAATATTATCGCTGGCTTCATATAAAATTTTAGTATGCCCTACATTTGTAGCGATCTTAACTCTATATTCTTCTCTTGTTTCAAGATCACGATATTTATAAAATTCTGAATTATCAGATATTTTATATTCTTCATCTCTAGGATCATGCATTAATATACCTAAATTCTTTTTCTCCATTGCAATATCCGCAGCACTCTTCATCCTAGCCATTTTTAAAATTCTCCTTCCCTATTTTGATTAATTGATTATGAATTTCATTATCTCTAATAATTTCAAGACACCTTACCCATAAGGCAGTATCCCAAACCAAAGTTTTCTTATCAAGAACTTTCCAAAAATTTAAATCAATTGTTGCCTGTTTTATCTTACACAATTTTGCACCAGAATAAATTATATCAGCAATATTTTTATTTATATTCAATAATTTAAAATCGAAAATATTATTTTCCAAACTCTCTATAATACTAGTGGTAGGGGATTTATAAAGTTTTTTATTTAAACTGACTTTTTTACTAAAAAGAATAAACCATTTGTAGATTTAGATCTTAAAGAAGAAG
>JBHPGL010000108.1:0-4320 GCA_042570655.1 Nanobdellota archaeon | reverse complement strand
ATTTCAGATGAAATAAAATTGCATAATCCTTCATTAACAACATCTAATCCTTGAGATTTACAAAAATCAACTGCATTTTCATCAAAATCAATTCCTTTAACATTAAATCCTGCTTCTTCAATAAGTTTCATACCTAATCCGTATGAAGATGCAACATATAAGATTTTAGATTCTTCATTACAATATTTTAATGCTCCAAATAAAGCAGGTATTTGTCCTCTTGGTTCCATGCTATGAAGAAAATTTCCATCTGAAAAAAAACCTGGTTCAGGTTTAACTTCATGTGAATTAATAATATATTCGTGAACAGAATCATAAATTCTTTCTAAAACATCCTGCACTTTAACATTATCACTACCTACATGATGTATAATTTCCATTAATTGATAATTGTCAGGTATCTTAATTTTACTATTCATTTTGCTTCCACCAATGTATTAAGCGATTCTGCGTTCCTTAATACTCTATCACTTCCTTCTTCACGAATTTTAAAAAGTGTATCTTTTAATGAATAATTATTTAAATTTTTAAATTCATTAACTTTATAATATCCATAATCATATAAACAATCAAATAACTTATTGAGTTTTGATACGTATTGAATAATATCTTTATAATTTCTATCTATATCAAAATCAGTATTAATATTATTTGAATCAAGGAACTCTTTAAATTCTGAACCAATTTCAAAATATGAATATACGCTTAATGATGATTGAAAATAACCTATTTTAGGCGAATAATGCTCCCATTTCTTTTCCTTACAAATTTCAGATGAAATAAAATTGCATAATCCTTCATTAACAATATATTCTCTTAAATAATCTAAATGAAGAATGAAAGGAAATCCTTTAATCACATATCCTCCAATTTCTTGTTTCAATTTATTTTCAGATTGTAAATGATGCGTTAATTCATGACAAAAAAAATGATAAAAGATATCTCTTACATTAGTATCACATACATAAATTGTAGGGAAATCAGCATAATCATCATAAGACATTGCTCTATCCATTTCATAGTTTTTTGCTCCAACAAATCTCATATCTTCTCTAATCTTTAAATCAGGAATAATAAAATCTAATCCAGTACATTCATGAACAGCATCTACACATTCCATATAAACATCTTCGATATTCATAATCCCTTCAATACCTCATCCTTAAACTCATCTCTTACTCTCATAACAGTTTTCCTTATAGGATAACCAGACTCTTCATGAAACTGTTTAACATAATGAAAACCTTGATCATACATTTTCTGACCCAATAATAATAATGATTTCAAATTTCCCAAAAAAGGACCCATTTCTTTATAATTAAAACTATACTTAGCTCTTTCAGGCATATTATCTACACCTTTCTTTAACTTTTCAACATTTTTTAAATAATCGGCAGCATAAGTTTCATTAATTGCAAATCTAGGTTCAGTATTTTGCCATCCTTTAGATTCACAAATAAGATAAGAAACATAATTACAAATACCTTCATTAATAAGATACTCTTTAACAGATTCTAAATCTTTATGATATGTATTCCCTAAGAAATTAAATGTATTAACTTTTTTAACCAAATTAAGTTGATTCTGAACACCATGCATTAATTCATGACAAAATGATTCATATATATCATCTAGTTTTTCAAAATAATCTAATTCTCCTATCATAGTAATATTTGGAATATCATTTTCAATATAAAATACTAAAGTATTGTTTAAAAAATCATCTCCATTTTTGATTCCAAGTTTAGGAATAATAATTTTCATATCCATTTCTTTTTGAACCGCGAATACACTTTCCTTGTAAATATCTTGAAGTCTCATTCTACACCTTTCAATATTTCATGTGAATAATCTTTTCTGATGTCTTTGAACGTATCAAGCATATGCTGTCTATTCTTAGCCATATAATTTGCAACATACATTATTCCATTACAATAAACCGCGCTGCCACATAATTCTTCAATCTGTTTTTCTGTTTTACCCCAATGTCCTAAAAAAGCAAGTTGACAGAAAGATGAAGTAAATGTTTTCAATAAACCGCCATCTGTATAATATAATCTTTTATATGTTTTACATAATTTCATATATTTTTTTGAATCTTCGCGAAATTCACCAATTTTATCAATTTGATCTTGAATACCTATCATTGCTAATCCGCTTTTATTGAATTTTAATTTCATTTTACCGTTATTTTCTTTTGCATTAAATTCTATATCAATCAAATCATGATAAGACCTTTCATTTAACATAACACCCAACATATCTGCCAAACCTTCCTGAATAATTTGTTCCCTTAAATCATCTATATTATCAATTAACATTATTCCATTATCTAATCGATCATTAATATGTCTACAACCATTTCCAGAAATAGTTTCATCTAAATGATGTCCTAATTCATGATATATACAATGTTTTATAAAATTTAAATCAAATTCAAAATGATTATATATTGTAATATCCTCACCATCATAACTAGCAGGACCTGAAACATTTTTATTGATAAAAGTATTTTGATACTTTTCAAATTTTAATCCGGGAACAGGATCTAATATGATTTTAAATTTATTCTGAACCTTATTCACACATTCATCATACATCTTTTCAATTAATATCTTACTCATTCTCTATCCTCCAGAACTTTCTTAATTGCCCATTCTATGAAATGTGATTTAGATCTAAACCAGCCATCTCTCATTTTATCATTGATAGCCAAAATCGTTTCCTGATCCATTGTAATACTTACTTTATGTTTCATTTTTTCAAAATCTATCTGTACTTTTCACAATATACTTAGAAATATCTGATCTTGGAATCTTCTTATCAATCCTTTCAATCCTTTCCATAATAGGATCCAATGAATATCCATGTTTCTCCAAATAACCATCATATTCAGAAGGAACTTCACCTAATGAACAAATTAGCTCAACAATTCTACATCTTAATTTAACAGTATAAAATATATCAATTTCAGAAGGACATTCATCTTCTAGCCTTCGAGCTTCAACATCAAATTCTGAAATTAACTTACCTACATCAGAAGGATTCATTTTTTTATTTCTCCGTAAGATTGTTGCAAAGGATATATCCCATTTTTTAATATAGTTACAATATATGCATCAGGAATATTTGCAATTTCACAATAAAATATTTGATCCTCATCCAATCCTATTGCCATATTCACTTTTCTAATAGATTGATTATTTTCTAAGAATCCAATTAAATCATAAAATCCATTAGTTTGAACAATTTTTTCATAATCTTCTTGAAATGATGGTTGAATATCTTCCCATTCAACTTTTTTCTTTTCACTATTAATTTCAGGTATTTCAATTTCTGCAATTAATCCATCAGAAGCACTGTGAAATCCTTTTTTAAGTTGAAATAAAGAAAACCTATATTCATTATTTACTTCCTTCATAAGACATTGATAAACACCATATCCGTAATCAACTTCATCTGGTTTAATTTTTACAATCATACCTATTGATTCAATATCTTGATTTTTAACTAGAACCGATAATAAATCGTAGAAACTTTCAAAATCAACAATTTTTTCGCAAGCAGGGCTATCTGCTGGCTGTAAATTTGTCCATCTCAATTTTCCTTCTAATTCTTTACGTTCCATATGTCAGATTTCATACTACTCATATTTAAACCTTTCTATTTTTCACCACTCTCAAGGGACAAATAAACCAAAACATTTAAATACTAGTTATTGGTCTGTTATTACTATTATCCCAGTCGATAAAAACAATACGAGGTAAACAAAATTTCAAAAATGAAATTTTCTAACCTTTTCAAAAAAACTAAAAGGTGTTAAAATGGGAAGAGATGAATGGCGTGAAGATGCTTTAAGTGGAAGAAGTGGTCGTGGATATAGAGGCGGCGGCGGTCGAGAAGAATCATATGTGCGAGCTATGCAAGAAGGAGATAGAAGAAGAGCACAAGAAAAAACAAAAGATGACAAGATAGAAAATCTTGAAAAAAAGCTTAGAGATACTCAAGCTGAATTAAGTATATACAAAAAATAATAAATAATTAATTTTTTCTTTATTTTATAACCAACTATATTCTACAGCATATAAATATTTATATACTTATAAGTGTGTATAAATGTGTATGATAAACAAAAAAGATATTATCAGAATTAACCAGGAAATCGGTGAAACAGGAGAACTAAGTAATGAAAGTTCTTTAGACTTCGCCTTACACATGATTAAACATAAAAAAAGTTGGCTGTATGAATTAAGCTATTTAATAAGAAGCATCCTCGTCGATCATGTTTTTAAAGACGGCAATAAAAGAACAGCTTTAGTA
>JBHPGL010000107.1:0-4354 GCA_042570655.1 Nanobdellota archaeon | reverse complement strand
CAAATATTATTATCTACCATAGGATTTTGAATTTCTAATCCCTCAATCATTTCTTCTGCAATTCCTTCTTCTACTGAATCATCAACTTCACCATCATCAGATCTACTACCTAACAACTTATCAAGATCAGAATCCATCTTTTCACCTGTTAATTTAGGTAAAACTCTTCCAACAATTAACTTAACCAACTTATCATCTGAAATCTCATTTAATATGTCATCTTTAGAATGCAGTTCAACTTGTTTAACACTTTGAATAAAATTTTGTTTATATTCTTCAAAACCAACATTGTTTCTTTTACAATATAATAAATCAAAAAAATTAGGCGAACCAATTAAATCCAATTTAAATTGTTTGTCCCTATACTTTAAATAATCACCTCTCTTTGTTTTTTCAGGTCCGCCTGTAAAAAATTTCCCATCTAAATAAATCAAAGGTTCTTCTAAATTTAATATAGGATGGGACGAAAACATTTTGTTCACCGTTCATTTTACTTTATTTTCAAGTCCACCTTCTTCAGCTGAGACTATTGAAATGTCAATGAAAGGAAACTCAACTGTTCCTCTTTGTCTTGTTACAGTGTTATCACAAACATTTCCACTAAGGTAAGTATTTGCTTCAGCTTCACCGCCGTTTATGATAACCATGTAATCATCTTTCTCTCTTCTATTTTCAATAGTCTGAACAACCATTCTATCTTCATCTGTTTCTTGATGTCCGATTACATAATCAACCAGGTTAGATATTGAACCATTCCAAACTTGATCGGTTTTTTCCATCTTTTTAACAATTCTAGATGGTGATAAACCTCCACCAATAGCAAAATAAATATTATTACCTGTGTCTGGATCAATTACTACCTCTGGACTTGACTGCGGCCTTGGCCTAGGTGGTGAACTCACCCTTACTGGTGTTGAACTTCTAGAACTACTACTTGAACTTCTGCTTGGACTAGGTGCACTATACCCTCCGAACCCGTAACTCATTTTAATCTACCTCACTTAGTTTTTGTCCCAAAGTCCCGTATTCAATAACTCAAATTGAACTACAACCAAATTCGCATATTTAACTTGTTACACAGTTTATACGACTCGACCCGAGGACAACATGTTAGTTACTTATTAATTGTCCGAAGTTGAGATGCTCATTATGCTCGGTTGTAGTTCAATTTCATTTTTTATTTGAACCACTCTATCATCACAATACAATAAATAATTCTCGTGATTTTGAGCATCAATTTTATGTAACATTGATAATCTGTCATAAATATTAATTTTTTTTAAATAATTAAAACAATAATTTGGTAAAAACTGTTTATATTCTTTTCCTTGCAATAATAAATCAATTACAATACCATTTCGAATAAAACTTCTGCCAGGCCAAACCAATCGCTGACATTTATTTTTAAATAAATCATACTCTTCATCTTTTTCTGTCAAAAAATAATCAAAATCACCAATTTTTTCATTAATATGATCCCGCCATTCTTCATCAGCTGGAAAATCATAAAGTGGAACAATTTTGATCCGATCTTTATAATCAATTAAACTTCCACAAACAATTTCTATCCTTTCTTTCAAAGATAAACAATGTTTAACTCTAAGATCACTTTCTTTAGGATTAAGGTAATTATATTGAGCACTTCCTAATCCTATAATCACTTCATGTTCCATTGTTTCAACCAAATATTTCACAACATCAAAATGTGTTTTATGAAATATTTGATATCTACCAACTACCAACGATTTTGTCATTTTCATCATCTATAATGTCACCATGCGTAGTACTCTAAATGCATAGCAGGTCATGAAGACTCGTTCGTTATCTTTCGAATTAGTCATCAACCACGGAGCGTGACATTATTAATTGTTTTTTATGTCCTTATAGGACCAAGCCCACGAGCCTTCCACATTTGGTGATAAGACTCGCTAAAATGAACTTGGCTCCAGCTGTAATACGGGACTGTAACCGGCTAATATGAAACCCTCCGGGGAGGCAGAAGTAGAGGGTTTCAATTAGCATTTTAACCAAACCAAATATTTTTAACTGTGTCAATTTTTGCCTCTGAAATATCGTAATTCAAATAATGCTGCCAAACATCATTCTTTAATTTATCATCTTTAGTTTCATGTTTTATCCACATGTCATATAACTGTTTATCAATACCTTCTGCACCGCAACATAAAACTCCTTCTTGAGTTTTCATGTAATCAATAAATTCAGTACATTTTTTATCAAGTCTTTTTTGATATATTTTATCTACTTCAATAACTTGAGCTATTCCAGTTTTTTCCATTTTTTCATCCAATGATTTTTCGCTTACACACATTTTAACCACCTTTGAGTTTTTTACGAAAAGGTTAGAAAATTTCATTTTTGAAATTTTGTTCACCTTGTGGGATTTAATTATTTATTACGCAAACCTAATTTATATTATTACGCAATACTATATTAACTTTGCGTTTATAGTACGTTTAGTTAACGTACTTTTGACGTTTGTATTTATAAAGTTTTTGTTTAATATATAAATAAAAAAATAAAAAAATAAAAAATTTAAAGTCCGTTTTGCATTAATTCGAACCTTTTTATGTCTGGATTATAAACCATTGCTAATCCATCGCTAGCAGCATAAACATGGAAATCTTGAGGTCTTTGACCCAGTTTTTCCATTTTTTCATCAGCTAATCCTTTTGCATAATGTAATAACTCATCCATATCTGAATCAGTCCTTTTAGGATCGTGGTGAAATAATATCAAACCTTTTACGTTGGCATTTATTGCAACATCTACTGCTTCTTCAATTTTACCATGACCCCATCCTTCAATAAAGTCTTTTTCAGTATATTGTGTATCATAGATCAATAAATCAACGCCATTAATTTCTTCATCAAATTTTTTATCTACTTCTGGATCAACGTTTCTTTCATAGTCAGTTCCATAAAAGATTTTTGCATCTGTATTTTTATCTGTAATTTTATAATAAACAACTCCGTTTGGGTGCTGTCCTTTAATTACGTCAACATATGCTGATTCTGTTTCAACTTTATCTCCATCTTTAACTGATTTTACTTCTTTTATTCCAGCACAATCTTGAAATGCAACTGGAAAATATGGTGGACCCATGTTACCTTCCATAATTTCTCTTACATCTTCATCACTTTCACCTGGTCCATAAAAAGTAAAGTTATTTGCTGATGAATATGTTGGACCATGAAATCCAAGTCCTTGTATATGATCATTATGATAATGTGTATTGAAGATTTTTCCTTCAATTCCTGCATTATTTCCATCATTTCGTCCAATTAATGATCCTCCAAGTTTTCTTCCACCTGTACCAATATCTAAGATTAATATTTCTTTTTCAGATGTGTTAACTTCTACACAACTTGTTTCTCCACCATATCTTGCATATTCGTGTCCTGGTGTTGGAACACTTCCTCTAGTACCCCAAAATTTTATTTTTGTTTGTGTCATTTTAATCGCCTCCAAAGCGTTTTTATAATGATATATCAATTTTATATTGATATTCAAGAATTCCGCAGGAATTCTTGTTAATCACCTGTTTTCAATAAGTATAATAACATCAGGATATATATTCATTCTCACAATATTATATATATTAGTCATGATATCATGACTTTTTAAATATATAATGATATATAGAAAGATTTATATACTTTTAAGATATACCATATTATATGGAACGAAAATTAATGCGTCAAGGTTCAGGAACTCTTGTAGTATCTCTCCCCGCCAAATGGGTAAGAAAATATGATCTAAACAAAGGAGACTCTATTATATTTAAGGAAGAAAATGATAGAATTATTCTATCTACAGGTAAAGAATATGCTCATATTAAGAAAAAGACTGTTCATTTAAAAACTACAAATAAAACAGCAATAAAATGGATCATTAGTGTTGCTCATAAAACAGGATATGATGAATTAGAAGTATTATTTGATGATCCTGAAGCAATTCCAATTATACAAGATCTAATCAAAGCCGAAGTCCATGGTTATATGATCATGGAACAAAGTGATAAAAGATGCGTATTAAGGGTTGTATCTCAAGCATTAGAATCAGAGTTTGATAATAGTTTAAGAAGAGCCTTTTTGGTTGGTCTTTCATTAGCAGAATCAAGTTTAGAAATGATAAAAGAAAAAAAATTTGAAACCTTATCCACGTTATTACATCTTGAATCCACAAATAACCAGTTAGTTAATTTCTGTGAATTAATATTAAATAAAAATGGTTACAAAGAACCAAATAAAACATCGTATATGTATATTGTAGTTTGGCTTTTAGAAAAAATAGTAGATGAATATAGAGAAATAATTAAAAGAATAGTAAAGGA
>JBHPGL010000106.1:0-4358 GCA_042570655.1 Nanobdellota archaeon | reverse complement strand
TGACCTGAAAAAAAGAAAGAGAATCCACGATTTAAATGGCCATCACCTGTTATTTTCCCAATAATATAAGCCAAGTTTTCTGACATTTTTGTATTTTGAATTAATGGCAACCATTTTTGTTCATTAAGATAATTTAATTGCTTAGTAGGAATATTATACTTATATGTAAGATAAATATCTTCTCTTGTTAAAATTTTATTTTGATTTTTCATATTAATAATTCTTCTGGATTAATCAAAATAATTAGAACTTTAACAATATATATTTTTATTCATTATAGTTTATATATCCCTATATATCTTTATAGTTTTTATTTAAAAAGAAACATATAAAAACCCCATAAAACTCCAAAATAACATGTGTTTTGCACCATACGTATCATTGTCAACATTTATCATAGAATTCTTGATAGCAATATTTTTCTTAGCAAAAAATCCAAGAGATAAACTAAACCAAGCAATGGCACTACTAGTTTTTATGTTAGGATTCTATCAATTAAACGAATTCTTAATATGTACAACAGGTGCAAATGTATTTACTAAATTAGCTATGATAACTACAGCTATATTACCTGCATTTTCAATTACATTAGCATTAATCATGTGGAAAAAACCATTAAAATGGTACTTCCATTTAGTATATTATGTACCTTCAATCTTTTTCATACTTTGGTTTTCAATATCAAACGCTTTTGCAAGTTCTGCACAATGTATGTCTGTATTTATTAAGTACCCTGCATTTGGTATTGTTAACAACTTTTATGGATTATATTATCTTGTATTCTTAATTGCGACAATAATAATTTATTTTATTGCATCACATATTGTTAAAAAACGTCAGGAGAAAGTTATGCTTAGTTTAGGAATTTTATCAGTATTAATATTTACAATTCCAACATATATATTTTTATTATTTCTACCTTCACAAAAGATATTATTCTCAAGTGTTTTGTGTGAATTTGCCTTACTTCTAAGTATTTTATTAATATTTGTTATGTGGTATAAAGATAAACATAAATTAAAATATTAAAAAACACTACTACCTAAATTGCATAAGTAGCTAGTTTCACAGAATTTATTTGTCCGACCTGAGAACAGGTTCATAAGATATGTTGTTTTTACCTGTTCGAAGTTGAGAGGCCTGCTATGCTTAGTAGTAGTGTTTTAATTAAACGCCTGACAGTGGCATTTTTAGTAATGGAATTTATAACTTCCAAATATCATCGCCAACATAATGGATATTCTTTACAACTTTACCAGAATCTTTTGCTCGCATTTCTTCAGAATTAAACATTGCAACTCCAATAATTAAAACTCTTTTATTATTTTCATCAACACAACTAATTACATCTCCTTCCTTAATTCCGTCAGGAATTTCTACTATACCAGGCCGCATTAAATCTGCTCCGCCTGTTAAAAACTTAATTGACCCCATATCAACAACAATTTGTTTAAGAAAATTCTCTTTCATAAGAGTTTTAATTGTAGGGATTAATTCATCATTAAGATAAATAAACATTATTTCGTTGTTAACCATTAGATAACTCATTTCATCTTCAACTAATTGCACTCTATCTTTTTTATGGAGAGGACTTATACCATACTTCTCTTCTAGTTTAGAATTAATTTGTTTTATATCTGATTTACTTAATGATTTCATATTAGAAATAATATTTAACTAATATTAAAGCTTTATTATTAAAACCATTGCCTAAATCGCATAATCAACTTGTTTCACAGAAATAACTATTCGACCTGAGGACAGATTATCACTTAAAATTATTAATATCTGTCCGAAGTTGAGAGGTTGTATATGCCAGGCAATGGTTTTAAATTCAAATATTAGAACTAATTAAATAAAAACTTATGCTTGCTTGACTTTTTCATCAGAAGGATGGATGTAATCTACTTTATTCTCTTTGTCATTCCATCTGTAAGGCATAGGAGATAATTTACTTATTGCTTTATTAAAATCATCACATTGATTTAATACATCTGCATGAATACAATTAAAATTAGACCTTGCATGACCGGAAATTGCAGTAAACATACCTGCTAAGCTACCTTCAGGTCCACTTGAACTACTTGAATAAATCCCTTCAACATGAATAATACTTTCAGAATCAACCATTTCTTTATATTCATCTAATCGTCTTTCAGCTATTTTCTTTCTATAATCCCCTCTACTTTTCTTATATGAATCAGTATTAACTCTTCTAAGAATAATATCTTCAAAATCTAAATCGTATCTTTTCATTTGCCCTATATAATTCATTCTTTGATATTTATTATCAAAAAATTCTTCGTACCAACCTGATAAAACCGACATCAAATCATCAATTTCATCATATTTCTTATTTCTTAATTCATCAAAATGTAATAAAGGTAATCCTTGTAAATCTGAAGGCATACTCCAAGTAGAATGCCTTATTCTAGGATGAAAATACTTATCCCTTCCATATTTTTCTTCAGGTTCAAACAAAACCTTTACACATAACGTACTAACACCATAATTTGGATTACCATCTAATTTGTCATCACCAAGACCAATAAATGTTAATCTGCCATCATCATACATCTCTAAACTATCCTTTTGCGGTCTTAAAATACATTTAATTTGACATCCAAGATGAAATCCAGGATTCCAAGGCCTAACAACTTCCATTAATGGAGCAATTTGATTTGTTCTTTCACCAACTCTACCTTGAGTTAATCGAGAAATCTCTTTCATATTAGATGCTCTTTTAAATCCATTTTCTTCAATATGATAACTTTCTAATCCCATATTCAACAGCTACACATATTTCCTTTATAAATTTTACCCCTTTGTCACTAACCAATGATAAATATTCGAAACATTTATATATGATTAATGCATCGAAAATCATATGGAAGAGAGATTTGGTCCAATAGGAACAATTGTAGAAAATCTATATCAATTTATCAGATCAGATTATGATCCAACTATAATTGTAAGAGATCAAGAAAATGAAACAGATATTCAAGCTATGGAATATTTTATTGAACAAGGTAATAGATATATTATTAGAAACGAAAAATTACCTCTTGACCCTGATATTAAAGGCGGTTTAATCTATAAAGCAGGTAAAAACTCACAAATGCCTGTTTTGGAATTATCTTTTATTAAATTTGTTAATAATGATAATAATGCAAGCGTAGACGAAATTTTAGAAGACAAATTTTCAGATTCTATAACCAGAGAATACAAACCAAATAGATTTGGTAAATCATTTTTCACATTAGATGGAACCAAATTAGTTGAAACAAAAGTTAAAAATGGCAAAGTTAATGGTAAAATGACTAAAAGAAGTTTAGCATTTTTTGTTCATAATTATGATGAAGAATTATGTAAATTATCATATAATCTATTGGATGAAATTTTTTATTGGGGAGCAATGAAACGTGATGAAAATCTTCAAGAAAAAATAGATGAAATTGAACATGGTGGAGCTGTTCCACAAGGACCCCCAAGTTTAAAACAAGTTTTATCAATGGAACAAAGGCAAGAATTAGCAGGTGTTACAAGAGGAGAACAGATTTTATCTACAAATTTAAATATTGGTTTTGCAATCAGACAAAGTCAAGTTTATAAGAAATCAGTTGAAGAATTAAAACAAGAAGCTCATGAAATAAATAATGGATTAGAATTAGCATTACTTAAACCAATGAGAAGAGAGATAATTGAAAATATTAAAAAAGCTTTTCCTGGAATTTCTGATAATGGAGCAAAAATTAAATTAAGAGAATTTGAAGAAAAACAACTTTCATATTTTTCTGAAGGAAAAAACTTTAAAAAAGCTAAATAAAGATATATTTTAATACTTTAAAGATATTCTATATTATATGGGGAAAGATCCAAGACCTAAGATAGAGAACTGTCCAAAAAAGATGTATAGGTGTCCTGAAAAAAATTGTCCAGAATATAATGACTGTTGGGCTTATAGAGAATATGAACAACTTTTAGCTCGACAACAAAAAGAAAGAAATTCTGGATGGGAGTGATTACCAAATATTTTGTATTTTTTCGTATTCAACCCTTTCTTTAATTTCACCAATAAGACATTCTATCCCGTTATTTTCATTCTTAAATTCTCTCATTTGATTTTGATGAAAACCTGAAAATTGAAATGTATAATGATCTTTTAAATCTGGGAAATTTATTATTTCCAATTTTTCTGATATTAATTTATCGAATTCCAAGTTATTAATTATTTCTTCAATTGCATTAATCTTCCTTGTTTCAGTCTCGCCCATCATAATTTTTTTAGAACCATGATCTTCTTTCCTTTTTCTATAAACATCCTCTTCAAACCTAAATTCGCCATTAAATTCAAAATT
>JBHPGL010000105.1:0-4381 GCA_042570655.1 Nanobdellota archaeon | reverse complement strand
TCCAAAATAAAGATAATTTTTATGTTCTTTCAACATTAAAAATGGTGTAATAATAACAAATAACATAATAAGTGCAAAAAGAGCAAACAATATTAGTACGTAGATATCTGATTGATTCAAATTACAACTACATGTAAGAGCTATTAAGAACATTATGAAAAATGATGTAAAAATGACAATACCAATTGTAAACTTAATTTTATGTAAAGGGAATAATTTTACTAAAAGAAAAATTAACGAAATTGCTATGATAATTAAATAAATATATAAAAAAGTAGTATTTTGATTTGGTCCAGACCTATATTCGTCAGGATTATATGAGTATCTATTAGTATCAATATAAATTGGTTCGGAATATTCTGCACCTTTATCACCTAAAGCATATAATTTACATATGTATTGTCCTTCTTCAAAATTGTTTACATTTGAATTATAAAATAAAAATTCTATTGTAGGATAATTATTACTATCATAAGGTATCTCATTATCAGGTTCGCTTATTATTGTTTGATTATTATTACAAGTTATTTCTAAATGAAAATTTTGAGTTTCATCAGTATGTATTGGTTTTAACTTTGCTCTAAATAAAATGTGATTTCCTTTTATTCCAATCCATCTAACTTGACCTTCAATTGTTGAAATTGATAACCTCCCAACTGATGGTTCCAACGGTTCTCTAGGTCCAGGAGGTCCAATATCCATAGTAGCATTTACAAATGAGAATATAAATACAAATAGTAAAATCATACAAATTATTTTCAAAGTTTTATTTAATTGATTTTTCATTTTTATCCTGTAATATTTACTATTCGAAAACCACAACTATGTTCTATACAACCAATTTCATTTATTTGGTTTGGTTCTAACATGTTAATACATCTATAGTCACAAGGTTGAATGTTACTTGCCATATTTCGAATTTGATTTTCATAAATTTTGTTAACTACTGGTCCTGTACAACCAAATGGACAGCCCAAATTTAATTCAACACATTCACTATCAAGATTACATGATTTTGATGCATCAATTTTTTCTTTTACCATTTCAATCTTCATTTCTTCATTTGTACAACCATTGATCAATATTAATAAAAAAGTTGTAATTATTATTATTGATATAAGTATTATATTTGATTTAAATGTTTTATCTCCAACCATACTTTACCCTACCTAACTCTTCTTCAATTCTGATAAGTTGATTATATTTAGCTGTACGTTCGCCTCTACAAGGAGCTCCAAGTTTTATTTGACCGCAACCCAATCCTACGGCGAGGTCAGCAATAAACGTATCTTCAGTATCACCGCTTCTATGAGATACCATTACATTCCATTTATTTTGTTTGGCGAGAATTGCTGCATCGATAGCTTGTGAGACAGTGCCAATCTGATTAACTTTAAGGAGAAGAGCATTGCAAAGATGTTCCCTTGCAATTTGTTTGATTCTTTTTGGATTTGAAACTGTTAAATCATCGCCAACTATTTGGATTGGTTCATTTAATTTTGTTTTCATTTCATCTTTATTTTCGAATAACTTTTCAACTCGTTGAAATAAGATGTTCCAATTTCTAAAATCGTCCTGTGCAAACGGATCTTCTATACTAATTATTGGATAGTTTCTTACCAAATCTTCGTAAAGGTCACTTAATCCTAAACCAAAATATTGTTCATTGTCAATCTGATATTTTTTATTATTATAGAACTCTGATGCAGCTGCATCAATTGCAATTTTAATTTTTTTATTATAACCTGCTGTTTCAATAGCTTGTTGGATTAGGTCAAGTGCATCGTATGTGTTAGCTAAATTTGGAACAAATCCACCTTCATCACCAACATGGGTAGAGGATTTTCCATATGTATGTTCAATAATCTTTTTTAATATATGATATGTTTCACTTACCATTTGAGTTGCTTCTTTAAATGATCTTGCACCAGTTGGAACTATCATCAATTCTTGTATTGCTAATGCACCTTCTGCATGCTTCCCGCCATTAATAACATTTGCAAACGGAACAGGCATTCTCATATTTGTTTTTATCTTTTGATTTACTATACTTGAAATGTATTTGTATAAGGGCATTCTTTTTTCTAATGCACACGCTCGTGCTACTGCCATACTAATTGCCAGATGTGCATTTGCACCAAACTTTTTCTTTTTAGCTGTATCTTGGGATACAAGATATTTGTCTATCTTTTTTAAGTCAAGTTCTTTAGATTTAATCTTTTTGGCAAGAATTTGAACATTTTTAATAGCTTTACTGACACCTTTACCCATATATCGTTTTCCACCATCTCTTAACTCTAAAGCTTCGTGTTTACCTGTAGAAGCGCCAGATGGGACATTTGATCTAACTGTGCCTTTCTTTGTTATTAAATCTACTTCTACAGTGGGATTACCCCTACTATCAAGAATTTCTCTTGCTTTAATTTGTTTAAATTTCAATTTTCCCTCTTTTATTTAGATATTTCAACATATTATGTTTGGTATATTCATTTCAAATATGTAATATACTTATATCTAATTATCATATTAAAAAAGAATAGGGTATATAAAATTTACCCAGTATTATTTACGTTTCATCAGTGGTTAATGGTTATCGTCAATAAATAATAACGAAAATTAAACAAAAAAATTAATTAAAATTCTGATTTACTTTCTTTTACTTTCTTCTTTTTAACTATTTTCTTTTTCATTATTTTCTTTGGAACATTTTTTTCTTTAGGGTTGTTTAAATAATTTAATCTATCATAGAATTTCTTCATAAAGATTATTGAAAAAGGTACTGTGAACAATGTCATTAATGCTGTCAATACATTTTGACCAATTGTAGCTGTTTTATTTATTGTATATTGCCCTGCACTAACATAAGTTGTTGGAGTTCCAAATATTGCTAAACTAATTAAACCGACTACCATTCCAATTAATCCTAAGATGATTGTAAATAATAACATATAGCCAAATACTGTCCACCATCTTTTTGCTACCAATTCTTTACTTCTATTTATAGAAGCCATAATTCCTGTATCTTCCATTACAAGAGCATATAGGGCAAATGACCATAGTATTCCTAGATAGATTAATGGTAATGCACAAATTATAGTAAGAATAACTGTTCCTGCAGTACCTATTGTTGGATATAATGCAAATGGTATTAACAAAAGTAAAGATAGGAATATGAAAATTATTGTTATAACAATTGTTAGTGCTAATCCTGGCCAGAAATGTTTTAATCCACCTGAAATAGCGCCCATAAAATCTAATGTTTTTCCTTTATCTTTTTCTTTAACATAATTAATTAAACATAATGAAAGTATAAATCCTAAGACGGCTACTAATATGGCAACTAACATCCAAATACTAATATATGATGCAAAATAACTACTTAACTGTTCTATATTTTCAACAGTAACAAATCTATCTTTAACAGCAACTTGAGAACTTGTTGCAAAAATAGTTACTAGAATTGATGGTATTACAGATAAAACAAATGTTAATATCATTAATATACTTGAGTTTTTCCAATACAAATCCCATGAATTTGAAAATATTTTTGTAAATCCCATTATTACACCCCATGATTATTTATATAAATGGAGAATAAATTATTAAATTATTTAAATATAGTGGTTTATTTTTTAGAAAGTTCTTTAATATTAAAAAGTATCATCAATCGATCCTGCTTCATAATTTTGACATAATCCATGTATAGGATTGTTATCAGTAAGTTGTTTATCAGGAGTTAAAGAATATATTATTCCCATTGCACCGATTGAAAGTCCTATCAAACCTGCACAAATAGCTTTCTTAACATAGGATTTTTGTTTTTTTATGAATTTAGGATAAAATGATCGACTGCATTCCTCTATTCCTGTCAAATCTCTAAATATGTCAATTGCATATCCTAAAGGACTTCCAAGAGCAGCACTAATCCCACTTGCCATTAAAGTTGATTTTGTTAGACTTAACAGATCAATTGTTTCGCCTGCTGATAATTGAGATAAAGAATATATGGGCGGTGCAATAATTAAACTAAAAGAAAAACTGTAAAATATATCATGCAGATTTTGTTTTAATTCGTTATCTTTTATATTAAATTTTTCTCTTGAATAATCTCTTCCCTGTGAATAAATATATCCTAAACCTAAATAATTTAAAGATGAAAAAAATAATCTTGCATGTTTTGAAGCTATATCTGAAAGATTACCTATTGTGACTTCAAATCCACAGTAAATTGGATTTGTTGCTGTAACTAATGCTGTACTATCAATTAAATGCGTTAAAAACTTTTTTACCATAGATTATGATTTACCTATTGGATTTATAAATATTTGTGGTGTTAATTACCCCTTTTTAAAAGATATAAAATATTAGTATAATTAAATGA
>JBHPGL010000104.1:0-4426 GCA_042570655.1 Nanobdellota archaeon | reverse complement strand
TTATTTTCAATAACCTCTTCTTCCACCTTCACCAAATCCTGTTCTTACAATGCACCTAACTCATCAAATCCTGTCTTTACAATATATTTATCTTCAGGACCATATGTAACATATTTAATTCCTGCACCTGTCCCAACTAACTTATCATCAATATGGTGAATAAACTTTTGCGCATTATCAGGGAAACTTTCAAAATTTTCAATACTATCTCGATCAAATTCTTCCCAACCATCATACTCTTCAAACACTCCATCTGAATAAATACATACTTTATCAAGACCACTTAATACGTCTAATTTAGTTATCGCCAATTCATTTAGATTACAGTATAGAACACTTTCCCTTAATTGGTCTGCATCATGCCAGCCGCAATCTCTAGGTCTTCCAGTTGTAGTACCATATTCACCACCTTTTTTCCTTATTTCATCCTGTACTTCTTGATCTTTAATTATTGAAGGGAAAGGACCATTTCCAACCCTAGTATTGTATGCTTTAGCTACACCAATTCTTCTATCAATATATTCGATAGGAATACCTTGTGCAGCCAACCCTCCAGGTGTTGGATGTGAAGATGTCACGTAAGGATATGTTCCTAAAACTTTATCTAAATGTACAGCCTGAGCACCTTCAAAAAGGAAATTTTTCTCATCTTTATTATCATGGAAATACTTAATTACATCTGTAACACAACTTTCAAATTTATTTTTAAAATCTAATAACAAATTCACAATGTTTGATTCATTAAATCCGTCTATTGGATTATAATAGTTAGAAAAATTTAACATAGTTTCATTGTTATCTAATTTAGAAATATGACCATAAACACCTTGTCCACCTAAACTAAGTTCAACAACAGCATTGATCATCTTTCCTTGATCTGCTTGATAACAATGATTAATCATGTTATTAAAAAATTCACTTTTCTTATTTACTACTCCTTTAATCTTATTTTCACTCATTTTTAATAAATCACCAATCCTAATTCCTCCTCTAATATCCTGATAAAATGGGCCTATTCCTCTTAAAGTTGTTCCAACTTTATCTTTACCTTTATAAATTTCTTCAGCAGCATCAAGTGCTCTGTACCAAGGTAATAACAATTTTGTTCTCTTATCAATCATCAATCTTGGAATTATTGGATCTTTAACTCCCATATGAATTTTTTTAGGATTAGCATCAAAATAATCATTTTCAACATCATAAATTTCAAGCATAAATTGTATTGGATCTAATGCTACTTCGGGTAATATTGCTAAATTTTTCCCGTCAACAACTGCTCCTGAAGGTAATAAATGTGTATGAAAATGTCCATAATCATTTACAGAAGTATGACCTGCATTTGCTCCACCTTGATATCTTACAACTATATCAACCTTACCTTCTTTATCTAATACAAAATGACTAATACATTTTGCTTTACCTTCATCTCCCCATTGACATCCTACTACGTTTATATGTACCATCTAACCACCTATATTTGTTTTCATTTATAATATAATTAAGCTGTTTTTTCAATTAGACCATCATCTGTTAACTTGTAAATTACAGGATTAACAGTTGGTCTTTGAGGTAATATCATATCATGAGCATCTCCTTCTTTAATAGATAATTCTGATGCTAACCTCATCTTTGCATTATCATGAAATTTCATCATGTTCATACATCCAGAATGAACAAATATTTCTTTTATCTTTGCTAAACTTTGTTTAACAATACCTTTCATTGGTCCAAGATAAGGTACATAACCATCAACACCTTGTTCAAACAAATTATGTCCTTCTTCTTGATAATATCTTTGCCAATTTCTAGCTCTATCATTACCTTCTCCCCAATATTCTTTAACCCACCTACCATCAATAAATCTTCTTGGCGATGCACTTTCTAACATTCCTGCAAAATATCTACCCATCATAACAAAATCAGCTCCTAACGCTAATGCAAGTGCAATATGATAATCCTGAACAATTCCGCCGTCAGAATAAATTGGAATATATACCCCTGTTTTTTCTGCATATTTATTTCTAGCCATTGCTACATCATAAACAGAAGATGCTTGACCCATTCCTATCCCCAATTGCTCTTGAGTAATACAAATTGAACCGCCACCTATTCCGACGCCAATAAAATCAGCTTCAGCATCTGCTAAAAATAAAAAACCTTCATCATCAATCACATTACCTGCACCAACTGGTATTCCAGGAAAATTTTTCTTCATCCAACAAATTGCTTCAGCCATGTATTCTGTATGACCATTCATTGATGTAAATGCTACTCCATCTGCACCAGCTTCAACAACTTTTGCAGCTCTTGTTTTATAATCATGAGTGTTTAATCCTGCAAAAACAACAGGCTGTCTATTATCATCTGTTAATTCGTCAGGATTATCCTGATGTAAATAATGATCTCTTTGAAAAACTAAAGCTTTCAAATTACCTTCATTATCAATTATAGGCAATCTACCTCTACCAGACTTTCTCATTATTTCATTTGCTTTAGATAAAGTTACACCTTCTTTACCATGAATCATTTTTTTAATAACGTGAACATGATCTTTTTTATATTCAAAAGAAATATCATATCCCATACTCCTGAACAAATCTTTAGCTCTTTCTTTTCTTTCTTTAATTTTTTCAACTTTAGTATTTTTCCTTGGCTTAGCCATAATAGTATAATCGTCCTCAAAAACCATTTCAAACGGTGTCATAAAATCTTCAACTTTTTTATTTAAGTCAGGATCATCGTTCCAATAATCTGAATCAGTAACAATCCCAACTAATTTACCATTCTTTTTACCATCAACTGTAATTGGAATAGTTGAATAACCTGTGTTTTTTGTAACTTCAATAATATCTTTTAATGTAGCTTCAGAAGATAATACATTTGTAGCATCTACAAATCCTTGTTTTATTCTTTTAGATTGATATGCCATTTCAGCTTCATTATCTTCAGGCTGTGAACAATGTAATGTTGGCAATAATCCATTTAATGAACAGGCATGTGCAAATTTAACACAACCAAGAGATTGCATTATTGCAGATGCAAATGGATTGTTTAGATATAATAAAGATTCTTCTCCTTTTTTGATATCATGTTTAACAACAGGTGTTTTTAGATCAATATTATCGATTGTATGTTCTTTTTTAGTTAATCCAGGGATAAATCTATATTCAGAAAATGTATGTGCCGGATCATTGTTTACAGTTACCATCTATCTACCCCCTAATAACACTATCAATATTGAATAAGTCACCTGTGTGGGTCAGTGAGGTCGCCCAGTTAAGGTCGTTCAGTGATTATTTATCGAAAGCGAACCGTACACAGTGCTCCATTTGAGCGAAGCACTCGATTGGAGCAACCGAACGAGACTTATTCAATCCAAAAAATTACCCCTAACAAAATACTCGTATCTACTCTATAATCATAAAAAATTAATTTAATTTATAAGTATTCATATTCTACCTTAATTATTAAAAAATCTATATATTATAGTTAATTTAAAGATAATATCAACTTAATAAATATAAATGCCAATGTCACGCTCCGTGATCGATGATAACTTCGAAAGATAACGATCGAGTCTTCATCACTTGCTGTAGTTATTGAGTACTTCGCATGGTGACATAGTCATTTATGTTGTTAACTCCAGTTAACTTTATATATTACCTCTCAATTTTCAACAATTAGCTGAGACATTCATAAGAATTGTTGTAATAACAACTTGAGTCTCGGGATAGGAGGAAAAATAAAATGGCAGAATTTAAATTGGTAATAGCAGACCCTAAAGCTGGGAAATGTAGTTCTAAAGAAGTTAAAGAAAATGAAGCAAAAGTTTTTCTAGGACAAAAGATTGGAAATAAAATTAGCGGTGATTCTTTTGATATGGCCGGATATGAATTTGAAATTACAGGCGGATCAGATCATGCAGGATTTCCAATGAGAAAAGATATTGTTGGAACAGGTAGAAAAAAGATTTTAACTGTTAAAGGTGTTGGTGTCAAACCTTTAAGAAGAAAAACTAAAAAACATATTAGAAGATTTAAAGGTGCAAAGTTAAGAAAAACTGTTGCAGGTAATACTATTCATGCAAAAATTGCTCAAATTAATCTAAAAGTTCTAAAGTATGGTAAAGCTCCGATTGGCGGTGTAGAAGAAAAGGTTGAAGCACCAGCAGAAGGCGAAACTCCTAAGAAAGGAAAAGAAGCAGCACCAGCAGAAGCTCCTAAAAAAGAAGCAAAAGCTGATAAGAAAGAAGAAGCTAAGGCTGAAAAACCTGCTAAAGAAAAGAAAGAAACACCTAAAGAAAAACCAGCTGAAGAAGAAGTTCCTAAGGAAAAAGTTAAAGAAGAAAAGCCAAAGGAAGAAAAACCTGAAGAAAAGAAAAAATAATTCTTTATTTTTTTATTCTTTATATTTTATTATACAAATT
>JBHPGL010000103.1:0-4475 GCA_042570655.1 Nanobdellota archaeon | reverse complement strand
TAATTACTATAATTATTTAAACTTTTCCATGATTTCTTTTGTAAAATCTTTTGCTTTTTGCACTCTCTTTTCATCCGGTAGATTATTTGGAACATATCCATCTGCCCATTTTATATATTCTGGATTACCACTTGCTCTTAATACGTCCAGCATTGCTTGAGAACATTTCCCAGAACAATTGAACATTCCTATTAATTCTGATTCTGATACAGCATTTTTAAAATTATTTAACCAATCTTGAAGATGTGGAACTTCTTCAGGAGAACCATGTGTTACAAATAAAACAATTTTTTTACCTTTTGTATTTTCCTGCAAGAATTTTTTTGAAGGTTCATTAGGACCGAAATTCATCATTGGGAATCCTAAGAAATAAAGGTCATATCCTTCATCAAGATCTTGTGATAAATCTATTTTTTTAATTTCTTTTTCTGTATCAATTGTTTCAAATATTGCTTCTGCAATCTTTTTTGTATTTCCTGTAATTGTATGGTATGCAACTAAAACTTTCATTTTATCACCTTTAACTTCTTTCAGTTCTATGCGCTTTCTTAACTTCTTTACCAGGTTTTTTAAAGAATTTTATTGCATTTGCAAGTTCTTTATGATCTTTTGCATATTCTTCAATAGATTTTTTCTTCAAAAAAGCTTCACAAGATTGAACTAATGCAGCTGCTCCTGATTTAGTACCGTCTGGATGAGCATGACATCCTGCACCCATTGTAGTTATGAAATCAATATTGCCCATAACATCAATAAAAGGTTTTAACAAAGTTGGATTTAATCCACCAGATACGATAGGACAACATTTTTTCATACCACGCCAATCATCATCTTCTAAAATCACATGATGTGTTAAATCTTCATGCGCTAACCTAATAGCATCTTCATCTTTTTCAGGAATTTTTGACCAGGATTGTTTAAAAAAATGACCAGGTGCAACAAATTGGTCAATGTTATGCGCTGCTATAATATCTTCTCCTGGAGATCCTGCCATTTTACCTACACCTGCTGTACCTGTATGAATTCCAGAAGCTCCTGCAAGTCTTGCGAATTTGGATAAAACTAGAACAGTAAAACCTATTGGATTTTCATTTCTAGTAAATGCGCCATGAGCAGCTCTATGGAAATGAATAAATACTTTTGGATATCTTTTTCTTAATGTTTGCAGTGCCATCCAACCTGCTGTAATTCCATCAATTAAAAATGCAAAACTGCCTTCTTCAAATCCTTCATTAATAATCATTTCACATCTTTCTATCATTGTGTCGAAATCTGCCGAAGATACATTGAATGAATGTACTTTTTTCTTACCTGTTTCTTTTACAGCTTTATCCATTGCTTTTTTAACATGTTTAACCATTTTATCATATGGACAGAAATCTTGATTTGCCTGCGGTTCGTCATTTTTTACAAAGTCGCCACCGCCAACCCAAAAGTCATAGCAAACTTCTGCATATTCAGCAGATGTTAATCCCATTTTTGGTTTAATTATTGTTCCTAAGATTGGTCTTTTATATACATTTAGATATTTTCTCATATCATCAATTGTATAACTTGGACCGTCATATTGTTCTAACATTGCAGGAGGGAACCAAACATCCATTAATTTTAATCCAACCACTTCTTTCATACCAAGAACATTACCAACAATATAAGTTAGAATGTTTTGGACATTTCCTGGTCTGTCAAATAATCTTGTAGGATATGCAATCCATACAACATTTTTTTTTTGGTCAAGTTTGTAAACTAATGCGTTCATTTCTCTTGAGAAAGGTGTTTCTGTATTTACTTTAAAATTTGTACCTGTTGAAGATTCTGCTGCAACTTCTGTAGCTGCCTGAAGCATATTATGTCCTTTTCCTGCTTTTAAAATAAATGCAGCAAGGAGATATTCTCCATTTTTAGGATTTTTTAATTTTAAATTTGTATATGCTAATTGTTTTTCATTTAGTGATTTTAATAAATCGTTTTCATTCATAATATCAACCTCTTTTAATTATTATATATAGGATAAATATAGGATATTTAAATATTTCTTTATTAACAATATTATTTAATATAAATAATCGATTCTAACAATGTTTTTATATAAGTATTCTATTGCTATTAATATGAGGGTTGGAGTATTTGGCGCAACTGGAGAAGTAGGTGGAGAGATTATTGAGGTTCTTAATAATATTAAGTTTCCGTTAGAAGAATTAATATGTTATGCAGGTAAATCTGCAGGTAAAATTATTAATACTCCTTATGGAGATAAAGAAGTATTAAAAGCTGAATCTGCAGATTATAATAATCTTGATCTTGCATTTTGGGCAATTGGAGCTGGTTGGTCAAAGAAAGAATGGGAAAAAGCTAAAGAATCAGAATGTTATGTGGTTGATAATTCTTCTGCATTTAGATATGATGATAATATTCCTTTAATTGTACCTGAAATAAATGGAATGTATATGGTTATGCATAAATCTAAATTAATTGCAAATCCTAATTGTACAACTGCAATTGCAGCAATACCGTTGAATATATTATTTAAAATGGCGGGACTAAATAAAATTAGTATTTCTACATATCAATCTGCAAGCGGTGCAGGTAATGGCGGTAGAAAAGAATTACTTGAACAAACAAGGAATTATTTGGATGGAGAAAAAGTTGAAAATGAAATCTTTGCACACCCATTACCTTTTAATGTTATTCCACATATTGATAAATTTCAAGAAAATAAGTATACTAAAGAAGAGATGAAAACTGATTGGGAAACAAGGAAAATATTAGGCTTGGGTGATTATGTTAAAATTTCTTCTGGTTGTGTAAGAGTTCCTGTGGAAAGATCTCATGCAGAAGATATTATTGTGGAAACTGTTACTCCTATTAATCTTGATGAATATATAAGTGCTTTAGAAAAACAAGATATGATTAAAGTAAGTGATGATCCTTTAAATAATGTATATCCAATGCCAATCAGTACATCTAATAATTATGAAGTTGAAGTAGGCAGAATTAGAAAACCTATTATTTTTGAAAATGGTGTTAGAATGTTTGTTTGCGGTGATCAATTATTAAGAGGAGCTGCATTAAATGCTGTTCTTATTGCTAAAAAATTGTATGAGAAAGGAAATCTTAATTCTTAAAATGATAGTTCAAATTGATCCAAAATTATTGATCTATGATAGAAGTTTTCAACAACTTTGTAAAAAACCTTATTATGGCCATTCTAAAGGTTGTCCTAATTTTGGTAAGAAAGAAGGATGTCCTCCAAGTCCTTTATTAGATGATGTATTTGATTTGGGTGCAGAGATGTTTGTAATTTATACTTCTTTTAATGTAGGTGAATTTGCAGAGAAAATGCGAGTCTCACATCCTGAATGGCAAAATCATCCCAGACAATGGTATAATCCAAGAAGATGGCAGCCAAAAGCTAGAAAAGAACATAAAATAGAATTAGAAAAATTTATTTCTGAATATGGGTTAGATATAGATAAATGTCCTGAAGCTAGAGGTATTAATGTGTCACGAATGATGATGGATGTTAGTGTTGATCTTTCATGGGGATGGCCGCCTGAACATAATTTATCAAATTTAACTTATATTGTTTCTGTTGGTGGAAGTAAATTATAACAGTAATATATTTAAACTGATTAAAAATTTATAAGTACATGAACATACTTTATCCAATAATTGCTGTTATAATTGTTTCATTACTTTCTATAATAGTTGTAATACCATTATACTTAAAGAAAAAAGTATCACAAAAATTATTATTGTTTTTATTAAGCATTTCTGTTGGAGTATTATTAAGCACTGTTTTCATGGATTTTCTACCAAAAGCTTTTGAAAATGGATCTTCAATGAATGTTGCTTTATTCATTTTACTTGGTTTTTTAATCATGTTTATACTTGAAAAGTTTATACATTATCATCATCAGAAAAAATGTGAGAAAGGGGAATGTCATGGACATGCATATCATTTAGCGCCAATCAATTTGATTGGAGATGGGATCCATAATTTTATTGATGGTCTTGTTATTGCAGGGGCATTTGCTGTAAATGTTACATTAGGTGTAGCTGCTACAATATCAATAATTTTTCATGAAATTCCTCAAGAAATGGCAGATTTTGGAATTTTACTTTATTCTGGATGGTCAAAAAGGAAGGCTTTAATTTTTAATTTTATTTCTGCGCTTACAGCTTTTGTTGGAGTTTTTTTAGGAATATTTTTAATTGGTAAAATTAATAATGGTTTTACTTCTTTTATTATTCCATTTGCAGCTGGTAATTTTTTATATATAGCAGCATCTAATTTATTACCACAATTACATAGGCATTGTAAATTAAAAGATTCTTTAGTTCATCTTTTAGCAATTTTGATTGGTATAGGAATAGTTGTTTTAATTACTTTATTTGTTCCACATGGTCATGGTTGAATCTCATTAAAACTATAAACTTTATTTGTATCAGAATCAAATATATTTGATTGAAAA
>JBHPGL010000102.1:0-4642 GCA_042570655.1 Nanobdellota archaeon | reverse complement strand
TTTAATAAGAAATTGAATTTATTAAAGGAGATAAATTATATGTATTATTTAAGAAAATAATCTCTGATAATTGAGAAATATATTTTGTTTAACTTCTTCTTCTTCAAATTCTTTGATTTCTGCAATTTTTTTAATTGTTTCAGTAACATTTTCAGGCAGGTTTCGTTCTCCTCTAAAAGGAGAGCCAAAAGGACCGTCTGTTTCTGTCAATAATTGGTTAATGTTAACTTTTTCAACCATTAATTGAAAGTTTTGTGCTCTAACAATCACAGTTGGTATTGAAAAATAATATTTTAAATCTGCTGCTTTCTTTATTAATGATTTTTTTCCGCAGAAATAATGCAGGCAGACTTTTTCTTGTTTTTCATTTTCAAGGATATCAAGTACATCTGCTTCTGCTTTTCTTGAATGGATGACAACTGGCAGACCATATTTTTTTGCAAGTTTTAATTGTTTTATGAACAACTCTTTTTGTTCTAGTTTTTCTTTTTCATCTACATCTGAATAGTCAAGTCCAACTTCACCTATTGCGAGTATTTTTTGATTTTGTTTTTCTTGCTTTTTATCTTCAATTATCTGCTGCTCTATCCATTCTAATTCTTTATCTGTATCAAAGTTAGGATCGTGTTCTGTTTTATCTTCTGAATTTTCTATCTCTCTCTGCAATTGTTTTGGAGGATATATTCCTAAAGAACATTTAACAATCTTGTATTTATTTGTGTATTCTAATGCTTTTCTATTTGAAGAAGGATGTATTCCTGCTGTTATAATTACTTTTACTCCTGCTTTTTCAGCATTTTCTATTATTTTATCTCGATCTTTATCATATGAATGATAGTCAAGATGTATGTGTATGTCTACTAGCATAATATTTATGGAAAGAGTTTTAGTTTATAAGTTTTGCTGTAAGAAAAAAATCATGCTACTTTATTCATGTCATTCTGAAGATCATTGTAAAGTTGGCGTACTTCCTCGATTTCTTTTTCCTTAACAAATCTAATCATACGTATAGCACCAAACATTAATTCTTGATCATGTTTTATTTTATTAAGGATCTCTTGAATTTCCTGAGCATTTTGTCTATTAGTAAGTTCGTGAGCTCTTAATTTCTTTTGATTATGTTTTTCGATAAATCTAATAAAATTCATTAAATGTTGAGAACTTTTCCTTAATTCATCTTTATTTTTCATTGCATCTCTTAGTTCTCTTTCTATGATAACTAAATGATGATCAATTTCCCCTTTTAATTCATCTCGATAATTCAATGCCTTATCTTCTTCCAAAGTCCTATATTTCATAAATGTTTTATGTAAATGTTTAAATTCTTTTAATAACCTTGGTAAAATTACAGTAACTGCATGTTCCTCTCTTTCTTTTTTATGCTGTTCGTCCTTAATAATACTTAGGATTTTATCTTCTTTTTCATCATCCTTACTTTTTCCTTTACTGAAAGGCCAAACCATTTATTAAAAAATATTTATATTATATATAAAGATTTATATTCTATTAACGATTTTTAAATCTTTAAACGAAAGGATAATATAGCATCTAATAAATTTAAGTTTTGCTAGAATTACTCTGTCTCCTTAATAATCTTTTTAGCTAATTTTTCAATTCCATCATAAGCTTCATCATAAGCATTCATTCCGGAATACAATTTGTTGTCTGGAAACTCTTCCCTATTAAAAAAATCCATGACAGCCATATTAATAGGAGCCCTAATATGTTCTGCTAATCTAAAATCAGATCTTATACCAATCATAGGATAATAATGAGAATAATCACCGATTTCTGCTGCAACACCATCATCAACAGCATGAGATCCATCAAGAATGGCTATTAACATTTTTGAATGTGGTATTAATGTTTTATAATTTACTATTCCAATAGTCTTACAATTTTCATCACACATCTTTTCATATTCAAACATACTTATATTTTCGCTTTCATCATGAAACTTTAGAAATTCTTCACATGCGTCAAAAGGACATAAAGGTAAGATTTTTCTTTTTCTTAATTCTGGATAGAATTCCTTTTTTAAAAAAAATTTACCAGGATAATTAAAACCTAATTGAGAAGCACAATAAGCTGGAACATAAAGTTCATTTTTGATTTTAACTAAACCATTTTTTAAAAATTTATTATTTTTAATAATAGACGGATATCTTCCAAAAACCTCTTTTGAATCTGCAATAGTAACCACCCCTATGTAAATAGGATTTTATTTGCTTTAAAAGGATTTGTATAAGTTAATTATTATATTTAAGAATAATTAATCAACAACAACTGTCTCTATCCTATCTAAACTGCAGAAATCTGTGTGAAAATTGTATGCGCCTGCATTTAAGAAGATTATTTTGTCGCCAAGTTTTAGATTGAAAGGTAATTTGACATCATACCGGAAAATGTCTAATGAACAAGGAGTCATTCCTTTAATTGTGTATTTGTTTGGTTTTTCTCCATTTTCATCTTTCCAATCATTATCAACTTCCCCTTCAATTAATAATCTTAAATGAGAAGAAAATACTGCATCTGTATCAGAATTGTAAACAGAAGCATCTACAACAATTATGTTTTCATGTATCCCTATAATGTTACATTCTAATTTTATCGGACGGGCACATAGAAATCTTCCTGGTTCTGCAATTACTTTGATATTAAATTTGTGTAGAAATTCTATTAACTCTTTTATTTTATTCAATACATAATTGCTAATATTTTCTGAGAAATTTTTATATTGTTCAGGAATACCTCCACCAATACAAACCATATTAATTTGTTCTAATACTTCACTTGAAAAAGATTCTTCTATTTCGTCTTTTAAATCCCATTCGCTTGTTTTTTGTGTTCTTCTATGGAAATGTATTCCAATATTTTCAATTTGAGGATAGTCATTACTTTTTAATATGAATTTGGAAATTACATTTGATTCCATTCCAAACATAAAATGTTTTCCTGTATGAATTGTATTTTCTTTTATTTTCCATCTTAATAATAAATTAATTTTTTTATCTGAATCATTTAACCAATTAAGAATTGTGTTTAAATCGGTTTCATTGTCGACGACAAAAGTTTTAATATTTAATTCATATAAATCGTACAATTGTTTTTTTGTAATTGCCTGACATAAAAGCATTAACCTTGATTTATTATTAACATATTTTAATTCATTTAATGAATGTATGCTAAACATGCAATCTGTTTCATTTTCTAATATTTTTCCTACATTTATGTTTGTTTTAATGCTATAACTAATTGAATCAACTATATTTTTTAATATGTTATATTGTTCCAGTACTTTATTTTTTGATAATATGAATTTTGCCATTTTTATTTTCTCAAAAACCAATACCACGCTTCGTAGCGTATGTGGTTTGGTAAGATGACGAACGTTTATGAAAAACTTCGTTTTTCAAATGTTCCCAATCCTTCGGGTGGGAACGAGTCTTCATTACCCTATACCATAATATTGAGTACTTCGCTTGATGGTATTGGTTTTAGTTGTCATTCTATAAAACCTTCTTCAGTTAATATATCCAAAGTGTTAAAAATTACTAAAGGAAATATTATTGTTGCATCACCTACAACTGTAGCTGCATCTGTATCATCTTTAATTTTTCCCCAAGATTTTGCTTCTTCTGTAGTTGCACCTGATAATGAACCAAAAACAGGCGTATCAGAGGTAATGTAAACAGCATAATCTAGTCCACCAGATAACATTGCTGTCAAGATAGCATGATGTTTTGCAAAACCTCCTCCTAATGAAATTAAACCTTTTTGATCATCTTGATTAACATATTCATCTAATAACCTTTTAAAATCTAAAATTGAATCTAATTCAAAATCAGGATGTTTTTGTTTGAATAAATAAAGATGGAATCCAAATGCACCATCTGTAACAGCTGGACAGAATATGGGAATGTCATTTTTTGCTGCTTGATACAAAATTGAATTTTCATCTTCAATTAATAATCCTATCTCTTTCATTAATTCTGAAATTGTCCATTTTTTCTTTTTTTCGTACAATATTTTTAACATTGAATTGATTTTGTCTTCAAACTTGCCATAACTTTCATTTGATATCATTAGATTGCCTATTCTATTCAAACCTTTTTCATAATTTGAAACATCGTCGGTGTTGAAGGATGAAATAATAAATTTTTCTCCCATTGATTTCATAATATCTTCTTCTATACTTCCGATTCCAGTCACAATTACGTTTACCATTTTTAATTTTATTAATTGTGCAAATAAACCTCTTAAACCTGATGTAGCAAGATTAGAAGTGAAGGTTAGAAATATTTTAGCTCCTTCACGTTTCATTTTAGCTATTGCTTCTGAAGCTCTTCTTAGTTCAATGCTTTGATAGCCTACTTTTCCCAGTTGTTTTACAAAATCTTTAATTTTTATATCTTTTTGCCATAATATGTCTTTTGAATATTCCATAAGATCACCCTTATATGATTTTAATAAGTTTATAATTATATTTAGAAATAATTAACTTCCACTTTGTCTGATTGAATCGAATAGTGATTTTGATATCATAATTTGTTGGAGAAAGTTATCCTTTAAAAATTTTATTAATTTATAGTAGTAAAAATGGAAACATTTATAAATAGTATAGGCATAGTTATTAATTATG
>JBHPGL010000101.1:0-4716 GCA_042570655.1 Nanobdellota archaeon | reverse complement strand
TTTTTAACAACATCACTATTTACAATATCTTCAAAATTATCTTCAATAATATTTCCTAATTTAAATTCAAAGGTCTCTTTACCATTAAATCTGCCGCAAGGATAAACATCTCCAATAGGATCAATTGAATAAAACTGGCCAGAACAATTTCCAGTATGTATACATTCATTTACACCAATATCTAATATGCCTGCTGAAAATCTTAAAAAATTACTTATGTTTAAAACAGGTTTTCTAACATCATATAGCCATAAGTCAAATATATCAACCATTGCTTTACCATATTCTTCTGGCGTTATAACAATATCATTATTTTTTTGGGCATTTCCATCAGATGTTGTCATATTTACTTCAAAATCAATTTGTTCTTTTTTAAAAAATTCATATAAACTATTTACATCGTAGGAATTATGTTTACCAAGAACACAGATTGCGCTAATGTTATAATTTTTTTTTTTTGCCAATTTTAATGAACTAAATATTCTATCAAAAGAATCACCTCTTGATTTATTATTCATATCTTTAGGACCATCTAAACTTGTCCCAACTGTAAAATCATTTTCTTTAAAAAAATCTAGCCATTCTTTATTAAATAACGTTAAATTCGATTGAATACTATTTTTATAATGCAAATCCTCATATTTATCTTGTAATACTAAGGCTTTTTTATAAAATCCAATAGGCAATAATAATGGTTCTCCTCCGTGCCAAATAAAATTGATACCAGGAATTTCAAAATTATTTTTCATATATCCAGATATTTTATTAATTGATTCATCTAATACACCATATCCCATGTTTAACTTGCATTTTTCACCCTCATAACAATAAACACAGTCTAGATTACAATTTTCTGTTGTTTTCATTATTATTGATAATTTTTTAATTTCCTGTTTATTCAATTTAATATCTTCCATTTAATTCACCTTTGAGTTTTTTAAAATGGTATTTATTTTATATGTAAATTCATTAATATAAAAAAATAAAAAAAGTATAATTTACCAAAGAACTGAACAACCTGATGTATCACAATATTGATTCACCCAAGCATCTAAGGTTTCTTTTTTAATTTCATTAGACATATCAGCATACCATCCTGGACAATTGTTGTATTTTTTCATATTTGAGATATACTCATCTATTTTATTTAATGCAGGTAATTTATACTCTATTCCCATATTATCCTCCTCCATATTTTTCAAATCAGCTGTAAAAACAAGTTGCCTTGCTCTCACAACCAATTATAATATACCTAGTAAAACAGCTATTTCAACATTCCCATTATATTATAATAATTTGTTATAACATTATAATTTTTGATAATATTATAATAAAATAGAAATATTTATATATGAGTACACCTTTGTATTATTATGATAAGAAAAGTTTCTAAGATCGGACCTAGTACATTAATGGTAAGTCTCCCAACAAAATGGGTTAAGGCAAATAATGTTAAAAAAGGTGATGAATTAGATTTAATAGAAGATGGTAAGAGAATAACCATTAATCTAGGCCACCAAAATGGCGATTTAAAGACAAAAACAGTTGAAACCCATAATATTGTAAAAAGCCTTAAAAGAGTTGCAGGAGCCTTGTATAAATCAGGTTATGATCAAATAACATTTGTATATAACACTCCTGAAGAACTTAAAATCATCCAAAAAACAATGGGAAGATCTTTTATTGGCTTTGAAATTATTGGTGAAACCAAAAACTCAATAACAATTAAAAGATTGTCAAGGATTGATAATGATGACTTTGAAATTGTATTAAAAAGATGTTTCTTTTCATTAATTCAAATGGCAGAAAATTGTATTGAAGCTTTAGAAAACCAAAATCCTGACGACCTTCAAAAAGTAGTTCTATCAGATGATAGCATCAATAAATATTGCGACTTTTGTCGAAGAATTCTAAATAAAAATCAATTTTCAGGTACTAAAAAAGAACCGCCATTGTATGTTATTGTTGAACAATTAGAAAAAATAGGAGACAAATACAGAGATATTGCTAATATAGCAATAAAAAATAATATAAAAATATCTAAAGATTTCAAACAACTTTTCAACCAAATAACAAATTATTTGAGAGATTATTCTTCATTATACAATAAATTTGATTATAAGAAACTTGAAAAATTTATAAAAGACAAAAAGGAATTAAAAAATAAGTTTGCAAAACTATCAACAATCATTTCAAAAGAAGAAAATATTTTATTTTTGTACCTTAACACGATTTTTGAAATCCTTTTCGACTTGCAAGGGCCTCTTATTACTTCTATGATATGATTCTCGCATTACTTTTTCATTAATTACAGTATAGAATTGGTGCCAATTGTCCAATCTTTTAAATGGTGTTTCATCTATATCCTTATTAGTTGGTGTAGTAAATAAATAACATTCTGTTTTAATACTTTTTAAATGTTTTAACTTATCATAGCTGTCGTCTAACATTATGTCAATGTTATTATCTTTGCATGCATAGAATTTAGAACCATTATTTGTATTATGAAATTTTGTGTAAGAAACTCTTTCTTGCCTTAAGAATCTCTTTGCAAATTTCATTTGTTGATCTGTTCTTGATGATATTAAATGAGCTTCATGACCGCATAATAATATGCTATTGATTACTTCCTTGACATTATTAACACTTTTCATGGATAATGTTCTTCTGCTTGCATATAATTGGTCTACTACCTTTTCGTATAAGTCTTCAGGAACTCCTTTTTTTACAATTGCACTTTTTGAACAATCTTCAGGTCCAATATCTATTCCTCTCCTTTTAAATTCGTCAATTTTAATTTCAGTAGGATCACCAACGACATTATCAAAATCAATACCAATTTTTAATTTTGCTCCTTTAGATTTCATATAATTATATTTTTCAGGATCAAATTCTTTTAGTTTGCACTTTAAATCTCCCATCCCTGTATTGTATATACAATTATAAAACAAATTATATAAACTATAATCTTGATCCTTTAACAATTTTAATGATTTTCCTAAAAAGAAATTTGCTTCATCAATTTTTCCCTGAGCAATTTTTGAGCCAATATTGCAAATATTATTATGCAAAGCAAATGAATTATACATTTTTTTCATTTTCTTTTGCTGAAACTCATTATCTTCATCTAAAATTTCATCAAGATAGCCTTCAATAAATTTTTCCTTAAAATCATCAATTAAATCACAGTCAATAATTGGATTTTCAAAAAATGCAGCCAGATCAATTAAAGGATTCCCATACTTAAACAATTTAGGATCAATAATAGTACCGTCATTAAGAACATTGCTTGGATATAAATCACAATGTAGAATAAATTTTGGCAAATTATCAATTAAATTATTTTCAATAAATTCTTTATACTTTATCATAAACTTATACGCAGTAGTATTAAATGGTAATCTATTAAAATATTCTTTCTTATCTATATATTTGTACGATTTAAAATCATCATCACCGATAATGCTAAGCATTTTTCTAACTTTATTTTTATCTTTACCAACAAACAGTCTTTCAACAAATGTTTTTAAAAAATCATATTCTTCAATTTTATAATTAATATTTTCATCTACAATTTCTAAATCATCATATCTTTTCGTCATAGACTTATGAAATTTGGAAACATTTTGCATCACATTATCAATTGTCAATATTTTTTCATGGTCATCTTTTTCATTAAACACATCTTCTAAATCCTTTTCAGAATGTCTTTTAATTATAAAATAATATTTTCCTTCATAGTTAACAACATCAATTGGTCTTGAAAAATTTAATTCTTCATCCATCATCGTGTCATAGCTAGCTTTTGTAATTAAATATTCCAAATTTGCAGTTTCTTCATCATCAAATTCCTTGATTATAAAAGAAAATCTGATTGGTGCATTATCCTCATGGAATTTTCTTATCTTTGTGCTTCCTTTATGATGCTCTTGTATTTCAACATTATTATTAAAAATTCCTTTTATTACATCTTCCCAACTAACTTTTAGAATTTCATTAATATCATAACTATTAGAATTATCTCCTAAAATCTCTCTTGAAAATTCTGCTAATTCTCCTTTTAAAACATATGAATATGAAGAACCTTTACCCATAGCATCCTCGATATATTTGTTGGATTTAATAATTAATTTTTCAATATGTTCCTCATCATATACTATCTTTGCCAATTCAAAATAAGCATTGCCAATCTTACTTGATCTTTCTTTTGAATCATCCCCATCTATACTTAAAAAACTTTTTAATGCTTGACTAAAACAAAATCTTATTGAAGAATCTCTGTTTAAAGTTTCACCAGATAATTTTACAGTAAAATTATTCCAATCATCTTGAATATTTGGAAAATCTTTTATTTCAGACAAATGTTGGCCTAACTTAAACCATGAAAAACCCAAATATCTCTCAGTAAATTCAGATTGTTTTAAACCTATAGAATTATAATATTCAACAATTGAATTAATGTGCGCATTTATTTTATCTTTTGTGTCACTGTATGTATTTGCAAGAATTTGATATGCTTCCCCTAAATGATTTTCAATATTTAATGAACTTAAAATATTTTTATTGAATTCTTTAGGTATGTGTTTCCTTGAATTTAATAATCTATCAATGCCCTGATTAATAATATTTGATCTCTTTAATAATTTTCCAAGCATTACTTTTATTTTCCCTTGATATACTTGATAACCAAAATTTTTTTCTGAATCATTCTTAATT
>JBHPGL010000100.1:0-4792 GCA_042570655.1 Nanobdellota archaeon | reverse complement strand
TTTAAAAAAATTGATTATCTCAATCCAAAAAATTATTCGACATTATTCAATGAGGCAAAAGCATTAGCGAATAAAAAATCTAAAAATCCATTGTATGATACAATTAAATGGATTAAAAATACGCTTGACCAACCCGATTATAGGGAAGCAAGAAAAATCATTATAAAAGAAATTGACGATCTAGAAACTTTAATTAAATTTGGTGAAACTCCTGTACCTCACTGTCAGAGTTGGAAAAAGAATTCAACATTAAATGAATCTTTATTAAGTTTTGTAGTAGATGCAAATAAAAAATTATTTTTAATTACAGACGAATATGATAATCCAATCAGTATGTCAATGACAAGATTAATTGATTATGATGATAAACCAACTATTCTGGTAGAAAATGTATATCATGATGAATGGTCAGATGATTATGGAATTGCTTTACTTGGATCTATTGCAGATAAAGCAGTAAGGATGCATGATGAAACAGGACAAAATATTATTATTGGTACAAGTGATCCTAGAATAACTAAAGCAATGGATATTTTCTGTGAAAAATATAAATTTGAAGCACAATCTACTCTTTTTGATTATAAACCTCCAGAAAGTAAAAATCCAAAAGAATATTGGGACCGTAATAATGGAATGACAGATAGTGGTGCAGAAGTAAAAATTAAAATGGACTACATTGAAATAGGATATGAAGAATAATTCTCTTTTTAAAATCTAATAATATAATTAAAATAATTAATAAATATATTCAACAATATTGTGGTGTTAATGTATAATACAAAAATTTATATACTATTTCTTAGCCAGATATTTATATGAAAATCATATATACAAGGCATGGAGAAACTTTTGAAAACCAAAAAAAAATCATTCAAGGTAGAATGGACAGTAAACTAACTGAAAATGGAATTCAACAGGCAGAATCGCTTGCTTTAAGGCTGAAAGATGAAAAAATTGATGCAATTTATACAAGTCCGCTTTCAAGAGCAGTTAAAACAGGAGAAATTATTAATAAATTCCATAATGTTAAATTAACACCTGATAAAAGATTAATTGAAGCAGATGTTAAATCCTTTACAGGTGTATGTAGAGATGATATAGATCCAGATGAATTTTTCAAGACAGTAGAACAACCAATAGAAATGATTACTAGATTAAAATCTTTATTAAATGAAATTTATCCTATTCATAAGGATGATACTGTAATGCTAGTTGGCCATCAAGGTATTGGCAAAGCTTTAATGATGATATTGATGAATAAAGATCCGTCTGAAATTAGATCATTAGAAAGATTAAATAATACTTCATTAAGTATTTTTAAATATTATGAAGATAAAAATCATGAAATGCATTTATTTAATTGTACTGAGCATTTAGATAAAGATAATATTAAAGTAATTAAGATTAAAAAAGGAAAATGAAACTAACAATTGTAAGACATGGAGAAACAAATGAAAATGTGGAAGGAATTTTCCACGGTCATTTTGAAGCAACTCTGTCAGAAGATGGACTTGAACAAATTGATTTGTTAGCAAAAAGATTAAGATTACAATATTTTAATAAAATTTATAGTAGCGATTTAGATAGAGCAAAGAAAACAGCTCAAAGACTCAAGATACATCATCCAACTGCTCCAATTTCATATTTAGATAAACTTAGAGAAAAATATTGTGGTGAATGGGAAGGAAAGACAATGGACGAATTAGGATTAAACGATCCAAAATATGTAAATAAACCTTGGCCAGAACCAAAAGATGGAGAAACAATTGATCAAATTATGTTAAGAGCAAAAGAATTTTATGATCATCTTAAAAAAACTCATGAAGATGACAATATTCTTGTAGTTGCTCATGGTGGATTTAATACAGCTTTAATTGCAAATATTATGGACATTAGTTTTATGGATGTTATCGGGTTTGGACCTATGCATAATACATCTGTGTATGAGTTTGAAATCAATAATGGCAGTTATAAAACTTTAATTGATAATTGCATCAAACATTTAGAATAATTCCAATTAATTAACTAATTGCGATTAAAACCTTTAATCAATTCTAAAAAATATACCACTGGACACTGGACATTCGGTTGTGAGCTATATAAATGACTTTGTTCTATCTACATATTAGGCAAACCCACCATACCCCATTATCCTAGGTTGTTTAGTGCCTCTTTTCAACCTTGGTTTTATTTCCCAACCGGGTTGCCTTTTTTTTCCACTCATGCCTTTCATACTCAAACGCTCTCATCAAGCACAACCAAAACTCAAAAAAAAATAAATAATATCGAGGTGATTTCAATGGCAGTAGACTTATCAAATAAAACAATAAAAGATTTGTTTTTTAATCAAATAAAAAAATTAACAAAAAGATCATTATCAGATAGTTTTGATTACCAACATAGTGAGTGGTGGCAAAGATCATCGCAAGTTTAATTATAACAGTTATCAAAATTAATATTAATAAAATACAGAGGTGAAAAACATGATTGATTTTAGTTTAATGTTTGGCGACATTGAAGATTCAGAAGATTTTGGAGAAGAACTCACAAATTCAGAATCAGCTTTTCTTAGAGGATATTTAGCGAGTTAATCTCGCTTATTTCTTTTTGGCTATTTGGGGGGTTTTTTATTTTTCTTCTCTTATTTCGCGAAATAATGCTTTGCATTATTTGCGTCCAAAAAATCCTTTAGATTTTTCCGGATTTTCTTTTTAACCACAAATTTATCGCTAACAATACAGGAAATATTTCTAACCTGCCGAGAATCATTACTAATATTAATACATATTTAGCAATTACATGCATACCCATTATTGAAACACTGCTAAATCCAACTGTTCCTAAAGCAGAAATTGTTTGAAAAGAAGAAGTCATAAAATCATAACCAACTAACATTAAAATTATTGTGCTGACAATAATAACTAAAACATAACAAAATATGAACGTATGAATAATCATAACTTGTTCTTCTTCAATTGTCTTATTATTTAATTTAAAAGGTGTAACTGCAGAACTAGGTCTTGCCAACTTCTTCAAAAACCAACCAATAGAATTTAACATAACTTGAACTCTAAATATTTTAATTCCGCCTGAAGTAGAACCTAAACTTCCGCCTATTAACATTAACAGAACAACTAAGAATAAAAATAATGGAGGTAATATACCTATCTGTCCAACCAAATGCCCTGTTGTAGATATTGTACTTATAATATTAAATAATGCATTACCAAAATTTTCATGTAATGCAATCACAAGTAAAGTAACAAGAAAAACAAAACCAAAAAAATATTTCATTTGACTATCTTTTGCAAAATCATGAAACCTTCTACCAATCAATCTATTCAATGTTATAAAAGATGTGGCACCTAAAATCATTAATATAACAATGACAACCATTTGGCCAGCATCAAATCCATTAACTACATTAAACCCGCCAGTAGATAAAGATGTAAATGTTAAAGTAAAACTATCAAATAAATTTGTACCAATTAATAACAATAATAAAACCCCTACAATTGTAAATAAAGTATAAATCAACAATATTCTTTTTGTACTTTTTCCAATCGAAGGTTCTAATTTTTCAGAAAAACCACCAGACTGGTACAATGTAGAAATTGATTCCACCGTACCAGATTTTCTTGCAGAACTTTCTTTTTTTAATCTTGAAAATATGAATAAAAACACCAATATAATTCCAATACCACCGATCCATTGCATTTCAGCTCTCCAGAATTGTAGATTCATAGGAACAGTACTTAAATTTTCAATAACACTCATACCAGTAGTTGTGAAACCAGAAACACTTTCAAAAAACGAATTTGTAAAAATCTGAAACCAATTACCTTGAAAATGAAAAAAGAAAGGAATAGCTCCAATTAAAGATAATACAATAAACGATAAAGTTGCTAAAACCAATCCCTTTTGAATATTAAGATTTAATATACTTTCTTTATCAGTAAATTTAATGCATAAATATCCAACTAACAATGAAACTCCAATAGATATTAATAAACCAATAATTGATTCTTGATAAATAAATGCAACAATTAAAGGCGGAATTCTAAATAACGCAGATAGTATTAAAATCCAACCTAAATAATATGTAACAATTTTCATTCTATTTTCCGGCAACAAGATTTAATATTTTTTCAACATTCTTAGATTCAATAATTACAATTAAAACATCACCTTCTTCAATAACAGTTTCATGTTTTGAAATCATCAATTTACCTTTTCTATAAATTGCTCCAATGACAAATCCTTCAATCTCAGCCTTTTGACCAATTAAATGGCTTTTATCTTGTACACTAACTTCAAGAATCTCTAATGCTCCTCCACCTAATGAAGATAGAATACTTACTCCAAACTCTTCTCTTAATGATCTATTTACTCTTGTAACAACCATATCTACAATAGGGATCATTGTTGAAATTCCAAGTTTTGTAAATAACTCTTGATTACCAACATTGTTAACTACAGAAATAATCTTTGGAATTTTTTCACTTTTTGCAATTTCACATACAAATAAATTAGTTTTATCATCATTTGTAACTGCAATAACAGCATCTTTTTCATTAAATCCAGCATCTTTTAAAATAGCTAAATCTGTTGGATCGCCGTTAATTACAAGAGCTTCAATTTTATTTGCAACTTCTTTAGCAATCTTTTCTTCACTTTCAATGATACACATATCATGTTTTTGTTCAGAAAGAGATCCTACTAAAGTCCTACCAATTTGATTTCCGCCAATTATTAAGATTTTCATAATGTTCACCTCTAGTAACAATAAAAA
>JBHPGL010000099.1:0-4917 GCA_042570655.1 Nanobdellota archaeon | reverse complement strand
AACCAACTATTGATTATGTAAAAAAAGAGTACGATGATGTTAAAAAAGATGGTAAAAGTGGTAATTATAAAAAATATGTTGATCAATTAAGAGATAATTTAAATTTATCTTGATAGGATTTCTATGTCAAGTCAAAGGTGTTTACGCACCACAACCAAGCATAACTATCTTCTCAACTTCGGTTAATTATAAAAATTAACCTCAGGTTGATTTGTTCATTCTGTGAAACTAGTCACTTATGCAAAATAAGGTGTGGTGCTGCAACTCATTTGACTTATCTTGATAGGATTTCAATAAAATCTTTTCTGAAAGTTTCAGCATCAATATGTTCAACAACCTTTACATTTGGTTCTTCTTTTGCAAAATGTCTGAACTCTGCAACTGTCTGACCAAAAGTATGTTCTCCTTTTGTTTCAATCACAACATTATAATCTTTGGTTTTACATACATCTGGATTAATTAAATAATAAACTGTTAGGGGATCATACATTAATGAAGCTCTTATTCCTAGTCTTTGAAATGTATTCTCAATATATTCGTGATTCATTTTTAACAATGGTTCTTTTAATCGTTCATCTGTAACTTTTTCAAAATCTTCAAGATAAAGGTGTACATCGTTGCATGCATCTAATGGTACAAGAACTTTTTGTACTGGAAATTTGAAAACAATATCTGCTGCTTCAGGATCTACAAAAATGTTAAACTCTGCTGTTTTCCCCCTATTACCTGGCACTTTAATTGCACCGCCCATCATAACTATCTGTTTAACTTTTTTCATTGTTTCTGGATCTTGCTGTATTGCTAAAGCAATGTTTGTTAATGGTCCAAGTGTAATTATTGTGATTTCTTCATTTTGGTTAATAATTTCTAATATTTTTTCAGGTGCGTCATTTGTAAGATTAGGTTCGTTAGTTGGATCTATTCCTGCTAATCCTGATTTACCATGAACAACAGCTTGAATTAAATCTCTTTTAATTGGTTTTCCTGCACCAGAATAAACTGGGATGTTGCTTTCAAGAAGATTAAGAATATATCTGGTATTTCTAGTTGTATTTTCAATTGTAGAATTGCCTGCTACGGTTGTAATAGCTTTAATATTGAATAAATTTGATTTTACAGCTAACATTAATGCCATTGCATCATCATGTCCTGGATCTGTATCGATTATTATGTTCATTTTTTCACCTTTATACATTATTAATTTAATATTATAAAAATTTTTCTTATTAATTCTATATAAATATTAAATATTTCATATTTAATTGTTAGTTGTAGTACTCATCACTACAACTTTGTTTTTTATATTAGTAGTGGTTAACACTACATAAGAAACTAATTAGAAGTATTTTCCGTATAGGAATTGTTTATTTCGGAAGATTTATGTGTAGTGGTAAACAAAACATTTATATATTATCATGGTATTTGAAGTTTTAATACTTCAGGAGGTTGGGAAAATGGAAGAACAAGAAAATATTCTCAAAGAAATTGGGCTCAGTAAAAATGAATCAAAAGTATACCTTACTTTAATAAAAAATGGAGGCAGCACTGCCTGTAAAATTGCTGAAATCAGTCATGTATATAGAGCAAATGTGTATGAAGCACTTGATAAATTGATTAGAAAGGGTTTTGCAACTTACATAACAAAGAATAAAACAAAGATATTTCATGCAGCAAGTCCTAATTCGTTGTTATTATCTTTAAAAGAAAAGGAAAATAAACTTATGAGTATTTTACCATCAATGGAATTAAACCATGAATTAGCAGAAGTAAAGGGAGAAGCGCAGATATTTGAAGGTGTAAAATCTTTTACAAAAGTCCTAACACAATTATTGACTTACAATGAAACTATTAATTTATGGGGCATTCCAAAAGTTTCAATTAGTAAATTAAAATATTTTATCAGTAACTGGCATAGAGAAAGAATTAGGAAAAAAATACATATAAATGTTATATACAATTCAAATGCAAGTGATAGAGTAGACTATTTAAATGAAAATGTGAAGTATCATGGAGCTAGATCATTACCTCCAGAATATGATACAACTGTTGAAACAGGTGTTTGTGGTGACCTGGTCTTACTTATTGATTGGAGAGATCCTATTACAATAATTTTGATTAAAAATCAGAATTTAGCAGATGCATATAAAATGTACTTTAATGTTTTATGGGATAAAGCTAAGCCAGGAAAGATAAAGCCAAAAAAATAATTTTTATTTTCTTTTTTCGCAAACCCATATAGAATGCTTTTCTGTTTCATCATCCACACTAATTCTGTTAAAATCAAATTGAGATAAAAATTCTTCAATTTTATCAGTATTTTCAAAATATATCTTTTGCAATGTATGAAACGGCGATAAGAAATCTTTAACTGATTGAGGGGTATTAATAGTGATTTCTTTATTAACTGCCGGACCTTCAGAAATATAAAATTCTAAAATCAGGTTATAGTTTTCAATATTGTTTTTTTTGAAGAAATTTTTAACATTATTGATTAATTTGATATTTTCCTGTTCTGTAAGGTAACATGTTAAGCCTTCTGCAACAAAACAAGCATTATTATATTGTTTTGGAAGGTTAATTTTAATATTTTTTAGCAAATCAACAGTTTCCTGATGATAATTTGAAGGCATAGAATTAATTTTTGATCTTTTATATTGAATAACATCTTTAAAATCAGTATCAAATACATCAACATTTTCATTTTGCTTTGCATAAGTATATCCTAATGGCGAAAATCCGCATGCACCTACAATTAACAGGTCAGGATTAAGGGTATTTATCTCTGATTTAATTGTACAATACCTATATGTCATTTGGCGAGGATATTCAACTTGCTTAAAATCACGTATTAAGACTTCATTTTTTAGAAAAGGGTTGTCCATTGATTTAATAAACTCTTTTTCTGTTTGATATTGTTCTTTATTTTCTAAGCCAAGATATAGTTCAAATGTGCTTATATATGCTGTATCACTTATTTTATTTTCCATTCAATCACCCCGGATATTTTCCGTAAAAAAACCGAAATATTTATAAAGGGAAAAGCCATTACCACTCATAGGTGTCAAATGAGGGGTTGTTTTACAAAATATATTTGATTCCCTATAAGGAAATAAAGGTTGGGGCTTTATTTAAAAATAAGTAGTAGTGGTAATCACTTCAAAAACTTTTAATATATCAACGGTATATATATCAATTATTAGCTCAAAATGGAATCAAATGAAATAAATCTGCAAAGGTTTCGGGAAAAGCATGGCAAGCTTAATGTGGGGGATGGATTAGAATATACGTTAACTATTTTCTCATATGGTGGTTTGGCTAGAAATATTGTAAAAACATTAGAAAATCAAGGATTAGTTATTGATAGAAATTGTAAAGTTAAGAAAATTAATGTGATTACAACAAATCCTGATGAAATGATGTACGTAAATAAAGAGAAGGAAATAAAGTTAGGTGATAAGCTAAATTTTATTAAAAAATATAACAATGGTTCTTATAATTTTGATGAAATAAAAAGTGCTCTTGATGAATCTGATATATCAATTATTACATCTGCTAAAGAAGATAGAACAAAGGAAAGAGTGGCAAATAATTTTACTAATGCGGAAATTATTAAAAACCTTAGCGAATTAATTAAGGATACAAATTATAAAGGCGCTGTTTGCATTGGTACAAATCAAACGGATTTAATGGCAAACTTATTTATGTATTATTCAGGGATAAATCCTGATTTTATACATTGTTTTTCTCCTGACAAATATAGAACAGATGATTTATTGAGTACAATGAAGAAAGGTAATATTGAAAATTATATTAATAAATTTGAAAATTGGGATATAACTCAAATAATTTCTAACAATAAGGATCTAATTAGAAAAAAGCTTAATGAAATATTTGATGAAGAAGATAAAAGAAAGGAATATGAGTTTCAAATTGAAAATTTTTTAAGTAGAATATGGCCTATTGGAAAACATGCAGAGCATGGAATAAATTTAGGATTTAGCAAGCTTGTTCATGAGATATTTCATGAAGATTTTATGAGAACATTCTTTTCAACAGGGGTTGATTTATATTCTACTATAATTACTAAACATGTTAATGAAACTACATATAGAACCAGTAGTGAAGGTGTTATGGAATATTTAAGAGGGATTGTTAGTGAAGATCGATTGACCGGCATGCATTCTTACAATAATTTCTTTAATGATAAAATGTTTGTTCAAGATTATATGTTTATTAATGATTATAAAGATCAATTTGAAGAGATGGGAATTACTGGGTTAATTACTTTATTTCCAAAATTTTTCAAAGGATTAGGTACAACTTTTAATTCAAATGATGATAGAAAAAGAGAACAATTTGAATATTGGTTTAAAACAATGTTTGATTCTGATAAGGTAAAGTATTATGAAACTGTGAAAGATATATTTGGTGATGTCAAGGATATGGTAGGACAATTAGGAGATGATTTTGATCCTTCAAGATTAAATTATATTAGAAATCAAAGACATTGGTTTATTTGGGGTGGATATAAGGGCAGGCGAAAAGATGAAAATGAAGAACCTATTATAAAAGCAATTGGATCAGATGATTATGAGGAAAAAATAGGTATTGGAAATAGGACAGTAAGAAATATTCATTTAGATCAAGATCAAATATATGTAAATGTAAATTATTCAATCCAAAGATTTATTCGAGGATCAGATAGGCAAGCAGAAGTATTTTCAATAAATGGAGATGTTCCGGAAGATCTTGATAAGAAAAAAGGAAAATTCTGTCATTCGTGCAATGATGAAGATTTTTTAATAGGAGCGTATAATCAGTATCAAAACGGTTATTTTGATAAAAGTTTCTTAGTATATTGGGATAAGAAATCAGATGAGAAAGTAAATAAGCCGATTTTAATAAATAATTTAGGAG
>JBHPGL010000098.1:0-4997 GCA_042570655.1 Nanobdellota archaeon | reverse complement strand
TCACCACCTCTTTTTCTTGATCTGCAATATCCATCGCCATATACAACACCTAAGACATATGCAAAATTAACTGATATGATTTTATCATTCATTTTAATCATCTATTTTATTATACTTAACTATATAAATTATTTAGATATTTATATATCTCACTCACACATGTCCAGTGTCCAGTGAGATAGAAATCATAATTCAATAGTTATATTTTTTAATAAGATTGAAATGAATGTTTAAACCTGTACCATCCAAGGTTTATCTTTCCTACTCTCTTTAACAAAATCATAATACTTATCCCCAACACCTAATTCTTTTAACGACCAATTCTCTCTGATTAAAGGAACTCCAGGATCTATAACTCTTGCAAAAAACAATTCTGTAGTATCTTCATCAACAAAAGTATCAATTCCAAGATTATAATTAAACTCTGCTAATTTATCAACACAATCAAATTGATGAAATCCACCAATTACAACTTTTTCAATAATAAAATAGATGATTAAAATGAATGATAAAATCATATCAGTTAATTTTATTATCTTCAGTAACTTTACCTTTAATATAACTTTTAAATCCAAATACTTGTTTCATGATAAATTCATTATCAGGATAAAATTTTTCTTTTACATGTTTGTCAAATGTAACTTTATTAACTAGATTCATATCATTATCATGGAAATCCATATATTTTGATTTATTATCCAAATCAGGTTTGTACAAATCCAATTGAGAATCACCTTTGGAGAAAAACAACCAATTAACTTGATAACCCTTTTGTCTATACCTTGTATCAATGATCTTGTTTAAATGTTCAATTTCTCCTTCACAATCTTTATGTTCAAAATGATATTTAAACATAACAAATTCTTCCATGTACCTTTTTATTGGATATAAAAATATAAAATGTTTCATAATAATCTACTTTGCATAACTAATTTAAAAACATTTCGTAAATATAGACGATAATCTAACATTTACAAATCATCAACAAAATCCAGAACAAGTTTTGCAAGAGACTTACTCCAAAACTTTTTAATCGCAACCCTATGTTTCTTAATCTCTACAATTACATCAGGTCGAATATCAGTATCACCTTCAACAATCTTAAGAATCTCCCGCTTAACAAATGAAGGAACTTTTTTCAAATTTAACGCTTCCCTTTTTAATTCATCTAAACTTTTCTCCTTTTCTTTACGTTTATCCTCTTCTTCTCTATCCCAAACTTCTTCATAAGTTGGAGCTTCAAGCTTATTTTCAGATTCAAGTTCTTGAACAGATTCAAGTTCATCTTTATCCCCTTTTTTAATTTTTTTTAAACTAATCTTTGCTTTTACCATTTGATGCATTCTTTTTAAAAATTCAATCTTATCTTCAATCTTCAATACATCAGTATAACCCTGCATGTAAAAGTTAAATGCAAACGGACTTGGAACAGTAGTTGTTATTTCTTTAACTTTAATCTTCCCGTCTTCAATATCTTTTAATATTTCTTTTGTATGATGAATATCCATTAAATCTTCCAAAACCTCCCGTCTTGCCTCACGTAAAATTGAAAAGTTCTGATCTAACCTTCTAACAGCACTCATTAAAATCATAGAACTAACTTGTTGTCTTCCAACTCTTTTAGTTCTACCACCATAATTTCTTAATATCATTAAAGATCGAGTTGCACAATGTCTAAATCTTCTGTTCAATACTTCTGTCTTTTCAAGTGCAGCATTCAATATTAATTCAAGTTTATCAGATCTAACTAAACTAAATGCTCTCATAACAGGAACATTTTTCTGGAAAGCAAGATAAAACCCATTATCATTAATTCCAATTTCAACATCTTTATGTTCTGTTCTACTAATTGCTAATCCTATTGACCTACTTAAACAATCATTAACTCTTCTACCATATAAAGTATGAAAAAATACATATTTAGCTCGATCATCATCATATTTTTCAATCAAAATTTTCTTAACTGTAGGAATTTCTGCAAACTCATATTGTTCTTTAAAATATTCATATATTGCATTTGCAGCTTTATCATCTACGTAAAGATATTTATTAATAAATTCTAAAATTTCTTCTTTTTCATAATCGTGATCAAACTTAGTTTGTATTAACCTTCTAAATTTACCGATTGAAATTGCAAGATCAAAACTAAGCGGTAAACTCTCACTAACCCATCGCGGAACAGTTGGCGGTCTATTAACCGACGCTTTTACTTGTGCAACAGTTCCTTTTGCATACTTAAACTGATAAGTATTTCCTCCTAAAACAAATACATCGCCAGGCTTCATTTTTTCAAGGAAACCTTCATCTAAAAATCCAACAATTTCAGTTCCAATTTTAACTGTAATAAAAGCTTCATCAGGAATAGTACCAATGTTAGTCATATAAATAACTCTTGCAAGCCTTCCTTTTCTACCAATTAATCCAGTTTCTTCGTCATACCAAATCTTCCCATAAATATACCTATCTTCAAGTTCAGCAAACTTGCCAGACAAATAATCTATAACTTCATTAAAATCTTTTCTAGACAAATTATGATAACAATAAGTCTGCCGAATCATTTTAAAAAGATCATTAATATGAATTTTTTGTGTAATTGCAATTCCATAAATTTGTTGAGCAAGAACATCTAATGCATTTGTAGGAATATGAAGTCTATCAATCTTTTTTTCAACTGCATTTTTTAATAAAACAGCGCATTCAACAAGATCATCTCTGTCAAGAACAATAATTCTACCTTTAGTAGTTTCATGCAGTTGATGTCCACTTCTACCGATCCGCTGCAACGCTCTTGCAACTGATTTAGGACTACCTAACAAAATTACAAGATCAATATAACCAATATCAATACCCAACTCAAGGGAAGTGCTGCAAACAACAGCTTTCAACTTACCCTCACGCAACTGCGATTCAATTGTATGCCTATGTTTTTTAGATAAACTTCCATGATGCGCTCCAATTAAAGATTGTGCTTTTGTTCCAGGTTTTAATTTTGCTTCCTTTGCAACCTCTCCTTGGATAAATTGTTCATCCATACTTTTATCTTTTTTAACACCTTTAGTTAATTTAACAACAGAATATTCTTGTTCAAACTCTTTTTTTAATTTAAGATATTCTTTATCAATTTTATGTATGCTTCCTTTCCTACCTTTTTTAACTATTTCACCTTTTTCATTAACTTCTTCCTTAGTTTTATTTTCTGGTTCTATTTCATGATTTTCCTCTTTATCATCGCCTTCGTCTTCAATCTTCATATAATTGCTAGGAAACTTATTCTTTAAATGATCCACTACCCTTTCTGTTGCAGCTCGAGTATTTGTAAAAATTAAAGTTGTTTTATGTTTCTGTATAAGATTATCAATCAACCTATACATCTGTGTATGTAAAACTTCATGAGGTGTATCAATTAAATTATCTACAGGACTCATTACTTGCAGATCAAGTTGTTTTATAAATTGAACATCAACAATTTCACAATTTCGTTCTTCCCATTTATTTTTAACTTTATGAAATCCTACTAAAAATTTAGCAACTTCTTCGATTGGAGCTACAGTAGCTGACAATCCTACTCTTGTCATGGCAGGACTTATTTGGTTTAACCGTTCCATGGCAATCGAAAGATCAACACCTCTCTTATTATCTGCAAGTGCATGAATTTCATCCACGATTAACCAATCAACATTATGTAAATGTAGGCTAAACTTTGGCGATGTCATCATAATATTTATTGATTCAGGTGTTGTTATTAGAATGTGCGGAGGATTTTTCAGCATGTCTGCTTTCTCTTTTTGAGTTGTATCTCCTGTTCTCACACCAACTCTAATCCCAAAATCTTTTTCAATTCCAAACTTTTCTTTTGCAATCTTTTGCAACTCTTCCAACGGTTCTTTTAGATTTTTTTGAATGTCATTATTTAATGCTTTTAGAGGAGAAATGTAAACGCAATATACTCTATCTTCGAGAATTCCTTTTGATGCAGAATCAATTAATTCATTCAAAATAGAAAGAAATCCTGTTAATGTTTTAGTTGCCCCTGTTGGCGCACTTACGAGTATATTTTTTCGTGAGTGTATTTCCATCACACCGAATCGTTGTGGTAATGAGAAGGCTTTAAATCTACTAAAAAACCATTCTTTTACGATTGGATGCAGGATATTTTCTATTTCCTTAGGATCATTTTGTTTGGTTTTTTTAGTTATCATTTTAACTTTAACACCACTACCTATTTTGCTTAATTGACTTGCTTCGCAGAATGTGCGAATCGACCTGATGCTTGTCATCAGTTGAGGGGCAGTTAAAGCTTGGCAGTGGTGTTTATTTAATTAATTACTTTCCATATTGAAAATAATTCCTTAATATCAAATAAGTCCCATACTAATATCCACGACTCTACTTATTTATATGTCTTTTGTTTAATCAGTCGTACATAATAATCAATAATTAAAGAAATTAAGTTTTAATTCCAATCAATTTTTTAATATCAAATTTAGGTCTTTCCTTTACTTCTGGTTTACCATAAACTTCGTCGTTTGTATTCTTGATTAGCTTAGATACAATTTTAAAAAATTTATCAACTTCTTTTTGATTTAAAGCAAAATATGAGTCTAAACCTATATCATATGGAATAATATGAGTTTCACAGTATTTAATAGGTAAAAAATGTTTTATTCTCTCAGAATATTCTTCTTGAACATATTTTCGACAAGCAACATATCTTTCTGCAAGTTCTTCTAAAGAATCTCCTACCATTGAAGGTAAAGTAATATCAGGTATTCTTTCATCTTTAATTCTTATAAAATGTAATCTGGATGGTCGATTTTTTTCCATATCAATCTCAACAATTTCATAATGAGTAAATTTATGAGGTGGTTTTCCAAATGTTTTATTAGGATTAAGATCCATTAATATTTTAGCCAAATATATATCCGTCATATAAAAATTAAATTTTTAGAACTTATATAAATATTAATATAATTGAAGATATATATTAAGATTAAATA
>JBHPGL010000097.1:0-5213 GCA_042570655.1 Nanobdellota archaeon | reverse complement strand
ATTCAATACAATCATTTTTCTCAATAAGATTATCAATATAACCTAAATCAGTAAACCAATGTTTCCAAACAGTTTCAAGTGTTTTATCACCAATATTTGAAATCCAACTAATATCTTTTGTTTCAGTTAAACTTCTATTTATCTCTCCTTTTACTTTAACATCAAATAAATACCAATAATGTCCTTTTATGCCTTTTCTACACCAGTTCCAATCAATATTCTTTTCTCTGATTAGATTATATGAAACTACATCTAGACCGCTTTCTTCCTTTACTTCTCTAACTAAAGCCTCTTCAGGAGTCTCACCAGGATCAATATGTCCAGCAACTCCAGCAAATCCTAAAGGCGGTTTAGCCCGATCTATCATAAGAAATTCATCTTTATCATTTTTTATTAAGGCACCTACAGAATAATGTTTTTTCCCTGTCATACAAAAACAATGTATCAATTCATTTATAAATCTTTCGGTTTTTACTACTAAACAGTGTTGAAAATAGAAACATTTATAAATCAAGAAGCTCTATCTTTTACTATGGAACTGAATACAAAAAAAATGGTTGAAGATATAATAGCTTATTCTGAAAGTCAGAACTATGATATTCATTCAAAATTTGGCGATAATCCAAGACTTTTTATTTATGGTTATACACATCCAAATCAAAAAATGGTTCAAGAAGATGAATTGTTTAACATTCTAAGTAAATTTGCACAATCAGGAGATATGTTAGCTATGGAAGGCAAAGGTCCATCTGAAGTTGCTTATGACGGCTATTTTCGTGATGATTTAATCGGAAAATTAAAGCAAATATTTATTAATAAGGGTGTCAGAACTATTCATAACGATAATAAAGAAATAATTGTTCAATTTATGTTATTATCAAACAAATATAAAATTGCTAAAGAAAAAAATGATCCTAACTTAGAAAAAATTAAATCAGAATACGATCAAATACAAATTAAAAGAGATGATAATTTTTGTTTGCATGAAAGTACAGGTATTGTACATTTGATCAATGGAACTGCAAATATCTGGAAACCTTTAGAAAATGATTTGTATCAATTATTAGGTGCAGGTCATTTAATGGATGGACAAATTTACAATCAATTAAAAAATAACAATATATCATACATTAGTTTTTTACCAAAAGGAGAATAAGATCAATAATTGGAATAATATCATTCATACTTGTAGCTCATTGTGAAACATCTCCTGAAGCTACAATTCCTGGAACATGGGTTGTTGGATCTGTTGAAACAGAAGTATCAATACCAGCAGCACCACCTCCCTCAACTTTTGTTCTCAAACTATCAATATTATCTCTTACCCATTGATTTGCTTCTTCCACTGACTTGATTTTTTGATTATCAAGTACCAAGGTATCAATCTGTTTCTGCACTTCACCTCTTAACTTACTTGGAATATTTATTCCTTCTTGATTTAATAAGTTTATATCTGGATTAATTTTTTTAGGATATCCCATTTCTCTCATAAAATTGTCAATAGTTAGAGGATTAGCAAGATCAATATCACCTTTAATTACAGCTTCTTTTATTTTTTTAGCAAAAATCTTATTATTTTCTTTACCAGTTGGAACTTTTAAATATTGATTTTTATTAACATTACTAATATCAATATCACCTACAAATTCAACATTATCAAGATTATCAGTATCAAGAATGTTTGTTAAGATATATTTATCTTTTTCAATTTTAATATTAGGATCAAAATTTCTTCCAAGACCCATTGGTTTACCAGAAGCAATAGCATCTTCAGTTTGAAATAGTGCATATAAATCAATATTTTTTCTTTCAGCTTTTGCTTTTTCTAATGCTCTTACTACATTAGCAAATTCTACATCTGTTGTATCTACATCTATATTTTTTAACATCCAAGCTAAATCTTCTTCAGGCGTAGCAAATGCATTTCCATGGGTAGTATCAGGAGTAACTTTTAATCCTCCTTCTATAATTTCTGGATCTGTTCCTCTCACCATTTTATTATCAATTTCAACAATTCCCCCATCAACATTTACTTTGCCTGGAGTATATCCTTCATGAGTTCCAATCTCTCTAACATTAACTTGATTATCAGGATTTAATTTATTATAAAGTTCTTTAAATGTCGAATGAGTGCCTGAATCACCTGTAATTCCTAGTTTAATATTTTTTTCCTGACTTGCAATAGCTTCTGTAAAACGTCCTGCTAATTCACCATTAGGTGTTTGTGTAAACATGACTTTTTGGGCGTTACCTTTTGCATCTTTTATCCAAAAAGTTTCAACAGATCCTAACCCACCTTCTAATTGAGAACCTTCAATCTTTGCCCCATATTGTTTTGCTATCGTTTTTATTTGATTAGAGTCGCCTAAAATAACAATGTCTGGTTCTTCTTGTTTTAAAACTTTTGAATACATATCTGTATAATCTCTTTTTGATTTAACAACGGCAATTTTATCAGTATCAAATCCTGCCTGTACAAGAATAGATTCAACTCTTTGTCTTTTTGATTCTCCTGCAATATTGCCAATCATATAAATATCTCTTCCACTAGGATCAGTTGCCATAAAAACATTATATCCAACTAGATCACCTGGACTTAACTGAATCTTATATGTGTTAACACCAGGATCAGTAATTTCATCAACACTTTGTATTGTGTACCCTTTACTTTTTAAGTATGCTCCAGCTTCTTCTTTTGTACCTTCCATAACATAAACCACTCTTCCTTCTAAATTTGCCTGCTTTATAGAATCCGGAATTCTATCAGAAACTATTTTTTCAATATTATCAGTGCTCCATACAGTTCTTCCATCATGCAAAACATTTTCAAAAAGAATATCTTGTTTTTCACCACCTTCTAATATTTTAGCAGTAGGATATTTATGTTTAGTTCCATCTTTTAATGTAAATTCTCGAACAATATAATTTTCATCATCAATATTTGTTCTAATAGGGGGTCCTACATCTACAATATCTTCACCAACAACACTAACTCTTGACGAAACTCCAATTTGTTCTTCAAAATAATCAGGACCTTTTTCCAAAATATCATCTATACTTTTAGTTTCTTGTTGACTATAACCTTTAGCAAAAAATCCTTGCATAGGTCTATCACCAATTACTTCTGTTTTAACTTCAATCTCATTTAAAAATAATTGTCTGGTTGCCTTGTTATGTTCAGGAGTTAATCCTCCAATTATCTGCAGATCATTATCAGGTAGATCAACAACTTTAAATTCTCCATCTACTTTAACTAACACTTTTTTAAATCCATTTTTATTCTGAATTACAACACCATAATCTCCTTTTATATATTGAACTTCATCTAGATCTAACATAGGTTTACCAGATGTAATTTCAAGATTATATTTAACATTAGCCTCATCTAATGCTGATAAAAACTTATCATTTGCTGACTCCCTTTCTAAAGCATTATAAAAATCATCTCTGCCAATATCTAAATCATGTAAATAAGTATTATCAACTAATGATGCTGTTCTACTAGGATTTTCATTCCACATCTTTCTGACGCTTTGTTCTAAATCAGCTGTTATTTCTCCATTAGCTATTTTTTTATTTATACTTTTAATTTTTAATTTTTCTATGATAGAACCTTCAACAGGATTGTATCCTAATTGTCTCATTATGTTGCTTTTAATTTTATTAGGAGCATTAAATTTATTAATTAATTGTGTTTCTAAAGCTTCATCAATTTGTAATTTTGCATTAGTTAATCTAAAAAAATCATCAAGCGTATCCATATCATCTATCACATTTCCTGTTTGGTCATAAAATTCATTACCTATCTTTCTTAATCCTAAACTCTTTAATTCATAACTTCTTTTAAGATATGAATAATTCATTTTCATCAAAACTACCTTTAATATTTGTTCTTAAACTTTCAAACAATTTCTCCTGAAATTCACGATAACCTATCAAAGAACGAAGAGAATTGTCATCCATTTTTCCTATGATCGATTTTACCTCTTCAACGTTTAAATCAGTGTGTCTTGATATAGCTTGAAAATATTCCTCAGGAATTGCACCACTATTTCTTGCTAATCCTTTCATAATCCTTGGAATACTTGTAGCACCTACAACTCCAAAAGCAGTACCCATTGCTAGATAAGGATGTTCTTCAGGATTAACACCACTTGCAACAAGGACAGTACCAGCAACTGCATCAATAATAATATTTTCAGCAATACCTAAGCCTGCTCCTGTAAGACCAGTAGCACTTCCAAACAATGTTCCTCCAAATCCACCAGTAAGAGCAGAAATTCCAATAACACCTGGACTAAAACCTTCATCAATAAAATTCAAAACCTTACCTGTACCACTAAACTCAAATTGCTCAATATCTCTTTTAAATTTTGCTTGTGGTAATTTAAGATCTATAGCTAAATAATCAGTAGATTGATAATCACCTGCAATATATAATATTGGCTCATTTCCAAGCAGTTTTTTAATATCTTCACCATACTCATCTGAATAATAAATTGATCTTGCAGCTTCCCTTGTTGATTCTAAAAAGCCAAATGCTTTTAATTTTTCTTCAGTATCAATTAAATAATATTCATTTACTGTTCCAAAAATAGGTGTTCCAGTAACAAAGTTACCATCCTGATCAACTATTTTTGATGATGCTTCTGTTATAAAACCTGTTGGTTGAAAATTAGCAGGCCGATTTTTAATTAGCATTTTATTAATTATTAAATTATATTGCCAATTATCAATTTCTCCATCAATCCAACTTTGAATTTCTTGACCGCTTATTCCTAATGCATTTAAAGTCTGAATTGCATATAATCCTTCAATACGTTCATTATTTTCAAATTGTAAATTTTGTACAGATTCTTTTACATTATCATAACCTCCAAATATATCAACAACATCTTTACCAAGCCCTCCTGTAAACAATGCTGATCCAATTTTTTTAAAAGTTTTAACAGTACCACTATTAATCGTAATTGATGTTCCATCTAAATCAATTATTATTTCATCAGCTTCCCCATCATCAATTCTTCTAAAAGCATCATCTATCCTTTCACTATAACCTTTCCTAGAATCTAATATTTTTTTAAGTTCAGGTTGTTGTGAAATTAAATCCAATTGAATTTTATTTAATCCTATTGAAACAACATTATCTTCTAAATCGCTTATCCCTTTACCCAATAATTGTATTGTATTTGCATTTATAATATAATTTTCAT
>JBHPGL010000096.1:0-5407 GCA_042570655.1 Nanobdellota archaeon | reverse complement strand
ATTATACTGAAAAAAATAAACAACTTGCATTGATCATGTCAATATCAAAAGATGCAGTTAATGATTATTTTACAGAACCAGTTATAATTAAAGAAAGAGATTTCTTACCAATAAATGTCTTCAAAGATGTTAAAATAGTTGATGGAAGACAATATCTACAAGATTCTTCTGTAAGAAAAAAAATGCTTGAAATGGCAAAACAAGATCCTAACGGATTTGTACCAATAACAGAAGAAGAGCTTGAAAGAATGGCTGATGGTAAAAATGAATATCTTGACTGCAAATTATTAATTAATGGAGATATGATTGGATATTTTTTCATGCTTAATCAAAAACAATTAAACAATCAGTTACAAAATGATTATAATCTTAAAGGAAAGATTGGAAAAGATATTCCAGCAGACCATGTTTGGATGCCTGGTTCAAATCTATGGCTGCCAGAAACATTTGTAGATAATGAAAATTTCATCTATCCTTATCACTTAGTTATTGATAAAAAATATCAAAGTAAAAACTTTGGTGAAATGGCTTTAGATGAAATATTAGAATATAAAAACAATAATATATTGTTGGCAGAGATACATCCAAATAATAAGCCTTGTTTAGAGTTAGCAAAAAATAAAGCAAATGCAGAGAAAAAATCTCAATATAAGCAATTGCCATATGGGATATATTTATTAAATTAGGAGGAAAATAAAAATGGAATTATCAGATTTTTTAGACGATGATATGATTACAATGAAATCAATATATGAAAAAGCGTTTTTAAGAAATGGAACATTTATGCTTGTGAAAGAAAATATTCCAGATGGAATGGGTATTCATGTTAGTAATATAGAATATGATTATGCTATCATTCAATTAAAACCAAATGGATTTGACGATTTGGGCTATAGTGGACAATTAATACATCCTTTTGGTGCTTCATATGGATTTAGAATTGAAAAATTAATTTAAACTAAATTCAAACAAATTGAAAAATCATATTTAAATTCTTTAAATATTTCCATTATTTCAATATCTTGTATGTTAGAAAACAAACTCCTTAACTTAATCGTAAAATCATGAACTTCTTCAGAATTCTTAACAATCAAAATAAACTCTACATCCCACCTGCCTAAACTAAATGCAACAGAATCAACATTTTTCTCGACAATCAATTCATTCAACTTATGCTCATCATCAGTAGATACATTCTTCATTGAAACCAAAATATGATACATCTTTAAATTTAACTTATCTAAATCAGGATAGGCAGTATACTCTTGAATTATACCTTCCTTCTCTAACTTTTTAATCTTAGAAATAGTTGTTGAAACAGGTAATTTCAACTTAGAAGCAATTTCAGTAACATTCATACGAGCATCTTTAGTTAATATACTTAACAATTTCTTCTCAATATCATTCAACTCAAATACTTCAATTTCCTTAGTATAAACAACCTTTTCTTCTTTCTCTTTATGTCTATGATAATTAACTCTGAAAGACAATTCATAATTGCTTAAATAATCTCCATATTTATCCATGATCTCTCTAATAATCCTATGTACTTCAAAATTATTCTTAGTTGTCAATACTATAGCGATATCAAATCTCCCACCTAATTTTGAAACAGAAGGAATTTTATCATTATTTGATAAAAATTCAATAATTTCCTTTTCTTTTACTAAATCAGCATTTTGTAATTTGAAAAATACTCTAACATGACTAATTAAACCTAATTTAGACAAATTTAAAGCAGTAAAATAATACTTAATTATCTTCTCTTTAACCAGATTTCTTATACGATAACTTACAACTTGCTTACTCCGCCGCACTTTCTTAGCAATCTGAGTATCACTCTGCCTGGAATTAAGCAGCAACTGTTTAATTATCTTCATATCCAAATTATCTATTTTTTCCATATTATTCGGTCATAATGCGGTAATCATATATAAATATTGTGGTTTGTAAAAAATATTAACAATAATTTTTATATATTACAGATTGTTATTACTATACAAAGACAACCAAACAGGGTGAAAAAACATGACAAATTATGAAATATTTAAACGATATGTGTATGAAAACGAAAAACATAAATTAACAGATTTCTGGTATCAATCAGAATGTGGTGAAATTGTTGGCTGTTCATTAGACCTTTCTGAATTAGCAAGAAAAATTGCTAATCAAATGATCACAACAAGGGATAAACAAGTATTTAATTTTTATGAAGGAGACAGTTTCAATAATGGTAGTAGGTCTCAAACAGGAATTAAGAAAAGTCTTTTTCCAAAAGAACCAAATTGGACATATGTTGAATTTGTTGAAAGAAAAAAATTAGATCAAGATGAAAGAAAAGATCTGAAAGAAATTATAAGATCATATCTACCAGGTGAGAAAAATGATTGAAAAACACATTTTATATGATAAGTATTCAGATACAAGAAAAAAACCTGAATACGCATTAAACATTTCATCCAGAACTCAAAATATTTTCAATGACAACGAAAAACAAAGAATATTTGATGACTTTTCATCAATAATTAATGATGTGAAAATCTACTATAATAATGGAGGAATTTCAGCTTACATTTTAACTCAACCTTTAGATATTGAAACAAATGAAATCGAAGAACAACCAAAAGGATTTTTAAATAAGATAAACAAATATCGAAATAAAAATCAACCAAAAACAATTGGAAAAATAGATGAAGTTTTTGGAATTGATTTTAGAAATACTCCAACAAAAGTAATTACTCAACAAACAGAGGCAGGAAATATTTATGAAATTCTTATAAATGTATCAGATGAGTCTTATAATAAATTAAAAGAAAAAAAGAATAAAAGAACAAATGCTAATTTAGATACACTTTTAAGATATTATCCACCACAACCAAAGTTTAAACCGATTGAGAATAATACTTCAAAACAATCTGAATACAAATATATTGCAGAATCTTTAGAACCAATATTTTCATTGCTTGAAAAATTAGGTGTTCCAGAAGGATATGGCGTATTACATACTGCTAAACGTAGAGTGGAAAATGATCAAATCCCATATGAAACTAAAAATATTAATCCAGATCCAATCTTTGAACATAAAAATTCTAAATTCTATGAAATACAAAGAGAAGATCCAAAACTGCCAGATTATTATAATATTATTAAAGCTATGGTTGATGAAGATGGAGAAATTCCAGATAAGAAATTCTTAGACAGTCTTTGTCCAGGACTTGGCGATAAATTCTTTAATGATTTTCCTAAAGAGAAAGGAAAAAAAAGAATGAAAGTAGTTTCAGATAAAGAAGTAAATAAATTTAAACAAGAAATTACAAAAAAATTAGATAAGCAAAAAACTGAAAATACTAACAAAATCACACTTGAAGATGTTGTGGGGAATGAAGAAGCAAAGAATGAATTAAAAAAAGTACTTGAATACTTTAAAGATCCTGAAGAGTTTGAAAAATGGGGAATTGGCCAGAAAGCAGGAGTTGTACTCCATGGTCCTCCAGGTACTGGTAAAACTTTGATGGCAAAAGGGATTGCAAATGATGCAGATGCACATTTTATCCTAGTAAAAGCTCAAGATATTTATGATAAATATGTTGGTGAATCTGAAAAAAATCTTGAAGAAATATTTAAAGAAGCAAATGAATATGAAAGATCAATTATTTTCATAGACGAATTTGATCAAATTGCACATCGTGATGATGATTCTAATAGAGTGCAACATAGTTTAGTTAACATTTTATTGCAAAAAATTGACGGATTTGAAAAACTTGAAAATGTTTATCTAATAACTGCAACAAACAAGTACAATCTAATTGATAGCGCTCTAAAAGATAGATTACATGGAATTAAAGTTCCACTTCCAAATTATCAATCTAGATTAGAATTAGTTCAAAAAACTGTTGAAAAACATAAAGAAAATGCAGAAATCCATCCTTTTGATGAATTAAACTTTGAATTAATTGCAAAAGAATCAAAATCATTGTCAGGAAGAAAATTAGTTGGTGAAGGCCAAGGAATATTTCAAAAGTTATTATACATGGCAAAAGAAAAAACAGACGAATCAGGTGAATTATATAAAATCACAACTCAAGATTGGTTAGATGAAATAAATAATACTAAAGACAAACCAGATGAAAAACCAATTGGTTTTAGAACAAAATAAATAAGGGTTAACAATGAAAAACATAACATCCTATCTAAATAATTTTGTAGTAGGTTTTACTACTGGTGTAATGACTTTTGCGATATTAACACGATTATTTATTACACCTACCAATATAGATGCTCATCACATAGATTACAATAATGATAATATTCCTGATGTTTACATCTCAATTAAAACAGGATCTCTTGGTCAGGGAAATTGTGGTATATATCTATCAAATAATGAAGGAAATTTTAATTTCAAAGAGCTTGATAGAGAATTATGTAATAATATTGAAGAAAAAATTTATGGAGTAAAATAAAATGATAGAAGAAACAAAAGAATTAGTCGCTGCAGGCGCAGCAGCAGGTGGATTAACCTATATCGTATGTAATGCAATAAATTGTTTTGTAGATAGTCCATATGATTTGTATGAAAAATTAAATACAAATTTTAGAACCTTTATGGGTTTGTCTGTTATACATGTTGGATATTGCGTTTATTCATTATTTGAAGGTAAAGAAGATTGGGAATTTATGAGTGGAGCTTTAGCATGCAATGCTCTTGCTTATTGTATAACTTCTTTGAAAGATAAATTTACTAAGTGAGATCCCAAACATATTTATATGAAATATAAAGAACTGGTGGAAATCTATCAACAACTTGAAAAAACAAGCAAAAGACTAGAAAAAACTTTCATTCTCGCATCATTCTTAAAACATCATAAAGGACATGAACAAATGCAGGAAATTATCCTTCTAATACAAGGAAGAATATTTCCTTTCCATGATGAAACTAAAATTGGTGTATCTTCACAATATATAATTAAAGCAATTGCAACTGCAACAGGATCATCTCCAGCAGAAATAGAAAATCAATGGACAAAAACAGGTGATCTTGGATTAGTTTCAGAAAAACTAGTTGAAAAGAAAAAGCAGGCAACTTTATTCTCACAATCATTAACAGTTAAAAAAGTATTTCAAAATCTACAAAAACTTCCAACATTAACAGGTTCAGGTTCAGTTGACCAAAAAGTTGGTTTAATAGCAGAATTGTTAACTTCTGCAAAACCAGAAGAAGCAAAATATATTGTTAGAACTGTTCTTGAAGAAATGAGGGTAGGAGTTGCTTCAGGAACTTTAAGAGATTCAATAGTTTGGTCAGAATGGGATTATATTAAAAATTATAAAAAAGAATCAGATAAAAAGAAAGAAAAAGATATAAAACAAGAAGAAGACAAAAAAATTAGATAAGCAAAAAACTGAAAAT
>JBHPGL010000095.1:0-5489 GCA_042570655.1 Nanobdellota archaeon | reverse complement strand
CGTTCAAAATTTATGGATATAAAGGGAGAGAAGCAAATAAGTATAGATGTAAAAATCTTGGATTAGATATTGGTGAAGATTATTCAATTAATCCATTATATAATGTATTGCCACACGATATTGATACTAAAGAAAAGAAGTTAGTTAGTCCTGAGAAATTGGATTTTCTTGAGAAAATTCTAAAAAAAATAGGTGAATAAATGAGTTTATTTGGTCATAAATTTCTACATCCATATCCACTTTCTTTATGACCACATAAAGAAAGTGGATATGGATGTAGAAATTTAGGTTTGGATAATAGTGTTGTCCAGGAAGAATTAGATCAAAAATCATATAGGAGATTGGGTCGAAATGAATCTAGAAGTGATTATTATATGTCTCCTGATGTGTTTGAAAAGTTGATTTTAGCTGGGGATTATGATTCTATTGATAAAGAATTGACTGGTAATAAAGTTCGTGATGATTTGTATAGGTCACTAGAAATTTTTAATAAGGTTAAAGCTGGAGAATATGTAAGTATTGATAAAGTAGTTGATAAAAATTAATTCTAATTAAATACCACTGTCAGGCATAGCTAGCTCCTCAACTTCAGCCAAGCTAATGCTTGTCCTCAGGTCGAATTGCACATTCTGCGAAGCATGTCATTTATGCGAATTTGACAGTGGTATTTATGGTATTATTGGTGATTTTACCAAAAGTTTTTTAAATAAAACCCGAATTCTGAGTTATATTGAGACATGTAGGGTAATCCTGAATCTCAAAATCTAGATATCAGCAACAAAGTTGCTGAGTATGAAAAGCTTTGCTTTGAATTAAAGTCTAGTGGAGTGATACAAATGGGAATGTACAAATACGTTCAAAATTTATGGAAAAAACCTCAAGCAAACATGCCAGAACTTTGGCGTGAAAGATTGGTTGCTTGGAGAAGAGAACCAACAACAGTAAGATTAGAAAGACCAACCAGAATTGATCGAGCAAGATCATTAGGGTATAAAGCTAAACAAGGTTTTGTGGTTGTTAGACAAAGAGTTATCAGAGGCGGAAGACAAAAACCTAGAGCTGCTGGTGGTAGACGTTCTAAAAGATTTAGGAAAAGAAAAGATGTTAGAAAGAACTATCAACAAATTTGTGAAGAAAGAGCTAACAAAAAATATCCTAATTGTGAAGTGTTAAATTCTTACTGGGTAGCTCAAGATGGTAGGTATTATTGGTACGAAATTATCTTAGTTGATAAAGCTCATCCTCAGATATTAGCTGATAAAGATACTAAATGGATTGCTGAAAAACAGCATACAGGTAGAGTATTTAGAGGTCTTACTTCAGCTGGTCGTAAAAGTAGAGGAATGTTACGTAAAGGTAAAGGTGCTGAAAAGATTAGGCCAAGTAGAAGAGCTAATGACCGAAGAGGTTAATTATTTTTTTCTTATTTTTATTGTCTCAATTTCGTTACAAAATCTTATATTTGTTATTTAATACAGAAATATTTATATAATTCTATAGTATTTTTCTAAATATTATGGGGGGATTAAATATGGGGATATTAAAAAAACTATATGCAGAATATTCAGAAAAACGTGATATTGAATTAGAAAGAATTGTTCAAGAAACAGGAAAAAATATGGGTCATGCAAAAGAAAATCTTAAGTTTGGTCTGGATTATTTAGACGAGATAGATGGATTTAATGCAAAATATAGAGGAAATATTAAATCAGGTAAGAGTCAAGAATTAGATCCTAATAAAATGAATTTAAATGATGCTGTTAAGTATTTTCTTGATAAATATGGAATTGTTAGTGCTAAAGATCTTAATCCGAATAATCCAAAAAAAGTTTGTCATAAATTAAGAGATATTGCAGTTGATATGGATCTTTATGTTGAAAAGGTTAATAATGTAAATATTTACTCTAGAGAATAAGTATGTTTTTTATTTTGATAATATTTATTAACTATCATTATATTTAGGTTATTTATGGCTGTAAATCCTGTAGATGAAATTAAGAAATTTATAGATAATGTTCAAACTGAACTGAAAGATCTTAAAGTAAAGTCTGCCAAACTTAAATCTGGTTCTAAATTGAATGATAGTGGGAGAAGTGTTTCTGTTGAAGAATTTAATAAGTTACAGCAATGGTATTCTGATGAGTTGAAACGGAAAGATAAGATTATTGATGAGTTACAGGAAAAGAATGATGTTCTGTTGAAATCAATGATTCGGCAAGCTGATAATGATATTGAGATGAAGAAGTTGAGTGGGAAGGTTGATAAGAAGTAAATTGATATTATTTTGAATTCTTTTATAAGAAACTTTATAAATACTAATAAAATATTATATATAAAATAGGTGATATTTATGAAAGATATTAAAATGAATAATTATGGTTTCTATGCTACATTAGTTGCTATTGTGGCTATTGTCGCTATCGTGTTTATGTTTACAAGTAATAATAATGTTGTTCAACCTGGTTTGGGTGAATTAGATTCTGAAGGAGGAGATTTATTAGGTCAAGCCTATGGTTCTACTGAAATCCAACCAATATTACATTATAATTTTAATCAAGGATCTGGTAATAAAATATTTGATAGAACAGGTAGAGGTAATGATGGTATTATAAATGGTGCAAACTGGTCTTCTGAGTGTGTTGATGGAAATTGTTTAAATTTTGATGGTCAAAATGATTTTGTTACTGTTGCAGATAGTTCTGATTTAGATTTAACTCAAGGAACAATAATGTTTTGGATAAAAGGTGATTCTTTAGCAACTGGTAAAGGTAATTGGGATATGATTCTTGGAAAAGAAGGATCGGGTCAAGAAAAACTTAACAATTATGGTGTGTGGGTAACTCCTTATACTACAATAAGAGGTTCAATCGGTGATACAACAAAACACTTACCTGCAGTAGATGCCAGACTTAAAAACAATGTTTGGTATCATTTTACTTATACATTCGACTCAAGTACTGTAAATACTTATTTAAATGGAGAATTGATTGGTTCAAAAATAAATACAATTACTCCAAGAACAAATAACAAACCATTGATTATTGGAAGCTTTAAAGGAAGACATGTATTAGATGGTAAGTTAGATGAGTTAAAAATTTTCAATAGAGCATTGCTTGCGAAGGAAATTAAATTTTTATATGATTTTGATAAATGTTTTGAAAGATCAATAGCTGACGTTGATGGTGATTATAAAGTTACAATTAATGATTCTAATATAACAATGAACGCAGCTGTGGGACTCATTGATTTTAACTCAAACGAAACCTCTCAAGCACTTGCTATTTATGATGTTAACAGTGATAGAAAAGTCTCATATGAAGATATTGAATATATTATGGATATTTCAGTAGGTTTTAAAGGATCGTCCAAAGTGATAGATTTTAACAATAATAATATTACAGATCCAGGTGATGCCAGTGTTATTAATCTCCAAATCCAAAAATATGATTTGAACAAAGATGGTATTTTAGATAAAAATGATGTTGCTATTGTTATTAATCTTGGAGATGGAGACGGAGACGTAGATGGTGATGGTATTATATCAGTTGATGATGCTTTGCTTATCTGGAGGATGTCTGAAGGTCTTGAAAGAATTTGTTAATTTTTTTTCTTTTTCTTTAATTTTACAAAAATATAGTAAAATATATTAATAAAGACAAATATAGACGTTCTATGGAAGAAATTAAACAGAAAGTAGTAGGATTGATCGATAAACAAGTTAAATTAGATAAAAAAGCTATCGATAAAATGGTAGAAGTACCGCCATCACCCTATATGGGAGATTATGCATTTCCATGCTTTGCCTTATCAAAAGAACTTAAAAAAAATCCTGCTGAAATTGCTAAAGAACTAGCTGAAACTATTCAACCAAATGAAATTGTTAAAGAAATTAGAAGTCTTGGTCCATTTCTAAACTTTTTTCTAAATAAACAAAAGGTTGCAGAAGATATTATTAAAAAAATTCTTAATAAAAAAGAAAAGTTTGGTAGGGCGGAAGGTAAAGGAACTTATCTCATAGAATATCCTGGTCCAAACACAAACAAACCTCTGCATTTAGGTCATGTTAGAAATATGGTTCTTGGAAGTAGTCTTATAAAAATATTTGATAATATTGGGAAAAAAGTAATACCTATTAACATTGTTAATGATAGAGGAGTTCACATATGTAAATCTATGTTAGCATATAAAAAATGGGGTGGAGATGATACTCCTGAAAAATCTAATATGAAATCTGATTTTTTTGTAGGTAAATATTATGTTTTATATTCACAAAAAGAAAAGGAAAATCCTGACCTAGATAAAGAAATTAAAGAAATGTTAGTTCTATGGGAAAAAGGTGATCCTGAAACTATTAAACTTTGGAAAAAGATGAATAAATGGGCATTGGACGGATTTAATGAAACGTATAAAACGTTTGATGTTAAACCTGATAAAGAATATTTTGAAAGTGATACATATAAACTAGGAAGGGAAATTGTTATTGAAGGGTTGAAGAAAGGATTGTTTGAAAAAGATGAAAATGGAGCCGTTGTAATTGATCTAACTAAAGAAGGTTATGATAAAAAAGTTTTACTGCGTCCAAATGGAACAACAGTTTACATGACGCAAGACATTTATCTTGCAAAATTGAGATATGAAGATTATAAATTTGATAAAATGATTTATGTAGTTGCAACTGAACAGAATTATCATTTTAATGTTTTATTTAAAATTCTTGAAAAATTAGAATATCCATTCGCTGACAAATGTTATCATTTTGCTTATGGCATGGTTAACCTTACAACTGGAAAGATGAAGTCAAGAGAAGGTAATGTTGTTGATGCAGATACAATTGTTAATGAAGTTGTTGATCTTGCCAGAAAAGAAACTAAAGAAAGACATCCTGAAATTTCTGAAAAGGATTTGGAAAAAAGAGCTAAGATGATTGCAATGGCTGCGATTAGATTTTATTTAATTAAATTTGATGCAATTAAAGATTTTACATTTGATCCAAAAGAAAGTATTTCATTTGAAGGTGAAACAGGACCTTATGTACAATATGCACATGCTAGAATTTGTTCTATACTTCGTAAAGCAGGTGAATTTAAAGTTGGCAATTTTGAATTGTTAAAATCTAAAGAAGCTGGAAAATTGATTATATTATTGGGCAACTATAAGAAAATTGTTCAAAAAGCTGCAGATGATTACAAACCACATATTATTGCACGATATTTGATTGAACTAGCACAAACATTTAATGAATTTTATGTTAAGTGTCCAATTGTTAAAGAAGAAGATGAATTGAAGAATGCTAGATTAAGTTTGATTTCTGCGATTAAACAAGTTATTGCTAATGGATTGTCTTTGTTATCTATTGATGCACCTGATGAGATGTAAATGTTTAATTAGTTCTTGATTATCTCGATATATTTATATATTCAATTAAATTGACTTTCTATATGAGTTTTGTAAAAAAGAGGACTAAAATAGTTATTAGTATGATTATTAGT